>NZ_JAMYMK010000010.1:0-232603 GCF_040318565.1 Mesorhizobium sp. M1142
GCCATGGAAGAGAAGCTGCGCTTCGCCATCCGTGAAGGCGGCCGCACCGTCGGTGCCGGCATCGTCGTCACCATCAAAGAGTAATTTGGACTTAAACCGATCTGTCGCGGGCGCTGCCCGCGCCGCGCCAGAACAAGGAAGTGACGCATGAACGGACAGAATATCCGCATCCGCCTGAAGGCGTTTGATCACCGGGTGCTCGACGCCTCGACACGGGAAATCGTGTCGACCGCCAAGCGCACCGGCGCCAACGTCCGCGGCCCAATTCCGCTGCCGACGCGGATCGAAAAGTTCACGGTCAACCGGTCGCCTCACGTCGACAAGAAGAGCCGCGAGCAGTTCGAGATGCGCACGCACAAGCGTCTGCTCGACATCGTCGACCCGACCCCGCAGACGGTCGATGCTTTGATGAAGCTCGACCTGGCCGCCGGTGTCGACGTCGAGATCAAGCTCTAAGAAACCAGAGGTCAGCGGGGCGACCCGGAACTCTGAAGGAACAAGAGGCGTGGAGGGGCGACAGCCCCGACAGGGAACTCTAAAGGAATTGAACCGATGCGTTCAGGTGTGATTGCAAAGAAGGTGGGAATGACCCGCATCTACAACGATGCCGGGGAACATGTTCCCGTCACTGTTCTCCAGATGGAGAACTGCCAGGTCGTGGCGCAGCGCACGCAGGAGAAGAACGGCTATACCGCCGTCCAGCTCGGCGTTGGCCTTGCCAAGGTGAAGAACACGTCGAAGGCGATGCGCGGCCATTTCGCGACCGCTTCCGTCGAGCCCAAGGCCAAGGTTGCCGAGTTCCGCGTCTCCGCCGACAACATGATCGATGTCGGCGCCGAGATCACCGTCGAGCATTTCGTCGTCGGCCAGAAGGTCGATGTGACGGGAACCACGATCGGCAAGGGTTTCCAGGGCGTCATCAAGCGGCACCACATGGGTGGCGGCCGCGCGACGCACGGCAACTCGGTGTCGCACCGTACACACGGCTCGACCGGCCAGCGCCAGGATCCGGGCAAGGTGTTCAAGGGCAAGCATATGGCCGGACACATGGGTGACACCCGCGTCACCACGCAGAATGTCGAGGTCGTCTCGACTGACGCCGATCGTGGCCTGATCCTGATCCGCGGTGCGGTCCCGGGTTCGAAGGGTGCATGGATCCTGGTCCGCGATGCGGCCAAGGTGGCGCTTCCGGCCAATGCGCCGAAGCCCGCCGCGATCCGCGCCGTTGCAACCGATGGTGCCGCCAAGAACGAGGCCCCGGCCACAGAGGGAGCGGAATAATGGACCTCAAGATTACAACGCTTGGCGGCAAGGACGCCGGTAAGCTGAAGCTCTCCGAAGAGATTTTCGGCCTTGATCCGCGCGAGGACATCCTGCAGCGCGTCGTGCGCTGGCAGCTCGCCAAGAAGCAGCAGGGCACGCACAAGGCCAAGGGCCGCGCGGAAATCGCCCGCACCGGCGCCAAGATGTACAAGCAGAAGGGTACCGGCCGCGCCCGTCACCATTCGGCTCGCGCTCCGCAGTTCCGCGGCGGCGGCAAGGCCCACGGCCCGGTCGTGCGCAGCCACGAGCACGATCTGCCGAAGAAGGTGCGTGCGCTCGGTCTCAAGCATGCGCTTTCGGCCAAGGCCAAAAGCGCGTCGATCATCATCATCGACGAGCTGAAGCTGACCGAGGCCAAGACCAAGGCACTGATCGCGAATTTCGCGACGCTGGGCCTGAGCAACGCCCTGGTGATCGGCGGCGCCGAGCTTGACAAGAATTTCAAGCTGGCCGCGACCAACATCCCGAACATCGACGTGCTGCCCATCCAGGGCATCAACGTCTACGACATTCTGCGCCGCGGCACGCTGGTCCTTTCCAAGGCCGCCGTCGAGGCTCTCGAGGAGCGCTTCAAATGACCGACCTTCGTCACTACGACGTGATCGTCTCGCCGGCGATCACCGAAAAGTCGACCATGGCTTCCGAGCAGAACCAGGTCGTCTTCAATGTCGCCAAGAAGGCGTCGAAGCCGGAAATCAAGGCCGCCGTCGAAGCGCTGTTCGGCGTCAAGGTGATGGCTGTGAACACGCTTGTCCGCAAGGGCAAGATCAAGCGCTTCCGCGGCACGATCGGCCGCCAGAGCGACGTCAAGAAGGCGGTTGTGACGCTGGCCGACGGCCAGTCGATCGACGTCGCGACGGGTCTCTGAGCAAGGTCGCGAGGACAGAACAATGGCACTGAAAAAATTCAACCCGGTAACGCCGAGCACCCGTCAGCTGGTCATCGTCGACCGCTCGGGCCTCTACAAGGGCAAGCCCGTCAAGGGCCTGACCGAAGGCCTGACCAAGTCGGGCGGCCGCAACAATTACGGCCGCATCACGGCCCGCTTCATCGGCGGCGGTCACAAGCGCACCTACCGCATCATCGACTTCAAGCGCCGCAAGTTCGACGTCGTCGGTACGGTTGAGCGTATCGAGTACGATCCGAACCGCACCGCCTTCATCGCGCTGATCAAGTACGACGATGGCGAGCTGTCCTACATCATCGCCCCGCAGCGTCTGGCTCCCGGCGACAAGATCGTGGCCGGTGAATCGGTCGACGTGAAGCCGGGCAATGCGATGCCGCTGGCCTCGATGCCGGTCGGCACGATCGTCCATAATATCGAGCTGAAGCCCGGCAAGGGCGCTCAGGTCGCCCGTTCGGCCGGTGGTTATGGCCAGCTCGTCGGCCGCGACCAGGGCATGGCGATCCTGCGCCTCAATTCGGGCGAGCAGCGTGTCGTCCACGGCTCCTGCATGGCCACTGTCGGCGCCGTGTCCAACCCAGACCACGGTAACATCAATGACGGCAAGGCTGGCCGCACCGTGTGGCGTGGCAAACGTCCGCACAATCGCGGCGTGACCATGAACCCGGTCGACCATCCGCATGGCGGCGGCGAAGGCCGCACCTCGGGTGGCCGCCATCCGGTTTCGCCCTGGGGCAAGCCGACCAAGGGCAAGAAGACGCGGTCCAACAAGGCGACCGACAAGTTCATCCTGCGCTCGCGCCATCAGCGCAAGAGCTAAGAAGAGGTAACGCCAAGTGACTCGTTCGATTTGGAAAGGCCCCTTCATCGACGGCTACCTTCTGAAGAAGGTGGACAAGGTTCGTGAAGGTGGTCGCAATGAGGTGATCAAGATGTGGAGCCGCCGCTCCACCATCCTGCCGCAGTTCGTCGGCTTCACCTTCGGCGTCTACAACGGCCAGAAACACGTTCCCGTCTCGGTGAACGAGGACATGGTCGGTCACAAGTTCGGTGAATTCGCTCCGACCCGGACCTATTACGGTCACGGCGCGGATAAGAAGGCGAAGAGGAAATAATCATGGGCAAGGCCAAAGCTCCGCGCAGGCTTGCTGACAACGAAGCGCGCGCCGTGTTGCGCACGATCCGTATCAGCCCGCAGAAGCTGAACCTGGTTGCCGCGCTGATCCGCGGCAAGAAGGTCGCGACAGCGCTTTCCGACCTCGAATTCTCGGCCAAGCGGATTTCCGGCACGGTCAAGAAGACGCTGGAATCGGCGATCGCCAACGCGGAAAACAACCACGACCTCGACGTCGATGCGCTGATCGTGGCGGAAGCCTATGTCGGCAAGTCGATTGTCATGAAGCGGTTCCATGCCCGTGGCCGTGGTCGCGCCAGCCGTATCGAGAAGCCGTTCTCGCACCTCACGATCGTCGTTCGTGAAGTCGAAGAAAAAGGGGAGGCCGCATAATGGGCCAGAAAGTCAATCCGATCGGTCTGCGTCTCGGCATCAACCGCACCTGGGATTCGCGGTGGTTCGCGAACACCGGCGAATACGGCAAGCTGCTGCACGAGGACATCAAGATCCGCAAATATCTTGAGAAGGAACTCAAGCAGGCTGCGATCTCGAAGGTCGTGATCGAGCGTCCGCACAAGAAGTGCCGCGTCACCATCCATGCGGCGCGTCCGGGCCTGATCATCGGCAAGAAGGGCGCCGACATCGAGAAGCTTCGCAAGAAGCTGATGGAGATGACCAAGTCCGAGACGCATTTGAACATCGTCGAAGTGCGCAAGCCGGAGATCGACGCGACCCTGGTCGCCCAGTCGATCGCCCAGCAGCTCGAGCGCCGCATCGCGTTCCGCCGCGCCATGAAGCGCGCCGTCCAGTCGGCGATGCGCCTGGGTGCCGAAGGCATCCGCATCAACTGCGCCGGCCGTCTCGGCGGCGCCGAGATCGCGCGCATGGAATGGTATCGCGAAGGCCGCGTGCCGCTGCATACGCTGCGCGCCGATGTCGACTACGGCACGGCCGAGGCGAATACGGCCTACGGTATCTGCGGCGTCAAGGTCTGGGTGTTCAAGGGCGAGATCCTCGAGCACGACCCGATGGCTTCGGAGCGCCGCGCCACCGAGGGCGATCATGCGCATGGTGGTGGTGAGCGCGAGCGCGGTCGCCGTCGCGAAAACGCGTAAGACAGTCAGGAATTTGGAGTTAGAACGATGCTGCAGCCAAAGCGCACAAAGTTCCGCAAGCAGTTCAAGGGCCGCATCCACGGTACCGCCAAGGGCGGCACCAACCTGGATTTCGGTGGTTTCGGGCTGAAGGCGCTTGAGCCGAATCGCGTCACCGCGCGTGAGATCGAGGCGGCTCGCCGCGCGATCACCCGCGAGATGAAGCGCGCCGGCCGGGTGTGGATCCGTATCTTCCCGGACGTGCCGGTTACGTCGAAGCCGACTGAAGTCCGTATGGGTAAGGGCAAGGGCGCCGTCGACTACTGGGCGGCACGCGTCAAGCCGGGTCGCATCATGTTCGAGATCGACGGCGTCAACGAAGAAACCGCCCGTGAGGCGCTGCGTCTCGGCGCGGCCAAGCTCTCGGTCAGGACGCGCTTCGTACAGCGCATCGCAGAATAAGGACGGGCTGATCATGAAAGCCGAAGACATCCGGACCAAGACGCAGGACCAGCTGACCGACGACCTGGCCAGCCTGAAGAAGGAGCAGTTCAACCTGCGCTTCCAGAAGGCCACCGGCCAGCTTGAGAAGACCGCGCGCGTGAGGCAGGTCCGCAAGGACATTGCGCGTATCAAGACCATCGCTGCGGAAAAGTCCGCGGCCAAGAAGGCTTAAGGACGAAAACCATGCCAAAGCGCATTCTGCAGGGCACCGTCGTCAGCGACAAGAACGAGAAGACGGTTGTCGTCAAGGTCGAACGGCGCTTCACGCATCCCGTGATGAAGAAGACCGTGCGCATGACCAAGAAGTACAAGGCGCACGACGAGAACAACGCCCACAAGGTCGGTGATCAGGTGTTCATCCAGGAATCGAAGCCGATTTCCAAGGACAAGCGCTGGGTCGTGGTGTCTTCGGACCAGGCCTGATCGGGGCTAACGAAACGAATTTTGGACAGACCGGGGAGGGGTGAGAAACCCGTCCCGTTAGAAAAGAAGAAGGCGGCCAGTCATGATTCAGATGCAAACAAACCTCGACGTCGCGGATAATTCCGGCGCCCGTCGTGTCATGTGCATCAAGGTGCTGGGCGGCTCGAAGCGGAAATACGCTTCCGTGGGCGACATCATCGTGGTGTCGATCAAGGAAGCCATCCCGCGCGGCCGCGTCAAGAAGGGCGATGTGATGAAGGCGGTCGTGGTTCGCACGGCCAAGGACATCCGCCGCCCGGACGGCAGCGTGATCCGTTTCGACAAGAACGCAGCCGTTCTCGTCGACAACAAGAAAGAGCCGATCGGCACGCGTATCTTCGGACCGGTTCCGCGCGAACTCCGCGCCAAGAACCACATGAAGATCATCTCGCTCGCGCCTGAAGTGCTGTAAGGAGCCGGACCAATGCAAAAGATTAGAAAAGGCGACAAGGTCGTCGTGCTGGCCGGCAAGGACAAGGGCCGTTCGGGCGAAGTCCTTTCGGTGCAGCCGAAGGACGACACCGCGCTGGTGCGCGGCGTCAACCTGATCCGTCGTCATCAGAAGCAGTCCCAGTCCCAAGAGGGCGGGATCATCACCAAGGAAGCGCCGATCCAGCTGTCGAACATCGCGCTGGCCGACCCCAAGGATGGCAAGCCGACCCGCGTCGGCTTCATCTTCCAGAAGGACGGCAAGAAGGTGCGCGTCGCCAAGCGCTCGGGAGAAGTCATCAATGGCTAAGGCTCAAACCAAGCAGGCAACTGCCCAGAACACGCCGCGCCTCAAGCAGGTCTACAACGAGACCATTCGCAAGGCGCTGCAGGAGCAGTTCGGCTACGAGAACGAGATGCAGGTTCCGCGCATCGACAAGATCGTGTTGAACATGGGCGTCGGCGAGGCGACCGGCGATTCGAAGAAGCCTTCGATCGCGGCGGAGGACCTTGCAATGATCGCCGGCCAGAAGGCCGTTGTCACCCGCGCCCGCAACTCGATCGCCGGCTTCAAGGTTCGCGAGAAGATGCCGATCGGCGCCAAGGTCACGCTGCGCAAGGAACGCATGTACGAGTTCCTCGACCGCCTCGTGAACATCGCACTGCCGCGCGTCCGCGACTTCCGCGGGCTCAACCCGAAGAGCTTCGATGGCCGTGGCAACTATGCCATGGGCATCAAGGAACACATCGTGTTCCCGGAGATCAACTACGACAAGGTTGATCAGATCTGGGGCATGGACGTCATCGTTTGTACGACTGCGAAGACGGACGACGAAGCCAGGGCATTGCTCAAGGCCTTCAACTTCCCCTTCCGCCAGTAACGGCAGCGAGAAAAGGAAAAATCTGAAATGGCAAAGACCAGCTCAGTCGAGAAGAACAACAGGCGCCGCAAGCTTGCGGACCAGTTCGCTGCCAAGCGCAAGGTGCTCAAGGCGATCATCATGGATCAGTCCAAGCCGATGGAAGAGCGCTTCCGCGCTCAGCTGAAGCTTTCGGCGCTGCCGCGCAACTCGGCCAAGACCCGCATCCGCAACCGCTGCGAAGTCACCGGACGTCCGCGTGCCTATTATCGCAAGCTCAAAGTATCGCGTATCGCGCTTCGTGATCTCGGCAATAACGGCCAGATCCCGGGCCTGGTCAAGTCGAGCTGGTAAGGAGGACATAAGATGTCATTGAGCGATCCTCTCGGCGATATGCTGACCCGCATCCGCAACGCGTATGGCCGTAAGAAGTCGAGCGTTTCGACGCCGGCTTCGCGCCTGCGCACCCGTGTCCTCGACGTGCTGAAGGCCGAAGGCTATATCCGCGACTACAGCCAGACCGACTTCGACAACGGCAAGTCCGAAATCGAGATCGAGCTGAAGTATTTCGACGGTGCGCCGGTGGTGCGCGAAATCGCCCGGGTCTCGAAGCCCGGCCGCCGCGTCTACGTTTCGGCCAAGTCGATACCACACGTCGCCAACGGCCTCGGCATCGCCATTCTTTCGACGCCGAAGGGTGTGATGGCCGACCACGAAGCGCGCGAACAGAATGTCGGCGGGGAAATCCTCTGCCAGATCTTCTGATCTGGTATGTGACCCGTTGGAATCCGGCTTTCGGGATCAAGTCCCGAAAACCGAGACCTGAAACAAGAGAAGTGACGAGGACAACAGAATGTCTCGTATTGGAAAGAAACCCGTTTCGCTGCCGCAGGGCGTGACCGCGACCGTCAACGGCCAGACCGTGACGGCGAAGGGTCCGAAGGGCGAGCTGAAGTTCGTGGTGAACGACGAAGTGCTGGTCAAGATGGAAGGCAGCGAGATCGCTGTCCAGCCGCGCGACCAGACCAAGACCGCCCGTTCCAAATGGGGCATGTCGCGCACGCAGATCGTCAACATCCTGCAGGGCGTCAAGGACGGCTTCGAAAAGAAGCTCGAGATCACCGGCGTCGGCTATCGCGCCGCGATGCAAGGCAAGAACCTGCAGCTGGCGCTCGGCTTCAGCCACGACGTTGTCTACGAGACGCCGCAGGGCGTGACGATTTCGGTGCCGAAGCCGACGGAAATCACCGTGACCGGCATCGACAAGCAGCAGGTCGGCCAGGTTGCCGCCGAGATCCGCGAGTACCGCAGCCCCGAGCCCTACAAGGGCAAGGGCGTTCGCTATGCTGGCGAGAAGATCGTCCGCAAGGAAGGCAAGAAGAAGTAATTTTAACGCCGCGGGGAGCGGTCGCGGGAGGCTCGTCCTACCGCATATGGTTGCCCCCGTTTTTTGAAGGCAAGGAACTGATATCATGGGCTCGAAAGAATCCACCCAACGCCGCGCTCAGCGCGTCCGCCGCCAGATCAAAAAGGTTGCCGGCGATCGTCCGCGTTTGTCGGTCCATCGCACGTCGAAGAACATCTATGTCCAGGTGATCGACGACGCCAAGGGCCACACCATCGCGGCTGCTTCGACGCTTGAGAAGGAGCTCAAGGGCTCGCTCAAGACCGGCGCCGACACCGCGGCCGCAGCTGCCATCGGCAAGCTGATCGCCGAGCGTGCCTCGAAGGCCGGCGTCAAGGAAGTCGTCTTCGACCGCGGCGCCTACATCTACCACGGCCGCGTCAAGGCGCTTGCCGAGGCTGCACGTGAAGGTGGTCTGAGCTTCTAAAAACGAAATTCGCCCCGGCGACCCACAGAGGCCGCCGGATATCATCATCAACCGTGCTTCCGGAAAAAAACAAGGAACAGGATATGGCACAGGAACGTAGGGATGGCGGCCGTGGCCGTGATCGCGAAGAGCGCGACGACGGCATGGTCGACAAGCTCGTCCACATCAACCGTGTCGCCAAGGTCGTCAAGGGCGGCCGGCGCTTCGGCTTTGCAGCACTCGTTGTCGTCGGCGACCAGAAGGGCCGCGTCGGCTTCGGCCACGGCAAGGCGCGCGAAGTGCCGGAGGCGATCCGCAAGGCGACCGAATCGGCCAAGCGCGACATGATCTTCGTGCCGTTGCGCTCGGGCCGCACGCTGCACCATGACGTCGAGGGACGCTGGGGCGCGGGACGGGTCCTGCTGCGCGCCGCCAAGCAAGGTACCGGCATCATCGCCGGCGGCCCGATGCGCGCCGTATTCGAGACGCTCGGCATGCATGACGTGGTCGCCAAGTCGATGGGTTCTTCCAACCCCTACAACATGGTTCGCGCCACTTTCGACGCGCTGAAGAGCCAGATGCATCCGAAGGATGTGGCTGCCGCGCGCGGCATCAAGTATTCGACCCTTCAGGCCCGCCGCGGCACCGCCGTTGCGGCTGAAGAATAGTCGACGCTGACCAGGGATCTGACCATGGCCAAGAAAGCAACCAAGACCATCACCGTCGAGCAGATCGGTTCGCCGATCCGCCGGCCGAAGGAGCAGCGCGCAACGCTGGTCGGCCTCGGCCTCAACAAGATGCACAAGCAGCGCACGCTGGAGGATACGCCCTCGGTGCGCGGCATGATCGCTGCCGTCCAGCATCTCGTCCGCGTCGTGGACGAGGGCTGAGCCAGAGCGCAGGAGAATCCAGATGAAACTCAATGATCTGCGTGACAAGGACGGCGCGACGCACTCCAAGAAGCGTCTCGGCCGTGGCATCGGTTCCGGTTCGGGCAAGACCGCCGGTCGCGGCGTTAAGGGCCAGAAGGCGCGCTCCGGTGTCGCCGTCAACGGCTTCGAGGGTGGCCAGATGCCGCTCTACCGGCGTCTGCCGAAGCGCGGCTTCAACAATATCTTCGCCAAGAGCTTCACTGTCGTGTCGCTGGCCCGCATCCAGGCGGCGCTCGATGCCAAGAAGCTTGACGCTAAGACAGTTGTGACGGCCGAGGCGCTGGTTGCGGCCGGCGTCATCCGTCGCGTCAAGGACGGCGTGCGCATCCTTTCGGACGGCGACATCAAGGCCAAGCTTGCCTTCGACGTGGCCGGAGCCTCCAAGGCCGCGATCGAGAAGATCGAAAAGGCCGGCGGCTCGGTGAAACTGCCTGAGCAGGCAGCCGCCGAGTAACGGCAATTTGAAGCACGTTCGGCAAAGGCGGAATTCGGTTTTGCCTGCGGTCGTGCTTTGATCCGACAGATGTGGCGGCCGCATCAACGCGGCCGCTTGCATGTTTGCAGTCCGGAGCTTATCTCGTGAGCTTCGGTGACACGCGCCGCCTGAGCTGCGGGCATCGAGCGTGACCAAGCGGAGAATCAGGCATGGCTTCGGCTGCTGAACAACTAGCCTCGAATCTGAATTTTTCGGCCTTCGCCAAAGCCGAGGATTTGAAGAAGCGCATCTGGTTCACCATCGGCGCGCTGCTCGTCTACCGTCTTGGCACCTACATCCCGCTGCCCGGCATCAATCCCGACGCTTTCGCCCAGGCCTTCTCGTCGCAGAGCAAGGGCGTGCTCGGCATGTTCAACATGTTCGCCGGCGGCGCCGTGCAGCGCATGGCGATCTTTGCCCTTGGCATTATGCCCTATATCTCCGCTTCCATCATTATGCAGCTGATGACCTCGGTCATTCCATCGCTGGAAGCGCTGAAGAAGGAAGGCGAGCAGGGCCGCAAGATCATCAACCAGTACACGCGCTACGGCACAGTGCTTCTGGCGCTTGTCCAGGCGTACGGGATTTCGGTCGGGCTTGAGGGCGGCAACGGCATCGTCAACGATCCCGGCATGTTCTTCCGCATCTCTACCGTCGTCACGCTGGTCGGCGGCACCATGTTCCTGATGTGGCTTGGCGAGCAGATCACCGCCCGCGGCATCGGCAACGGCATTTCGCTGATCATCTTCTCCGGCATCGTCGCCGGCCTGCCGCGCGCCATCTCCGGCACGCTGGAGCTTGGCCGCACCGGCGCCTTGTCGACCGGCCTGATCCTGGCGATCATCGTGCTCGCCATCATCGTCATCGCGCTGATCGTCTTCTTCGAGCGCGCCCAGCGCCGCCTGCTGATCCAGTATCCCAAGCGCCAGGTTGGCAATCGCATGTTCCAGGGCGATACCTCGCATCTGCCGCTGAAGCTCAACACGTCCGGCGTCATTCCGCCGATCTTCGCCTCGTCGCTGCTGCTACTGCCTGCGACCGTCGCCGGCTTCTCGCAGACCACCAATATGCCTGCATGGGCTAGCACCATCCTGGCGGCGCTCGGCCACGGCCAACCGCTCTATATGGCCTTCTACGCGGCGATGATCGTGTTCTTCGCCTTCTTCTATACGGCGATCGTCTTCAATCCGAAGGACACCGCCGACCAGCTCAAGAAGCATTCGGGCTTCATCCCGGGCTATCGTCCGGGCGAGCGCACTGCGGACTATATCGACTATGTGCTCACCCGCATCACCGTCGTCGGCGCCATTTATCTGGTGCTGGTGTGTCTGTTGCCCGAGTTCCTGATTTCAGCGACTGGCGTACCGTTCTACCTTGGTGGCACTTCGCTCCTGATCGTGGTCAGTGTAACGCTCGATACGGTGGCGCAGATTCAGGGTCACCTGATCGCGCACCAGTATGAGGGCCTGATCAAGAAGTCGAAGTTGCGCGGGGGGAAAAAGGCCAGATGAGGTTGATATTGCTTGGACCGCCGGGGGCGGGCAAGGGGACACAAGCACTGAGACTGGTAGAACGACACGGCATCCCACAGCTTTCCACGGGGGACATGCTGCGTGCTGCTGTTCAGGCCGGCACCGAAGTCGGCAAGCGCGCCAAGGCGGTGATGGACGCTGGCGAACTGGTGTCCGACGCTATCGTCAATGCCATCGTGGCCGAGCGCATCGATCAAGCTGATTGCGCAAACGGTTTCATCCTTGACGGGTATCCCCGAACTCTGGTGCAAGCGGACGCCGTTGAGGAAATGCTGTCGGATCGCGGACTGGAGCTAGACGCGGTCATCGAATTTGTCGTCGACGACAAGGCGCTGGTTGGCCGAATCGTCAAGCGCGCCGAAGAAGCCAAGGCCGCAGGCCTGCCGGTGCGCAAGGACGACAGTCCAGCGGTGTTCGAAGAACGCTTGAGGGAATATTACAAGAAAACCTCGCCGCTGATCGGCTACTACTATGCCAAGGGCAAACTCAAGGGCGTCGATGGCATGGCCGACATCGATGCGGTGACGCAGCAGATCGAGGCGGTGCTCAGGGCGACGACCCGGCAGGTTGGCCGAGCGGCCGGCTAGAGAATCGAACGATTGCGCTTGACTGGAGCGGCCCGCTGGGGTATGGCGGCCCGTCTTCCTATCAGGCATGAGGCTTGCTTGTCCGCAAGGGCAAGGCAGGCCGCTTTGAACTGGAAACTCCCGCAAGGGCCGGCCTCCACCGGACGCGGGGCAACTTGAAGCGCCGGCTCGCCCGGCCTACATGGAGAAGAGAAGAACATGGCTCGTATAGCCGGCGTCAACATTCCGACCAACAAGCGCGTCGTCATCGCGCTTCAATACATTCACGGCATTGGCAAGAAGTTCGCCCAGGAGATCGTCGACAAGGTCGGCATCCCGGCCGAGCGTCGCGTCAACCAGCTGACCGACGCGGAAGTGCTGCAGATCCGCGAGACCATCGACCGCGACTATCAGGTCGAGGGCGATCTGCGCCGCGAAGTGTCAATGAACATCAAGCGACTCATGGACCTCGGCTGCTACCGCGGTCTGCGTCACCGCCGCTCGCTGCCGGTTCGTGGTCAGCGCACACATACCAATGCGCGCACCCGCAAGGGGCCGGCCAAGTCGATTGCCGGAAAGAAGAAGTAATTTAGGGCAGTAAGGAGTAGGGCAGTAAGGCACTAGGAACGGCAGACATACTGCCCTACTGCCATATTCCCCTACTGCCTTCTCCCTGGTGGAGCCGCTGGCATTACGGCGGTGTAGAGATCAACTGAAAGGACCATCATGGCCAAGGAAGCCACTCGTGTTCGCCGTCGCGAACGCAAGAACATCTCGTCGGGCGTTGCCCACGTTAATTCGACCTTCAACAACACGATGATCACCATTACCGACGCGCAGGGTAACTCGATTGCCTGGTCGTCGGCTGGAGCCCAGGGCTTCAAGGGATCGCGCAAGTCGACCCCGTTCGCTGCCCAGATGGCCGCCGAAGATGTTGCCAAGAAGGCCCAGGAACACGGCATGCGTATGCTGGAGGTCGAGGTCTGTGGACCCGGCTCCGGTCGTGAATCGGCGCTGCGCGCGCTGCAGGCCGCCGGCTTCACCATCACCTCGATCCGTGATGTGACGCCGATCCCGCATAATGGTTGCCGCCCGCGCAAGAAGCGCCGCGTTTAAAGAATTTACCGAACGCCGCGCGAGCGCCTCAAGGGCGCTCCTCCACGGTATTCCAGGTCGCCCGCCACGATTGGATGGTGGCGGGACAACGGAAGGAAAGCACTATGATCCAGAAAAATTGGCAAGAACTGATAAAGCCGAACAAGATCGAGTTCTCGTCGAAGAAGAAGACGCTGACCACGCTCGTCGCCGAGCCGCTCGAGCGCGGCTTCGGCCTCACCCTCGGCAACGCGCTGCGCCGCGTGCTTCTATCTTCGCTGCGTGGCGCGGCTGTGACCGCCGTGCAGATCGACGGCGTTCTGCATGAATTCTCGTCCATCGCCGGCGTGCGCGAGGACGTGACCGACATCGTCTTGAACATCAAGGAAATCGCCATCCGTATGGAAGGCGACGGCCCCAAGCGCATGGTCGTACGCAAGCAGGGACCGGGTGCGGTTCTCGCCGGCGACATCCAGACCGTTGGCGACGTCGAGATACTCAATCCCGACCACGTCATCTGCACGCTGGACGAGGGCGCTGAAATCCGCATGGAATTCACCGTCGACACCGGCAAGGGCTATGTGCCGGCCGACCGCAACCGCGCCGAGGACGCGCCGATCGGGCTGATCCCCGTCGACAGCCTGTATTCGCCGGTCAAAAAGGTCTCCTACAAGGTCGAGAACACCCGCGAGGGCCAGGTTCTCGACTATGACAAGCTGACCATGACCATCGAGACCGATGGTTCGATCTCGGGCGAGGACGCAGTGGCCTTCGCCGCTCGCATCCTGCAGGACCAGCTCGGCCTGTTCGTCAATTTCGACGAGCCGCAGAAGGAAGTCGCCGCCGAACAGGTTACCGAGCTTGCCTTCAACCCGGCGCTGCTCAAGAAGGTCGACGAGCTCGAGCTTTCGGTGCGTTCGGCCAACTGCCTGAAGAACGACAACATCGTCTATATCGGCGACCTGATCCAGAAGACCGAAGCCGAGATGCTGCGCACCCCGAACTTCGGCCGCAAGTCGCTGAACGAGATCAAGGAGGTCTTGGCGGCGATGGGCCTGCATCTCGGCATGGAAGTGCCGGACTGGCCGCCGGAAAACATCGAAGACCTCGCCAAGCGTTACGAAGATCAATATTAAGCATGATCCCGAACCGAAGGTCAGCGCAGCAAAAAGTTGCAGACTTTTCGGACAAGATCATGCGGCTAACCAACTGGGGCTCAGGCCTCTTGAAACCGCAATGAAGGAGAAGAGCCATGCGCCACGGATTTAAAGGCCGCCGGTTCGCCCGCAGCATAAGCCATCGCAAGTCGATGTTTGCCAACCTTGCCGTGTCGCTTATCGAGCACGAGCAGATCCTCACCACGCTGCCGAAGGCGAAGGATTTGCGTCCGATCGTCGAGAAGCTGGTGACGCTCGGCAAGCGCGGCGACCTGCACGCCCGCCGCCAGGTTATTGCCCAGATCGGCGATGAAGGCGTCGTCAAGCGCCTGTTCGATACCATCGCGCCACGTTATGCCACCCGCAACGGCGGCTATCTGCGCATCATGAAGGCCGGCTTCCGCCACGGTGATAACGCGGCAATGGCGGTCATCGAGTTCGTCGACCGCGACACCTCGGCCAAGGGCGCCGGCGACCGTGCCCGCATCGAGGCCGAAGGCACCGACGAGGAAGCCGCAGCCGCATAAGGCTCGGCTTTCCTGAGAAGTTCAAAAGGGGCCTTCGGGCCCCTTTTTCTGTTTCCGAAGGTACCGGGCAGGGCTAGCAGGGGTTTTGTCACCGGTTTTTGCGGCGACTACCAAAATAATCGGATTTCAGCGGCTTAGCCTTTCATTTTGCACAATCGTCAGGACAATGGCGCCCGACTTGGAGGATTCGGAATGCGCGTTAAACGGCTGTCCATTGTTCTGATCTGCGCCTTGATGGCGTTGGCCGTCGTGCCTGCGGCCAGGCACGCGCTGGCGGAGGAGACCAAGCCAGATCCTGGTCTGTCCGACGTGCTGACCGATCTGTTGCATGGCGTCGAAGGCGAAAACGCCACCTCCGGCCCCGACAAGCGCGTGCCCTTCGGCCGCGAGGAGGTGCAGCTGTCCTTTGCGCCGCTGGTCAAGCAGACGGCGCCGGCTGTAGTCAATGTCTACGCCTCGCAGACCGCCAAGGTGGCGTCACCCTTCGACGGCGATCCGTTTTTCGAGGAGTTCTTCGGCCGCTCGCAGCCGCGCGCGCAGTCGTCGCTCGGTTCGGGGGTACTGGTCGATCCGACCGGCGTCGTGGTCACCAATTTCCATGTCGTCAAGGACGCCGACCAGGTCAAGGTCGCGACCGCCGACGGGCGCGAATTCGACAGTAAGGTGCTGCTCAAGGATGAGACGCTCGACCTCGCCGTGCTCAAGATTTCTTCTGACAAGCCGTTCCCGGTGATCGCCATCGGCGATTCCGACGCGCTCGAGGTCGGCGACCTGGTGTTGGCGATCGGCAATCCGTTCGGGGTCGGCCAGACCACCACCAGCGGCATCATTTCGGCGGTGGCGCGCAGCCATATCGGCATCTCCGATTCCAGCTTCTTCATCCAGACCGATGCCGCCATCAACCCCGGCAATTCCGGTGGCGCGCTGGTCAACATGGGAGGGCAGCTGATCGGCATCAACACCGCGATCTATAGCCGTAGCGGCGGCTCGATCGGCATCGGCTTTGCCATCCCTTCGAACATGGTCCGCGCCTTCGCCGATGCGGCCAAGGCCGGGCTCGACTTCTTCGAGCGGCCGTATGCCGGTGCCGAGTTCGAGGCGGTGACGCCGCAGATTGCGGAATCGCTCGGCATGGACAAACCGACCGGTGCGCTGGTTTCTTCGGTCGAAGAGGCGGGACCCGCGGCCAAGGCAGGGCTCAAGCCTGGCGACGTAGTGCTGTCGCTCAACGGCAAGCCGGTCGAGAGCGTCGGGGCGCTGGACTACCGGATGGCGACGCTGTCGATTGGTACGAATGCCAGCTTCGGCGTTCTGAGCAAGGGTCAGCAAGCGACGATGGACATCGCTCTGGAACGACCGCCCGAAGGCGCCAAAGCTGCGGAACTCACATTGCGCGGCCGCAGCCCCTTTTCCGGCGCCAAGGTTGCTGAACTGTCGCCACGGCTTGCCCAACGGCTCGGTCTGCGCACCGATGTCAAAGGCGTAACCGTGGTCGACATCAACCGCGATTCGCCCGCTGCCGATTTTGGATTCCAGCCGGGCGACATCGTGCGTGAGGTCAATGGCCTGACGATCGACAAGGCGGCGACCCTGGAACAGGTAGCCCAGCAGGATACGCGCTGGTGGCGCTTTACCGTCGAGCGCGGCGGGCAGATACTGCGCCAGGTGTTGCGTTACTGAGCCCGACCGTCAGCATGATCGGGCTCCAGGCAAGAAGAAGTTGCATGGCCGATCTGTTCAGTGTCGATGAACCGGAAAAGACGCCGCCCGGCAGGCCGCTGGCCGACCGTTTGCGCCCAAAGAACCTCGGCGAGGTCGTCGGCCAGGAGCATCTGACCGGACCCGACGGCGCGCTGACGCGGCTGATCGGCTCCGGCTCGCTCGGCTCGATGATCTTCTGGGGCCCGCCCGGCACCGGCAAGACCACGGTCGCACGGCTGCTTGCCGGCGAGACAAGCCTCGCCTTCGAACAGATCTCGGCCGTGTTTTCCGGCGTTGCCGACCTGAAGAAAGTGTTCGAGGCAGCGAAGCTGCGCCGCTCGAACGGCCGCCAGACGCTGCTGTTCGTCGACGAGATCCACCGTTTCAACCGCGCCCAGCAGGACAGTTTTCTGCCCGTGATGGAAGACGGCACCGTCGTGCTGGTCGGCGCCACCACCGAGAACCCGTCCTTCGAGCTTAACGCCGCGCTTTTGTCGCGCGCGCGCGTGCTGGTCTTTCACTCGCTCGGCGAAGACAGCATCGCCAAGTTGCTGGCGCGGGCCGAGGAGGCAGAGGGCAGGGCGCTGCCGCTCGATGAAGACGCGCGTGCGATGCTCATCCGCATGAGCGACGGCGACGGCCGCGCGGCGCTGACGCTCGCCGAAGAGGTCTGGCGCGCAGCGAAATCAAAGGAGGTGTTCGGCGCCGAAGCTCTGCAGCGCATCGTCCAGCGCCGCGCGCCGATCTACGACAAAGGCCAGGACGGCCATTACAATTTGATCTCCGCGTTGCACAAATCGGTGCGCGGCTCCGACCCCGACGCGGCACTCTACTATCTGGCCCGCATGTTCGACGCCGGCGAAGATCCGCTTTATCTCGGGCGCCGGTTGGTGCGCATGGCGATGGAGGATATCGGGCTGGCCGACCCGCAGGCGCTCGTCGTCGCTAACGCCGCCAAGGACGCCTACGACTATCTGGGCTCGCCCGAGGGCGAACTGGCCTTCGCCGAGGCGACCGTCTATCTCGCCACCGCGCCGAAATCCAATGCAGTCTATACCGCGTTCAAGGCCGCCACACAGGCGGCGAAGGAATTCGGTTCGCTGCTGCCGCCCAAGCACATTCTCAATGCGCCGACCAAGCTGATGAAACAGGAAGATTACGGCGCCGGCTATCGCTACGACCACGACGAACCCGACGCTTTTTCCGGCCAGGACTATTTTCCGGAGAAGATGGGAAGGCAGACATTCTACGACCCGCCCGAGCGCGGCTTCGAGCGCGATATCAGGAAGCGGCTGGACTATTGGGCGAAGCTGCGCAGCGAGCGGGAAAAATAGCTGCCAGTCGCACAGTGGCGTGATCGCCGTTGTCTGGCGTGACAAAAAACCCTATCAAGATGCGCCTTCGGCCGGCGGACAGGCCAGAAACGTACCGACGATATTCAGAACGGAATCGCGCCTGGCGCGTGGAAAAATGACGAAAAAATCTCGCAAGACCCTTCGGAAGTTCGCCATAGCGATCCCGCTGCTGGCGCTCGGCTTTTATTTCATTCCCATCCTGATGACAATTTTCATTGTCCTCGGTCTGATCGACGTGTTGCGCAACGACAACAAGAACTGGGCCCTGTTCAGTGGTTATTTCCTCGGCAACGGCATCTTCACCTGGCTGCTTTCGCCCTTCAATCTGCTGGTCGATCTGCTGTGCTACAGAAACCGGGGTGTCTGGAAACTGGACCAGTTTCCTCCGGACTATCAACGCGAGGTCAACGAGGTCCTGGACGTATTCAAGGAGCGCAAGGACGAGATCATCGCCGATATCGACGCCAATTTCGGCAGCGGCCGGCGCGGCATGTATGTCTATCAGTGGTATGGCAAGCACAAAATAGACAACGTTGCCGAATTCAACAAGGATTTCAAATATATCAAGACGATTGCCGTTTCTGTTTTCAGCGGCAGGGAATCGACTTCCTGGCACTTTGGCCCGCTCCGGCTCAGCCTGCGCATTCTCTACAACCTCATCCCGGTGAAATCGGAAGTGTTTGTCGAGTGCGGCAACGCCAAGAACTACTGGCACGAGAACCCGCTGTTCATCTTCGATGACACACTGCTGCATCGCTCGGTCAACCAGTATGACGGGCGCCGCTACTGTGTGTTCATGGACATCATTCGCCCGTCGCCGTTTCCCGGTCTGATCTCGACACTCCTGGCCATCGTTTCGGTCAGCGTCGAGCGCATCAATGCCATGTTCTACAAGAACTGGAAGATGATCGCCTCCAGCAAGCCGAAGAAGGCCGGAGCCGCCTGACACCGTGGTGTGACCGGCGTGAGGAAGCACGATGTATCATCTTTTGCTTGTCTGCCTTGGTGGCGCGATCGGCGCAATGGCCCGCTTCTTCTTGTCCGGCTTCGTCGCCCGCCGGGTTGGCGAGACCTTTCCCTGGGGCACGATGGTGGTCAACGTCTCGGGAGCGTTTGCAATCGGTGTCGTTGCGCATGCGGTGACGCGCGACGGCATGCCCGCCATCTGGGCCTTTGCCGTCACCGGCGGCCTCGGTTGCTACACTACGGTCTCTTCCTTCAGCCTGCAGACGCTGGCACTGGCGCGCGAGGGCGAATGGCTGCGCGCCGGCGGAAATGTGCTGCTTTCGGTTTTCCTGAGCCTCGGCGGCGTGACGCTGGGCTTTGCCGCGGGAAGTCTTCTGATTGGCAGCGGGGCGCCGTGAGCGGCCCGCGGAAGCTCCGCCACAACGGGACGGACACTGCCGCGGCCGGGCATGGCGGACGCCTCATTGGTTGGCGCAGAACCTCCGAAGCGGTTCGGCTCTATGCGACCGTGGCCGCAGGCAGCATGATCGGCGGTGTGCTGCGGGCGCTTGCCTCATCGACGAGCACTGCCCTGTGGGGCGCTGGATTTCCCTTCGGCACACTCCTCGTCAACATTGTCGGCTCATTCCTCATCGGCTTCTACACGACATTGACGGGACCGGATGGTCGTGTCTTCGCCGGTCCGCTGCAGCGCCAGTTCTTCATGGCCGGCTTCTGTGGCGGCCTGACGACCTTCTCGGCCTTCAGCCTTGAAACGCTCACCCTCGCGCAAGGCGGGAGGTTTCTGGCGGCTGGACTCAATATCGCGATCTCCGTGGTGGCCTGGCTTGCCGCCGTCTGGCTCGGCCACATCTTTGCAGTTCGCCTCAACCGGCTGAGAGGGTCCAGGCAATGAAGATACCAACACAGGCACAATTGCTGCGCATATTTATCGGCGAAAACGACAAGGCAGATGGCCGTCCGCTGTATGAGGTTATCGTGCTGAGGGCCCGCGAAATGCAGATCGCCGGCGCGACAGTCCTGCGCGGCGCGATGGGGTTCGGCCATTCCAGCCGGCTTCACACCACGAAGATCCTCCGCCTATCGGAGGATCTGCCCCTCGTCATCGAGATCGTCGATGACGAGGAAAAATTGGCCGCTTTCCTGCCCGTTCTTGAAACAATCATGACAAGTGGTTTGATTACGCTGGAGAAAGTTCAGGTTCTGCAATATGGAACCGACAACGAATAACCGAGTGAGATTGCGGGTGCCGGCGAATGCCGTTGCATGCCTGCAAAACGGCGATTGGAATCATGGCAGGCGTTGAACAGATCACAGTGGACGCCGGTGAGGCGGGCATGCGGCTCGACCGCTGGTTCAAGAGCCATTTCCCCGGTCTCGGTTTTGGTCATCTGCAGAAGCTGCTGCGTTCCGGCCAGATCCGCGTCGACGGCGGCAGGGTGAAGGCCGATACCCGCGTCGAAGCCGGCCAAACGGTGCGTGTGCCGCCGCTCGAAGTCGACAAGAAAGGCGAAAGCCCGCTGACCGGCCATTCGATACGCAACCAGGGCGACGCCGATGTCCTGGCCAAGATGCTGATCCATGAGGACCCGAAGGTCTTCGTCTTCAACAAGCCGGCCGGCCTGGCGGTGCAAGGCGGCTCCGGGGTCACCCGCAATGTCGACGACATGCTGGAAGCCTGGCGCAACCAGAAGGGCGAGAAGCCACGTCTGGTGCACCGGCTCGACCGCGACACGTCGGGTGTTCTGGTTGTCGCCCGTACAAGGCTCGCCGCCATGAAGCTCGCCGAAGCGTTCCGGGCGCGTGAGACGAAGAAAACCTACTGGGCGCTGGTCAAGGGTGTGCCGCCGAAGCGCGAGGACAAGATCTCGACCTGGTTGATCAAGGAACCGACGCCCGACGGCGATCGCGTGCGCATCGCCAAGCATGGCGAAAAGGGCGCCGACCACGCCGTGTCCTACTACCGTGTCATCGAGCAGGCTGCACAGACGATGACCTGGCTGGAGATGGAGCCGTATACCGGCCGCACCCACCAGCTTCGTGTCCATGCCGCGCATATCGGCTGCCCGATCATCGGTGACCCCAAATATTTCGAGGCCGACACCAATTGGGATTTTCCCGGCGGCATGCAGAACCGTCTGCATCTGCACGCCCGCCGCATCGTCATCCCGCATCCCGATAAGGGGTTTGTCGACGTCACCGCGCCGATGCCGCCGCACATGCGCCAGAGCTGGAACCTGATCGGCTTCGACGACGCCAGTGCGGAGGACTAGGGCCGGTGGGCGTCGCCACAGATACGCTCGACCGCCGTGACGCGGTCGATCTGGCGGCCTCCGCCATCATGGTTGGGCTGACTTTTTCCTGGGGGCTGAACTACGTCGCCGCCAAGATCTCCTATGCCGGCTACGATGCCGTTTTCCTGTCGATCGCCCGCTCGGTGATCGGCGGCCTGTGTGTTTTCGGCTGGTGCCGCTGGCGCGGCATCGCGCTGTTCACGCCCGACAAGACCCTCGTCGCCGGCATTCTGGCAGGCGCGCTTTTCGGTCTCGAGTTCCTGTTTCTGTATGTCGGGCTCGAACACACCACCGTCGTGCGCAACACCTTGCTGGTCAACACCATGCCGTTCTGGATGCTGGTCGGCGGCCATTTCCTGCTGGGTGAAAGCATCACGGCACGCAAGCTCGTTGGTCTTCTGCTCGCTTTCGCCGGACTGGTCGCGGTGTTTTCCGACAAACTGAGCGCCAATGGCGGCGCAACATTGAGCGGCGATTTGCTCAGTCTCGGCGCCGGCATTCTGTGGGCCGTGACCAATATCGTCATCAAGCGGTCGAAGCTGGTGACGGCCAGCGCCGAAAAGCTGCTGCTCTATCAGCTGGCCGGGGCCGCCGTCGTCGGGATTTTGGTGATGCCTTTTGCCGGCCCGCCAGTCCGCAGCTTTGCCGTTCTGCCGACCTTGGCTCTGTTGTTCCAGGCCGTCTACGTCGTCGCCTTCACCTATGTTCTGTGGTTCTGGCTGCTCCGGCGCTACCCTGCATCTGGACTGTCGAGCTTCACCTTCCTGTCGCCGGTGTTCGGTGTGCTCTGCGGCGCCGTCTTCTTGAACGAGCCGTTGACCGTTCGTATCTTCCTGGCACTCGGCCTCATCGCCGCCGGTCTTATCATCGTCAACCGGCCGGCCCGAAAACAAGCCCCCGGATGAGCATGCGCGACATATTGAACGACCTCGAAGCGGGAAAGCAGCTCTCCGATCCGGACCCGGTGCGTCGCGCCCAGATCCAGATGAAGACGCAACTGCCGAAGCGCTTCTACAAGACGGTCGCGGTAGCACCGGTCGAAGACGGTTTTGCGGTCCATCTCGATGGCAAGCCCGTCCGCACGCCGGCCAAGGCGCTGCTGGCGCTGCCGACCGAAAAGGCGGCTGCTCTCGTCGCCGAGGAATTCGCCGCACAGGAGGAGACCATCGACCCGGTGACGATGCCGGTGATGCGTCTGGTCAATACGGCAATCGATGGCGTCGCCTGTGATCCCCAGGCGGTGCTGGAGGA
Source organism: Mesorhizobium sp. M1142 (assembly GCF_040318565.1). Lineage (NCBI taxonomy): Bacteria > Pseudomonadati > Pseudomonadota > Alphaproteobacteria > Hyphomicrobiales > Phyllobacteriaceae > Mesorhizobium > Mesorhizobium sp. M1142. Next base: position 22,353 of record NZ_JAMYMK010000010.1, read on the forward strand.
CGTCCTGCGCTTCGCCTCATCCGATCTGCTCTGCTACCGCGCCGATGCGCCCCAAGGACTAGTCGACCGGCAGAACGAGCATTGGGACCCGGTCATCGACTGGGTGCGCAGCGCACTCGGCGCCCGGTTCCATCTCGCCGAAGGCGTGATCCATGTCGAACAGCCGCGCGAGAGTATCGCGCTGCTCGGCCAGCATCTTGCCCAACGTGCCGATCCGCTGCGCCTTGCCGCCATCCACGTCATGACCTCGCTGACCGGATCGGCGCTGCTGGCGCTCGCCGTCGACTTCGGCGAGCTCGACGGCGAGGCGGCCTGGGCTGCCGGTCATGTCGACGAGGACTGGCAGGCTGAGCAATGGGGCCATGATGCAGAGGCGCTCGCGCGCCGCGCTGCCCGCAAGCGCGACATGATGGCCGCAGTCAAGCTGCTCGAAGCTCTCAAAGGCTGACGGCACCGCCCGCTATTTCGCACTGCACATTAGACCAAAGTCATAATCCCAAAGGCGGTCTGCCTCTGGGCACTGCTTTCTGTCATTTTTTGCACCGGTGGCTGCACTGAGTCTGCGTTGCGAGGAAACGCGGACGATGACGCGCAGCATCGAGGGCTGACGGAATCACACGGGAGGATACGCTCATGGCAATGGCATCGACCGCCGGCAAAACAAGCCGCGGCATGACACGCGAGGAGAAGAAGGTCATCTTCGCTTCTTCGCTCGGCACCGTTTTCGAATGGTACGATTTTTATCTCTACGGCTCGCTGGCCGCCTTCATCGGCGCCACCTTCTTCTCGTCGGCGCCGGAAGCGACACGCAACATCTTCGCCCTGCTCGCCTTCGCGGCCGGTTTCCTGGTGCGCCCGTTTGGCGCCCTGCTGTTCGGCCGCATCGGTGATCTCGTCGGCCGTAAATATACCTTCCTCGTCACCATGACGATCATGGGCCTGTCGACCTTCCTGGTCGGCCTTCTGCCCGGATATGCGAGCTGGGGCATCGCCGCGCCGGTGATCCTGATCATCCTGCGCATGCTGCAGGGCCTGGCGCTCGGCGGCGAATATGGTGGCGCCGCGACCTATGTCGCCGAACATGCGCCCGACGACCGCCGCGGCTACTACACGTCATGGATCCAGACGACGGCGACGCTCGGCCTGTTCCTGTCGCTGATCGTCATCCTGATCGTGCAGGCCTCGATGAGCAAGGAAACTTATGCCGCCTGGGGTTGGCGCGTTCCTTTCCTGGTCTCCTTCCTGCTGCTCGGCATCTCGCTCTGGATCCGGCTGTCGCTCTCCGAATCGCCGACCTTCCAGCGCATGAAGGACGAAGGCAAAGGCTCCAAGGCACCATTGACGGAAGCCTTCGGCCAGTGGAAGAACGCAAAAATCGCGCTGCTGGCGCTACTCGGCCTTACCGCCGGTCAGGCCGTGGTCTGGTACAACGGCCAGTTCTATGCGCTGTTCTTCCTGCAGAACGTGCTCAAGGTCGAGGCGCAATCGGTCAACATCATGATCGCCATTGCGCTGGCGATCGGCTCGATCTTCTTCGTCGTGTTCGGCTGGCTTTCCGACAAGATCGGCCGCAAGCCGATCATCATGGCCGGCCTTGCACTGGCAATCGTCTGCACCTTCCCATTGTTCAGGGCGCTGACCTGGGCAGCCAATCCGGCGCTCGCCACCGCGCAGCAGAACACACGCGCGACGGTGACCGCGGCACCGGGGGACTGCAAGTTCCAGTTCAATCCGGTGGGCACTGCAAAGTTCACGACCTCGTGCGATATCGCCACCTCGTTCCTGACCAAGAACTCGGTGCCGTACGACGTGGTATCGACTGCGGCGCCCGGTACAGCCGCGTCGGTCAAAATCGGCAACGAGACGGTTGAGTCTTATGACGCCACTGCCGCCGGCGATCAGGCCAAGGCCAAGGATGCCGCTTTCGCCAAGGCGGTCTACACGGCACTTCGGGATGGCGGCTACCCGCTGAAGCGGGCAGCCGCCAAGGTGCCGGACCAGAAGCTCGAGGCCTTCATTGCGGCCAATCCTGAGCTGAAGCTCGATGCCGCGGCAATCCGCGCCGGCGACAAGGCCACCGTTCCGACTGACCAGGCGATCAAGGACAAGCTGCTGACTGCCGACGAGGCTGCGGGAGCCCCCGAGGTCACCGTCTATACCGTGCCGGGCGGCGGTCCCTTCGCCATGTTTGCCGACCCTGCAGCGGTCAACTGGCCGATGACGATCGCCATCCTGCTCATCCTCGTGATCTTCGTCACGATGGTCTACGGGCCGATCGCCGCGATCCTGGTCGAGATGTTCCCGACCCGCATCCGCTACACCGGCATGTCGCTGCCCTATCACATCGGCAATGGCTGGTTCGGCGGGCTGCTGCCGGCCACGGTGTTCGCGCTTAGCGCCTACAAGGGCGATATCTACTATGGTCTCTGGTACCCGGTGGTGATCGCGGCGATGTCGCTGATCATAGGCATGATCTTTATCAGGGATACGCTCGGAACGGACCTGCACACCAAACAGTAGCCGGCCCGTCCCGGTTCAAAGCAAAGCCCGGCGCGAGCGATCGCGCCGGGCTTTTTCAATTTATCGAGTGCAGGGCTTAGCTCTTCCGATCCTGTTTCGCTTCCTCGATCGCTGCCTCATGATACCAGGCACTTCCGAAATCCGTTCGGTTGCGCAAAGAAGCAAGTTCTGCCGCGAACTTAGCCTTTCCGCTTAAATTTGAGGCAGAGGCGCGCGCTGCCACCGGGAACATCAGGATTTTGGCCGACTGACGAGTGGAAATGATTTCCATTGTCGGTTTCCTTTCTTCGACAGAACCTTGCCGATTCAACCTTTGCCCAACATAGGTTCAGCAATCGAATTAGGCAACATGATTACGAAAAGATCAGTACTTGCATATTATTTGTGCAAAATGTGCTTGTGGATGATCCGAGCGCAGCATGACGGCGGACCAGCGATTTTGGGTGGATACAACCCCACTTTTGCCGCATCCGTCGCCGGCGAGAATGGCACACGAATTGCATTTTACTAGTCCGGCAGGTCGGCTGCTGGATAGGCCGGCTCGCCCCGGCGCCATCCAGGGTTCGGTGATCAAGCAACGAGAGGCTAGAATGACGAAATACAAGCTCGAGTACATTTGGCTCGATGGATACACCCCGGTTCCCAACCTCCGCGGAAAAACGCAGGTCAAGGACTACGCCGAGTTTCCGACGCTCGACCAGCTTCCGCTGTGGGGCTTCGACGGTTCTTCGACCATGCAGGCCGAGGGCCACAGCTCCGACTGCGTTTTGAAGCCGGTCGCCATTTATCCGGATCCCGCCCGCACCAACGGCGCGCTCGTCATGTGCGAAGTCATGATGCCGGACGGCGTAACGCCGCACGCGTCCAACAAACGCGCCACCATTCTCGACGACGAGGGCGCCTGGTTCGGCTTCGAGCAGGAATATTTCTTCTATAAGGACGGCCGTCCGCTCGGCTTCCCCGAGAGTGGCTATCCGGCGCCGCAAGGCCCGTACTACACTGGCGTCGGCTACAGCAATGTCGGCTCCGTCGCCAGGCAGATCGTCGAGGAGCATCTCGACCTTTGCCTTGCCGCCGGCATCAATCATGAAGGCATCAACGCCGAGGTGGCCAAAGGCCAGTGGGAATTCCAGATCTTTGGCAAGGGCTCCAAGAAGGCCGCCGACCAGATGTGGATGGCGCGCTATTTGTTGCAGCGCCTGACCGAGAAGTACGGCATCGACATCGAATACCACTGCAAGCCGCTCGGCGACACCGATTGGAACGGCTCCGGCATGCATGCCAACTTCTCGACCGCCTATATGCGCGAAGTCGGCGGCAAGGGCTATTTCGAGGCGCTGATGGCAGCCTTCGACAAAAACCTGATGGACCACATCGCCGTCTATGGGCCGGACAACGACAAGCGTTTGACCGGCAAGCACGAGACCGCGCCCTGGAACAGGTTCAGCTACGGCATCGCCGACCGCGGCGCTTCGATCCGCGTGCCGCATTCCTTTATCAACAACGGCTACAAGGGCTATCTCGAGGATCGCCGTCCGAACTCGCAGGGCGACCCCTACCAGATCGCTTCGCAGATATTGAAGACGATCGCCTCCGTCCCGACCAGCGCCGAGGTTTCGGCGGCGGCTTGAGAATGCGTTCACGGCGCGGACCTCGGGTGTCTGCGCCGTGACTTTCTTTCCCATCCCATTGCATCAAAAAACCCCGGCGTGTCTCCGCCGGGGTTTTTCTACGTGACTATGAGGTTCGGGGTCACACCGAATAATACATATCGTATTCGACCGGATGCGGCGTCATTTCGAAGCGCATCACCTCGGCCATCTTGAGCTCGATATAACTGTCGATCTGGTCGTCGTCGAAGACGCCGCCGGCCTTCAGGAAGCCGCGGTCCTTGTCGAGGCTCTGCAGGGCTTCGCGCAGCGACCCGCAGACGGTCGGGATCTTCTTCAATTCCTTCGGCGGCAGGTCGTAGAGATCCTTGTCCATCGGCTGTCCCGGGTGGATCTTGTTCTTGATGCCGTCGAGGCCGGCCATCAGCATGGCGGCAAAGGCGAGATAGGGGTTGGCACCAGGATCGGGGAAGCGGACCTCGACGCGCTTGGATTTCGGCGACGAGCCGAACGGAATGCGGCACGAGGCCGAGCGGTTGCGTGCCGAATAGGCGAGCAGCACCGGCGCTTCATAGCCCGGCACCAGGCGCTTGTAGGAATTGGTCAGCGGGTTGGTGAAGGCGTTGATCGCCTTCGCATGCTTGATGATGCCACCGATGTAGAACAGGCAGCTCTCGGACAGGCCGGCATATTCGTTGCCGGCGAAAGTCGGCTTGCCTTCCTTCCAGATTGACTGGTGGACATGCATGCCCGAGCCATTGTCGCCGAACACCGGCTTCGGCATGAAAGTGGCCGTCTTCCCATAGGCGTTGGCGACCTGGTGCACGACATATTTGTAGATCAGCATCTTGTCTGCGTTGCGGACCAGCGTGTCGAACTTGATGCCGAGCTCGTGCTGCGCGGCGGCCACTTCGTGATGGTGCTTTTCAACGCGCACGCCCATTTCCGCGAGCACGGTGAGCATTTCCGAACGCATGTCTTGTGCCGAATCGATCGGCGGCACCGGGAAATAGCCGCCCTTGATGCGCGGCCGGTGACCGAGATTGCCGGTCTCATAGTCGGTGTCGTCATTGGACGGCAGTTCAGTGGAATCCAGCCTGAAGCCGGTGTTGTAGGGATCGGCCTTGTACTTGACGTCGTCGAACACGAAGAACTCGGCTTCAGGACCGACGAAGATCTGGTCGCCGATGCCTTCCGCCTTCATGTAGGCCTCGGCCTTCTTGGCGGTGCCGCGGGGGTCGCGGTTGTAGGATTCTCCCGAGATCGGATCGAGAATGTCGCACAGGATGACCATGGTCGACTGGGCGAAGAACGGGTCCATATGCACCGTATCTGCATCGGGCATCAGCACCATGTCGGACTCGTTGATCGCCTTCCAGCCGGCGATCGAGGAACCGTCGAACATGACGCCATCGGCAAACATGTCTTCCTCGACCTCGACGACATCCATCGTTACGTGCTGCAGTTTGCCCTTCGGATCGGTGAAGCGCAGATCAACGAACTTCACGTCGTTGTCTTTGATCTGCTTCATGATGTCTTTGGCTGTCGTCATGTCCCTGCTTCCCTATGTGATGACGTTTGAACGTGGCCTTTTAACGGGAAAATTCAGACGGCGTCCATGCCGGTTTCGCCGGTGCGGATGCGCACCACTTCCTCGATGTTCGAGACGAAGATCTTGCCGTCGCCGATACGGCCGGTCTGGGCCGCCTTGCGGATAGCTTCGATCGCGGCTTCGACCGCATCGTCGCCGAGCACGACCTCGATTTTCACCTTTGGCAGGAAGTCGACGACATATTCGGCGCCGCGATAAAGCTCGGTGTGGCCCTTCTGGCGGCCAAAGCCCTTGGCTTCGGTCACGGTGATGCCTTGCAGCCCGGCCTCCTGAAGCGCTTCTTTCACTTCGTCTAGCTTGAACGGCTTGATGATCGCTTCGATCTTTTTCATGTAAAAAGTGGCCTCCACTGCCAAAAAAGACGGGTTGTGAGCCCCGCTTGCGCCTCAATCAGGCACGAACTGTGCCAATTGATGGAGCGCCGAGCAGCCTCACATGATTTGGATACCATGCCGCGCAGGAATGTACATTCGCATCATTCGCTGCGTCGGATGTGCCATGAACGCCGCGAGCCTACACACCGCCGGTCCTGCCGTCCGCACAAAAATTGGGCAGATCGGATATTTCGTGAGCAGCTGCGCGCCGTCGTCCCGAACGAGGTGCGCCGCCAAATTTGCTTGGGGACCTTCGTTGTTTGCGTCGGATCAAAAACTGGACAATGCTTGGAGAAATGATGTGCATGTCGCCTGATATTTCATGAGCAACGAACTTTTGTCTCCCTCCGAAATGGCCGAGGCCGACCGGCTGGCGATTGCCGCCGGTCCATTCGACGGTATTGGCCTGATGCGCAATGCCGGCGCCGCGGTTGCCGCCGTAGTGCTCAAGCGCTACCCGGCGGCGACACGCGTCCACGTGCTTTGCGGCCCCGGTAACAATGGCGGCGACGGCTATGTCGTGGCCCGCATCCTTCGGGAGAGCGCCGTCGATGTCTCTGTGTGGGCGTCCGGATCGCCCAAAGGCGGCCGTGATGCGGCACTCGCTGCCTCGGAATGCCCGGTTGAAGCTCGGCCGCTGTCGGATTTCGTTGCCGAGATGGGCTCCGTCGTGGTTGACGCGCTCTATGGGGCGGGGCTGTCCAAGCCGCTGTCCGGCGACGCCGCCAAGGTGATCGACATTGCGGCCGAATTGAACTTGCCGGTTGTGGCGGTCGACCTGCCGTCGGGCGTTTCAGGCGAGAGCGGCAATGTGTTAGGAAAGGCCTTCCGGGCCCGGACCACGGTGACCTTCGCGCGAAAAAAGCCAGGCCATCTGCTGTTGCCGGGGCGCGAGCTGTGCGGCGACATCGAGCTCGCCGATATCGGCATAGACAACAGCATCGTTGCGCAGCTTCAACCGCGAACATTCGAGAACATTCCGGCGCTCTGGCTTGACCGCCTTCCGGTTCCGGCGGTCGACGCCCATAAATACAAGCGCGGCCATGTTGGCGTCTTTTCCGGCGGACCGTCGGCGACGGGTGCTGCGCGGCTGTCGGCGCTTGCCGCGGCCCGGAGCGGGGCAGGGGCCGTCACCTTGCTGTCGCCGGCGAACGCCATCCAGGTGAACGCGGCGCATCTGACCTCGGTCATGCTGCACAAGATAGACACTATCGCGGATGTGGACGAATTCGTCGGCAACCGCCGCCCATCGGCCTTCGTGCTTGGCCCGGGATTTGGCATCGGGGAGAAAACGCGCGATTTTGCCCTGGTCGTACTCGGCAACGCCCATGGGCAGGGCAGCGGGATCGACGGGCTGGTGCTCGACGCCGACGGCATCACCTCGTTTCGCGACGCGCCGGATGCCCTGTTCGAAGCCGCCCGTCGACCGAAAACGCCGGCTCTGGTGATGACGCCGCATGAGGGCGAGTTCGCCAAGCTTTTTCCCGATGTCGCCGGGAACCACGATTTGTCCAAGCTCGCCAAGGCCCGCGCCGCCGCTAAGCGTGCCAGTGCTATTCTCGTCTACAAGGGCGCCGACACAGTGATCGCGGCCCCCAATGGCCGGGCAGCGATCAACAGCAATGGTGCCTCATGGCTGGCTACCGCCGGTTCGGGCGATGTGCTGTCGGGCATCATCGCCGGGTTGCTGGCTCAGGGCATGCCAGCCTTCGAAGCGGCCTGTGCGGCAGTCTGGATCCATGCCGAGACCGGCAGCCGTTTCGGACCGGGACTGATCGCCGAGGACCTGCCGCTGGCGCTGGTGGCGGTGCTGCGCGAGCTCGTTGAAAGCCGCGGGATGGCTGCCGAATGAACCGCCTGACTGCGCTGCTCGTTGCGATCATTAGTGCCATGTCCATGGTACAGGCCGCGAACGCCGAAACTCCGCTAACCATCGTCGACGACCCGGCCGTTCTCGCCGAGCTTGACGGCAAGGGCTATGGTTTCGCCGGCATTTTCGGCGTCGATGGCAAGGGCGATTTGAAGACTCTCTACGACAAGGCGCCGGCCTATCATGCGATCGTCGAAACGATTGCAAGCGACGTCGCAGCATTGCGGGCCGAGATGAAGGCCGGCGGCCGGCCGCTTTACGAGGTGACCGACGGCAATGTCGGCCGTGTCATGGACATGCGCTGGCTGAGGACCGATGCCGCGCGCTTCCGTCTCGTTGGCATAGTCAACCGGCTCGATCGGCGCGACTTCGCCGCGCTGCAAGGCGACACGAGTTGCGGCGAAGTGCGCTTCATCTATCGCCTCGCCTACAGCTTCAAGAAGAACGGCAAGGTTTTGGCCTCGCGCCTACCGTTCAATTTCAGTGCCATCTACAATGTCGCGCCGGATGCCGATGGCGGTTGTGTCGGCGTCGCCGGACGCTGGGCGCCACAACTCGACGAGAGCGTCGATGCCGGCTGGCTGATCGGCGGGCCGCTGGAAAGAGCGGCACTCACCTTCAAGCAGCTCGAGCTCAATGCGCAAGTGGTCCGCTTCCCCTCCGGCCAGGAGACCGAATTCGGCGGACAGGCCGCCTATCTCATGCGCATTTTCGGCATCGACGGCGGGGCTGTCAGTGAAAAGCCGCTGGAAAACACGCCCGACACGGCACGTCTCGCCGACGACGCTGCGCTGAAAGCAAGACTTGCCGACTATGTCCGCACCAATGTCGCGGCAATCGACCTCGGCGTCTACCAAATCCCCGATAAGTTCTTGGCAAAGAAGGTAGTCTCGTGGTCGACTTTCGGCAGCGCAAGGCAGGCCAACCACCCGTTCACGCCACTGTTCCAGCCCGCGGATTTCGCCGGGCTCGATTATTCCAAGCGGAAGCTGGTGCGCACGTCAGAGGCATTGGTCGAGCGGCTGGACAATGGCACCTGCCAGGGCTGCCATCAGGCGGGTTCGACCGCCGGGTTCCACTTTATCGGTCTGGATGACAAGACGACCTCGCCGCTCAACCGCATCGAGGTCGGTATCTCACCGCATCTCCACGCCGACATCCCGCGCCGCGTCGCCTGGCTGCACGCGACTGCGAGGGGTAAGGAACCGAACCGCTTCCGCCCGCTGTCCTTCGCGCCGCCGGCGACATGGAACGAGGCCGGCGAAATTGCCTATTCGCCGGCCGAAATCGCGATGCCGTGCTTCATGCCAGAAGATGCAGCCCGCTTCGGCGCGACTTGGCAATGCGGCGGCGGCACCGTCTGCACGCCGCTAGCGACCGCGTCCGGCGTGCGCACCAAGCTGGCGCAATGTCTGTTGCCCAAGGACAGCGAAAACATATTCTCCGGCCATCCGTGCCTGACCGGCTCGATCACCAGCAACCCGGCGCAACCTTTCAATGACCGCTATATCATCACCGGCCAGTTCGCGGCGTTCGCGCCAGGCATTTCGCGTACCGGCTACACCTGCCGACCGCCGAAGATCGGCGTGCCGGCGGGTATCGCCTATCGCGGCTGCGACGATCGGGATCGCAGCTTTGCCGCCTTCAAACCGGGCAAGCCGATGCCGAACGAGATTTGCGGATTGGTCGGCGGCAAAAAATTCGACACCTGCGTGGCGACCAATAATTTCGACCAGTGCCTGGGCGGCGCTGTCAATCGCGGTAATCGTCCCGCTTGCTCGGCCGACCATTTCTGTCGCGAGGATTACATGTGCCAGTCGCTGCCGCCCGATACGCCGGGCATCGGCAAGGTGAAAGGCATCGGCTTCTGCTCGCCGACCTATTTCATCTTCCAGATGCGCATCGACAATCACGTCACGCCGTGGTCGGGCGCTGTCAGCGCGACGATGGGAGCCGGGTTCGGAGCGGCGGAAGCGGAATAGGCCGACGACTCTGACATTGGCCGCAGTAGCTCCAGGCGGACAGCTATCGATCGAGGTCGTCGGCGATGTTCGATGTCCATTCACCGTCGAAATGCCGGACGCGTTCGGCGACGATCGTATCGCTCAGCAGGCTCGACAAGGCGGAAACCAGATCAGGCGCGACATCAGCGCCTCACAGCGGTATATTGTCGTGTTTCTTCCACGGGTTCTGCATGTCCTTGTTGCGCAGCATCCTGAGTGCGCGGGCGATGCGCCGGCGGGTCGAATGCGGCATGATCACCTCGTCGACATAGCCGCGCTCGGCGGCAACGAAGGGCGACAGGAAGCGATCCTCGTAAGCCTTTGTATGCGCAGCGATTTTCTCCGCATCGCCGATGTCCTTGCGGTAGATGATCTCGACCGCGCCCCTGGCGCCCATGACGGCAATCTGCGCCGTTGGCCAGGCATAGTTCATGTCGCCGCGCAAATGCTTTGACGCCATAACGTCATAGGCGCCGCCATAGGCCTTTCTGGTGATGACGGTGATCTTTGGGACGGTCGCTTCGGCATAGGCGAACAGAAGCTTGGCCCCATGTTTGATCAGCCCGCCATACTCCTGCGCGGTGCCGGGCAGGAAGCCCGGAACGTCCACGAAGGTGACGATCGGGATCGAGAAGCAGTCGCAGAAGCGTACGAAGCGCGCCGCCTTGCGGCTGGCGTCGGCATCGAGCACGCCGGCCAGCACCATCGGCTGGTTGGCGACGAAGCCGACGGTGCGGCCCTCGACACGGCCGAGGCCGGTGACGATGTTTTTCGCAAAATTCTGCTGGATTTCGAAGAAGTCACTCTCGTCGGCAACTTTAAGGATCAACTCCTTGATGTCGTAGGGTTTGTTGGCATTGTCGGGGATCAGCCTGTCGAGCGACAGATCGTGATCGGTGACCGACTGGTGGCATTCGATCTCGGGAATTTCCGCCGTGTTGGAGGCGGGCAGCAGATCGACCAGCCGGCGCATCTGCAACAGCGCCTCGACGTCATTGTCGTAGGCTCCGTCGGCGATCGAGGACTTCGTCGTGTGGATGGAAGCGCCGCCGAGGCTTTCGGCGGTGACTGTCTCGTTGGTGACGGTCTTCACCACATCCGGCCCGGTGACGAACATGTAGGAGGTGCCGCGGACCATGAAGATGAAGTCGGTCATCGCAGGCGAATAGACGTCGCCGCCTGCGCAAGGGCCCATGATCAGCGAAATCTGTGGGATGACCCCGGAGGCCAAAACATTGCGCTGGAAGATCTCGGCGTAGCCGCCGAGCGCCGCCACGCCTTCCTGGATGCGGGCGCCGCCGGCGTCGTAAATGCCGATGATCGGCGCGCGGTTGCGCAATGCCATCTCCTGCACCTTGACCACCTTTTCGGCATGTGCCTCGGACAGCGAGCCGCCGAACACGGTGAAATCCTTGGCGAAAAGATAGACCGGGCGACCGTTGATGGTGCCCCAGCCGGTAACGACGCCATCGCCGGCGATCTTGGTTTTCTCCATGCCGAAATCGGTCGAGCGGTGCTCGACGAACATGTCGAACTCCTCGAACGAGCCTTCGTCGAGGAAGACGTCGATGCGCTCACGGGCGGTGAGCTTGCCCTTCTTGTGCTGGGCCTCGATGCGGGCTCGGCCGCCGCCCATGCGGGCGATCTCGCGGCGCCGCTCCAGTTCTTTCAGCACGTCCTTCATGACCGGTCCCCAAAACGGAAAGCTGGATTGTGGTAGTCGTGGCAGCAAGTGAGCGCAAGCGCCGCTTCGCCATGGCTTTTGCTGCGCTGCAGCATCCGACCCCTTGCATTCCGAAGCGAACTGGGCCATATGCGGCGGTATAGGCGCTTGGGCTGGGACACTCCGGCCTTCTCGACGAATGAGACTGGTTGCGTCTGTTTTCCCTCTTCCCGACATATCGGCAAGGTGGCGAAAAAGCCCCGTGGCATGAAGCCTGCGGGCACGACAGCGCAGCCGCGTGGACGATAACGTCCGCCCGCCTTGTCGTTTCATGACAATTTTCGACGGCAGGTTGCGCCCTGCCGCCATCGATGTTTGCGGCCAGAAGCCGCATGAAAGAAGAATATTTTGACCAATGAAAACACTTTGACCGGTGAGAACACTGGGGAACTGACCGGTTTCGCCGCACTTGGAATTAGCGGTGCACTGCTCAAGGCCACCCATGGCGCCGGCTTTACCGATCCCAAGCCGATTCAGGCGCAGGCCATCCCGCCGCAGCTCGAAGGCCGCGACATTTTCGGCATCGCCCAGACCGGCTCGGGCAAGACCGCGGCGTTCGCACTGCCGATCCTGTCGAAGATCATCGCGCTTGGCACCAAGCGCCGGCCGAAGACGGCTCGCGCACTGATCCTGGCGCCGACGCGCGAGCTCGCCGTACAGATCGAGGACACCATCAAGATTCTCGCCAAGGGCGCACATGTCTCGACCGCGCTGGTGCTTGGCGGCGTCTCGCGTTTCAGCCAGGTCAAGAAGGTTGCACCCGGCGTCGACATCCTGATCGCCACGCCTGGCCGGCTGACCGATCTGGTGCGTGAGGGCGACCTCGTACTTGCCGACACCAAATGGCTGGTGCTCGACGAAGGCGACCGCATGCTCGACATGGGCTTCATCAACGACGTCAAGCGCATCGCCAGGGCAACGGCGCCGGACCGTCAGACGGTGCTGTTCTCGGCGACTATGCCGGCCGAAATCGCCGAGCTGGCGAAAGGCTTGCTGAAGAACCCGATCCGCGTCGAAGTCGCCCCCCACAGCACTGCGGCCGCGGAGATCGTGCAGGGCGTCGTCTTTGCCCGCACCAAGCAGAAGCGCCAGGTGCTGTCGACGATGCTCGCCGACGACGCGATGAAGTCCGTTATCATCTTTTCGCGCACCAAGCATGGCGCCGACAGGGTGACCAAGGACCTCGAGCGCGACGGCTTCAAGGCCGCCGTTATCCACGGCAACAAGTCGCAGAATGCCCGCCAGAAGGCGCTCAACGATTTCCGCGAAGGCTCGGTGCGAATTCTCGTGGCGACCGACATTGCAGCACGCGGCATCGATGTGCCCGGCATTAGCCATGTGGTGAATTTCGACCTGCCGGACGAGGCGGAGAGCTATGTCCACCGCATCGGCCGCACCGGCCGTAACGGCATGGATGGCATCGCCATCACGCTTTGCGACCCTTCGGAAAACGCCAAGCTGCGCCAGGTCGAGCATATCATCCGCACCAAGCTGCCGATCGTTGCCGATCATCTCGGCAGCCCCGATCCGCAGCGCAATCCGGCCGAGAAGAACGAGCGCAGCTTCGAGCCGGCCAACGATCGCAACGACCACAACGGCCGTCGCGACGGCAGGCGTCCCGGCGGCGCCAACAACGGCTTCGCCAAGAAGCGTTTCGGCGGCGACAAGCCGGCCTTTGCGGGCGACCGCAAGCCGGAAGGCGCCAAGCCCTTCAAGGGCAACAACAAGCGCCGCTTCGGCGCCAAGCGGCCGGCTGCGCGGGCGGCATAACCTGACCGTTTTGCGTCCGGCCAAGCCTGGCTTGGTTACTCACGATTGAAAAGGGCGACCGGAGTGATGCTTCGGTCGCCCTTTGCTTGAGGCCTCTGGTTTACTTCACCACCGCCTCGACCCACACGACAGTCCGCTGCGCGAGGGAAGGCGTGGTCAATGGCGCGAGCGCGTCGCCGGCAATGACGTGGCGCCCCAGCGACCCGCAAACACGATCCGTCGCCGCGTCACCGATCCTATTCGACCGGTGGCTTGCGGTCGAAATTCAGCGGCCGCGCATCCCAGCGGGTGACCGTGCTGATCACCCATCGGCAGAACGGCCTCGGCAGCATCCTGAGCAGCTTCAGCGTCCAGCTCAGGCGGCGTGGGAAAGTGACTTCGAAGCCGCCGCATTCGATGCCTTGCGCGATACGGCGCGAGGCCAGGTTGACCGGCATCAAGCCCGGCATCGGCAGGACGTTCTTCTCAGTCAGCCGCGTGTCGACAAAGCCCGGATTAATCACCTGGATGCGGACGTTCATCTTGTCGAAATCATATTTCAGCGACTCGGCCAGGATATTGACCGCCGCGTTGGTGCCGCCATAGGCGGCGGTAGTGGGCCAGCCGAAATAGGCGGTGACCGAACCGATCAGCACGACATGGCCGCGCGAGCGCACGCGCATGCGTTCGATGACCGGCACCAGGCCATTGATGATGCCGAAATAATTGACTTCGAAAGACCAACGGAAATTGCGCGCGACAAGATCCTCGCCGGGCGTTGCGATATAGCTTCCCGCGTTGAACACTGCCAACACGATCGGACCGAGATTTTTCTCGATCGCTGCAACCGTCTCTGCCATGCGTTTTTCGTCGGTCACGTCGCAAGGAAAGGCTGCGACACGCCCCGACATCTGCGCCGTTTCGACGATGAGCGTATCGATCGGCTGGTCATCGGGCGCAGTCACCGCGATGACATAGCCCTGAGCGGCAAGATCCTTGGCCAGCGAACGGCCGATACCGCTGCTGCCGCCCGTAATCCAGGCGACGCCATGCTTCGGATTGGCCCGATAGAGTGTCATGCTGCGCCCCGCCGGCCCTTCTTAACCTGTGCTCTACCGGTGAAGAAATCGAATGAAAAGAGTGCTTTTCGGTACATCGTTGAAATGAATACCGGCTGGGCGCCCCTGGGTGCAGGAATTGCAGTGTGCGAATGCGACTGGACCAGGCAAATTCTTGCCTTGAAACCGAAGCTTCGGGTTTCTAGGGTTTCGCCGCACCCACAAAGGAATCTCCATGCCCCGTTCTGTGATCGACGTGATCGGCAACACGCCCCTGATCCGCCTCAACAAGGCCTCGGAAGCAACCGGCTGCGAGATCCTGGGCAAGGCCGAATTCATGAATCCCGGGCAGTCGGTCAAGGACCGCGCCGGCCTGTTTATCATCCGCGATGCGGAGCAGCGCGGGTTGCTGCGGCCCGGCGGCGTCATCGTCGAGGGGACGGCCGGAAATACCGGCATCGGCTTGACACTGGTTGCCAAGGCGCTCGGCTACCGCACGGTGATCGTCATTCCCGACACCCAGAGCCAGGAGAAGAAGGATACAATCAAACTGCTCGGCGCCGAGCTGATCGAAGTGCCCGCCGTGCCTTACAAGAACCCGAACAACTACGTGAAGCTGTCGGGCCGGCTGGCCGAGCAGATGGCGAAGACCGAGCCGAACGGCGCGATCTGGGCCAACCAGTTCGACAATGTCGCCAACCGTGACGGCCATATCCGCACCACGGCCGAAGAAATCTGGAACCAGACCGACGGCAAGGTGGATGGTTTCGTGTCGGCGGTCGGTTCCGGCGGCACTCTGGCAGGCGTCGGTTTCGGGCTGAAGGCCAAAAACAACCAGGTCAAGATCGCGCTGGCCGATCCGCTGGGGGCAGCGCTCTATTCCTTCTACACCAGCGGCGAGCTGAAATCCGAGGGCAGTTCGATCACCGAAGGCATCGGGCAGGGGCGGATCACCGCCAACCTCCAAGGCTTTACACCCGATTTTGCCTTCCAGATCCCCGACGAGGACGCGCTGCCGATCATATTCGACCTGATCCAGGAGGAGGGGCTTTGCGTTGGCGGTTCGACGGGCATCAACATTGCCGGCGCCGTTCGCCTGGCGCGCGAGCTAGGCCCCGGCCACACCATCGTGACCATGCTTTGCGACTACGGCACGCGCTACCAGTCGAAGCTGTTCAATCCTGAATTCCTGCGCGAAAAGAAGCTGACGGTGCCGGGGTGGATGGAGCAACAGAGCACGATTTCGGTACCGTTCGAAAGGGTTGCGTGATGGCGCACAAGACCGAAGCGCTGTTTCGTGACGACGCCTATTTGGGGACGGCCGACGCCACCGTCGTCGCAGTCAACGATCGCGGCGGCATCATTCTGGACCGGACGGTGTTTTACGCCACATCGGGCGGACAGCCGGGCGACACCGGCAGCCTCGAACGTGCCGACGGCACCGGCATAGCGATTGCCGCTACGATCACCGGCGAAACCAAGGACGAGATCATCCATGTGCCGGCGCTGGAGCAGGCAGTTCCAAAGGTGGGCGAGCGCATGCGGCTCGCCATCGACTGGCCGCGGCGGCAGTTGCTGATGCGCATGCATTCTGCCTGCCACTTGCTTACCGTCGTCTGCCCGTTCCCGATCACCGGCGCCGCGGTTTCCGAGGACGACAGCCGTATCGATTTCGACATCCCGGACGCCGGCTTTACTAAGGAAGACGTGACGGCCAGACTGATGGAGCTGGTGCGGGCCGACCACCCGATCTTCACCCGGCTCATTTCCGACGAGGAACTGGCATCCAATCCGGGCCTGGTGAAATCCAAGAATGTGCGCCCTCCGGCTGGCACGGGAAAGATCCGATTGGTCTGCATCGGCGAGAACGCCTCGATCGACAGCCAGCCTTGCGGCGGCACCCATGTAAAGAGCACCGGCGAAATCGGCGAGATCCATATCGGCAAGATCGAGAAGAAGGGCCGCGAGAACCGGCGCTTCCGCATTCGCTTTGGTCCTATGCCGCCAGCCTGATATAGGACTGCGACAGGCGGGACAGGAGAGAAAAGATGGCCGACGACAGTCCTTTCACCATCGATGCCGATTGGTTGCAGAAGCGGCTCGGCAAGCCCGGCCTGACGATTGTCGACGCGTCCTGGTATCTGCCGGCACAAAAGCGCGACGCGCGCGCCGAGTATGGCGCAGCGCATATTCCAGGCGCCCGCTTCCTTGACCAGGATGCGGTTTCGGACCCCGACGCGGCTCTGCCGCACACGCTGCCGTCGCCGCAGCATTTCGCGCAATATGTCGGCGCGATGGGTATTTCGGCCGATGACACGATTGTTGTCTATGACGGGCCAGGGTTCTTTTCTGCACCGCGCGTCTGGTGGTTGTTTCGCGTCATGGGCGTATTCCAGGTCTATGTTCTCGACGGCGGCTTCGACCGTTGGAAAGCCGCCGGACGGCCGGTGACGGCGGAGCCGACGAAGATCGCCCCTTGCGTGTTTTATGCCAACTTTGATGCCGCCCGCGTCGCCAGCCTTGCCGACATGCGCCGGATCGTCGAGACGGGGGAGAGCCAGATCGCCGACGCGCGCTCGCCTGGCCGTTTTGCCGGCACCGAGCCGGAGCCGCGCCCCGGCATCCGCTCCGGTCATATGCCGGGCGCGCACAACGTGCCGTTTTCGGCGCTTTCGGAAAACGGCGAATTGTTGCCAAAGGACAGGCTACGCAACGTGATCGAAGGAGCGGGCATCGACCTGTCGAAGCCGGTCGTCACCTCCTGCGGCTCGGGCGTCACCGCGGCAGCCATCACGCTAGCTTTGGAGACGCTTGGCCATACCGACAACAGGCTTTATGACGGTTCGTGGACCGAATGGGGCGGGCTTTCCGACACGCCCGTCGTGACGGGCAAGGACTGACGGGAATGGAAGACGGATCGCTGGAAGACATCGACGTCACCGTGACGTTTCTCGAAATGCATGTGCCGCCTGCCTATTCGCCCCCTCTGCCGTACAACCGCCAGATCGCGCTGCTCAAGACCAAAGACATTCCGCTGCATTTCTACCGCTATTTGATGGATCGGGTCGGCCGCAAATGGCACTGGGTCAATGTGCTGAGGCTGAGCGACGAGGAGCTTGCGGCGGGCATTCACCGCGAGGACCGCGACATCAGGGTGCTTTATCTGGATGGTGCGCCGGCCGGCTTCTTCGACCTCAAACCGCATTTGCCGGAGGAAGTGGAACTCGCTTATTTCGGAATGATGGAGCACGCGACCGGGCAAGGCATCGGCCGCTGGTTCCTCGGTGCGGCAATCGCCGCGGCGTGGTCGCACGGGCCAAGGCGGGTAACCGTGCAAACCTGTACCCTCGATCACCCGGCAGCACTGCCGCTCTATCAAAAACTAGGCTTTACGCCAGTGGCGCAAAAAAAAGAGGTCGTACATCCGATGTCTTTCGCCGAGCGCGCGGCCAGCGTCATGCGGCCGTGATTTCAGGCCCGTTCATCCAGGCTTCAGCTTGTCGTTGCCACGCCCAGGGTCTGGATCAACACTCAAAGGTGTGTCCGACTTGTATGAGCCTGGCACTTTCCATATCGCTGTCGTCTAAAAACCGATGGTGATGGAGGATCGCACGATGACAATACGGGTGGTAATGGCCGGCGCGACGGGCTGGGTCGGCAAGGCGCTGGTTCCGGCGATCGGGGCGCAAGGCGACATGGCGCTGGCCGGGGCCGTGTCACGTAGCGGCGCTGGGCAGGATTCCGGTCTGCTGGTTGGCATGCCGGCTAATGGTATTGTCGTTTCGGCTTCGCTGGCCGAGGCGCTGGAGGCGCCGTCGGACGTACTGGTCGACTTCACCAAGCCGCATGTCGTGAAAGACCATGTGCTGCTCGCCATCGACAAGGGACGGCACGCTGTGATCGGCACATCGGGACTGGGTGCTGCCGACTATGCCGACATCGATGCCGCGGCGCGCGCCAACGGCGTCGGCGTCGTTGCCGCCGGCAACTTTTCCATCACCGCGACGCTGATGAAGCGGTTTGCACTTATGGCGGCAAAATACGTGCCGGATGTCGAGGTCATCGATTATGCCAGTGCAAAGAAGCCCGACGCGCCCTCCGGTACCGCACGGGAGCTTGCTGAGGCGCTGGCCGACATCCGCAAGGCCTCAACGGCAAAGCCGGTCTCCGAGGTCTCTGGCGTGCCGGCTACTCGCGGGGGTGCGGTCGGCGCAGGCGAGGGGGTGCAAGTGCACGCGCTTCGCCTGCCGTCCTACATCCTGTCCTGCGAGGCGCTGTTCGGCCTGCCAGACGAGCGGCTGACCATCCGCCACGACGCCGGCTCGTCCGCGGCACCCTATGTGGCGGGCACGCTGCTCGCCATCAGACGGGTACAGCAGATCAAGGGTCTGGTTCGCGGTCTCGACGCGCTGATGGACTGATCCATTTCGGCAGGAATCGGGTGGGAAGCTCTGTCTTGCGAGCATAATTTCCGGTCAACGACACCGGAGATTTTGCCATGATGATAAGATTCAAGGCCTTGCCAACCGACGCGGTCCGGGCACTTCAGCGCGGCGGGGCGGATGCTTATGGCCTGAAGCCAGAGCGGCAGATTTCGGACGGCGACGGCGTGCCTTGCCGTCATTGCTTGAAGAATGTTGCTGCGGGGGAACCCTATCTTGTTCTGGCCTATCGGCCTTTTTCGGAGCTGCAGCCTTATGCCGAAACCGGGCCGATCTTTCTGCATGCGGAAGAATGCGAACGCGCTGCCGAGGTTGAGTTGCTTCCCGAAATGCTCGAAAGCAGCGATTACATCGTGCGCGGTTATTGCAAGGACGACCGTATTGTTTACGGTAGCGGCGGCGTCATTCCGACCGACGCCATTGCCGCACGGGCAGAGACGTTGTTCAGACGCGACGACATTGACTACGTCCACATCCGCTCGGCCCGCAACAATTGCTATCAGTGCCGGATCGACCGCGCGTAACCGAACAGGCTGCACCGGCTTGGGCCTGTCGCACTCCCGTCGCATACAAGCGGTAGAAAGAGACTGTCGATCGATTTGCCGACCGCGGATGAACCGGCGGAAATCTCGATAACCGAGGAAGCGGGGCTTTGGCTCCGCTTTTTTGTGCCTGCATTGTTCGCAAAACAAAAAACCCGCCGGGATTAGCCGGCGGGCTTGAACGATTTGCCTGGAGGGCCTTAGTTGAACTTATACTTCGCACCGATACGGACGGTGTGGAAAGAAGGAGTGGTGGTGAGGACATCGCTCGGCCCTCCAAACTCCTCCAGAATATCCTTCTCGGCAAACTGCGAATAACGATATTCGAGACCGACAGTTACGTTGTTGGTCACGGCCGCTTCCAAACCACCACCGACCGAGAAGCCGCTCGAGCCCCAATCGATGATGTCGCCGATGGGTGAAGATGCGTTCAGATCGAAATGCTGCCAGCTGTAACCGCCAAGCACATAGGCGAGGGTTGATTCGTTGACCTTCAAACCGACCCGGCCCAGCACATCGAAACCATAGTCGGTGTCCAGATTAATGGACCCGCCGGGCACTTCCAGCTCCGAGGTCATGCCGGAGTAGCGAGCATCAACCATAACGCCGGCAACCCAGCTGCCGAAGTCATGATCGTAGCCGGCGTTCAATTCGCCAAACACGCCTTCGCCGCCGATACCGTTGAACTCCAGGTCGCCAAGCGGCGGAACATTGATCTGATGCACCGACGCACCCGCGCCGCCCGCACCGCCGATATAGAAGCCGGTCCAGTTGTAGGTAGGTGCCTCAAAGGAAGAGACACCGCCATTCTGGGCGCCAAAACGATAATTGGCTGCTACCTGGAACGTGTGACGCGATGTATCGAGGTTGATTGCGCCATCCGGTACACCGAACTCGGAAAGGACATCATCGTTGGTGCTGAATTGCGTAAAACGATATTCGGTTTTGATGGTCCAGTTGCTGTTGATGGCCGTCTCGACGCCGGCTCCGACGAAGTAGCCGCTCTGGTCCCAGTCGAAGTCAAAACCTGCGCTCGTGTCAAATTTGTATTTCTGCCATGAATAGCCACCAAGGACATAGCCCAAAGTGTTTGGCGTGAAGAGGTAGCCTGCCCGCAAGCCAGCGTCGAAACCATAGGTCTCTTTGACCGATGCGTCGAATCCAGCAACGTCGAGGGAGGTTTCGATGTTGCCGGCATGAGCGTCCAGAAGTCCGCCGATCAGGAACCGCGGCGCCACCATATAGTCATACCCAACGGTGAGTTCACCGTACAGGCCTTCGCCACCAATACCGTTGAACGACACCCCAGGAATGAAGTCGCTGCTCAACTCGTGGACGTTCGCCCCGGCGCCAACGCCAAAGCCGACGTAGATGCCACTCCAGTTGAAGCCCGCCGTCTCCACGACCGGTTCGACCACGTCGGCGGCATGAGAGACCGACCCAAGCGCCAGAACAGAAACTGCGCCGAGAAGAAGAGATTTCGTGAATTTTCTGCTGATCATTACCCTGCCCCTGGTGAACCCGACATCTACGTAGCATCGGCTCATTGTGGCGGCTGTAACAAAAAAGCCACAGAAAGAGCACATTGCATCAAACGGGCACCAGATGCGGGCAAGACCGGCTGTAGACCGAGAAAATTGCCTGTGAACAAGCAGCCGCCGACAGCATCGGCGACTCATCAGGAACAAACGGTTGGAAATCAGGCCGCGAGAACGGCCTTCGGCTCGACCAGTTCGTAACCGAGCGCTTCGGCCACCGCGCGATTCGTTATCTTGCCCTTGTGGACGTTCAGTCCGTTGCGCAGATGGTGGTCGTCTACCAGCGCCTTGAGGCCCTTGTCGGCGAGCTGCAGGCCATAGTGCAGCGTAGCATTGTTGAGCGCGTGGGCCGAGGTGACCGGCACCGCACCCGGCATGTTGGCGACGCAATAATGGATGATGCCGTCGACTTCATAGGTCGGCTCGGCATGGGTGGTGGCGTGCGAGGTCTCGAAACAGCCGCCCTGGTCGATGGCGACGTCGACCAGCACGGCACCTTTCTTCATGCCCGACAGCATTTCGCGCGTCACCAGCTTGGGCGCTGCTGCCCCCGGGATCAGCACGGCGCCGACGACTATGTCAGCCGAAAAACATTCTTCCTCCAGCGCCTCGACGGTCGAGTAGCGGGTGTGAACGCGGCCGCCAAAGATGTCGTCGAGCTGACGCAGGCGCGGGATCGAGCGGTCGATAATAGTGACGTCGGCGCCGAGGCCGGCCGCCATCCGTGCGGCATGCAGGCCGACAACGCCGCCGCCGAGCACGGTGACCTTGCCGGGGAGCACGCCGGGCACGCCGCCAAGTAGCACGCCGCGGCCGCCATTGGCCTTTTGCAGCGCCGTGGCGCCCGCCTGGATCGACAGGCGGCCGGCAACTTCCGACATCGGCGCCAAGAGCGGCAGGCCGCCGCGCTCGTCGGTGACCGTCTCGTAAGCTATCGCGGTCACGCCGGAGGCCAACAGGCCCTTGGTTTGCTCCGGATCCGGGGCAAGATGTAGATAGGTATAGAGGATCTGGCCGTCGCGGAGCTGAACCCATTCGCTGGGCTGCGGCTCCTTGACCTTCACGATCATGTCGGACTTGGCAAACACGTCGGCTGCCGTCTTGGCGATCGTGGCGGCGGCAGCGCGATACGCGTTGTCATCGGCGCCGATGCCTGCACCGGCGCCGGTCTCGACCAGCACTTCATGGCCATGCGCGACATATTCGCGGACCGAGCCCGGTGTCAGGCCGACGCGGTATTCGTGATTCTTGATTTCCCGGGGGCAACCGACGCGCATCTTTTTTCTCCTGATCCGGCCCTTTGGGGCTCGTTCCCTGTCTAGAAATAGTGAACCACGAATCGCTCGATAAGTGTTTGCGAATGCGCTTGCCTGAGAGGCGACTCTTCGATAATCGTTGCGCAAAACATTGCAATTGTCGCAGGAACTCGCAAAAATGCCGCTCGACAGGATTGATATTGCCATTCTTGAGACGTTGCAGAAGGATGGGCGGATACCCAATGCAGCGCTCGCCGAGAAGGTCGGCCTATCGCAGTCGGCCTGTTCGCGGCGGCTGGACAATCTGGAGAAATCCGGAACCATCCGCGGCTATCACGCCCGGCTGTCCAACGCTGCACTTGGGCACCAGATGACGGCGATCGTGCATATATCGCTGTCCGGGCAATTCGAGAAGACGTTGTCGGATTTCGAGGCGGCGATAAAGCGCTGCCCGAACGTCCTATCCTGCCATTTGATGTCGGGCGAATATGACTACATCCTGCGCATAGCGGCAAAGGATCTCGTCGACTACGAACGTATCCACAAGGAGTGGCTGTCGGCAATGCCGCATGTGACGAAGATCAATTCGTCTTTTGCCTTGCGCGAAATCGTCGATCGCACGGCCGTGGGAATGAAACCTGAACTCGCCTAGGCCCGAACTCGCCTAGGTGTTGACTGCCTCGGTCACCACACGGTCCATCGGAATGTCGTGTGGCTGCGGGTAGATGCTGACGATGCGCTGCAGTTCGTAGCCGACGCCGATGACCAGCGGCTTGAAGGGCATCGCGGCAAGCGTACGATCGAAGAAGCCGCCGCCATAGCCCAGGCGAAACTGCTCAGGATCGATGCCGACAATCGGCGAAATGACTATGTCGGGTAACACCGGATCGCCGTCAGCCGGTATCGGGATATTCCAGACGCCCTTCTCTAGCCGGTCTCCGTGGGTATAGGCGCGAAAGACAAGCGGCCGGTCTTTCTCGACGACGACGGGCAACGCCGTGCGCCCGCCCCGCGCGTTGACGGTTTCCATCCACGGGCGCAGGTCCGGCTCGCCGCGAAACGGCCAATAGAGGCTGACCACGCGGCCGGCGACGTCACCGATCACCGCGTCGAGCCCTTCGGCAATGCGCTGCGACATGGCTGCGCGCGTGTCGGCTGAAACGGCAAGGCGGGATGCGATCAATCGCTGGCGCTCGGCCTTGCGCCAGCGCCTTACGTCGGTCCAGTCGGATAGCGGAGCTTGGAACTCCGGGTCGAGCTCGTGCATAAAACAAGGCGGGGAGGCGTACTGCGCTGAGCCTTCGTCTTCATCCCTAGCCATGCTTCACCTGCAATATACAGTTCCAACCAAGTCGTATCGTGGACGCAGGCTATATCTGGGAACGAGTCTGCAGCATGCGTATTCACGACATCAAGAGACGACTCCCAGTTAGTTGCAGCGCAGGCATTGCTGCACTGCACAAGGACACTTACATCAGCCTTGGCGAGAGGGATGAGTGAGATGAACACAACCAACCATCACGTCGTCGTCGTGGGCGCCGGATTCGGCGGTCTCGAATTCACCCGCGCACTTGCCGGCGCGCCGGCGCGCATCACCATGATCGACAGGCGTAATCATCACCTCTTTCAGCCACTACTCTACCAGGTGGCGACGACGGCGCTGGCCACCTCCGAAGTGGCCTGGCCGATCCGCCATCTCCTGCGCAAGCGCGATGATGTGACGACGCTGCTCGCCACCGTTACCGGCATCGACCGCACCGGCAAGCGCGTGCTGCTGCAGGACGGTGGCACGGTCGCTTACGACACGCTTGTGCTGGCGACCGGCGCGCGGCACGCCTATTTCGGCCATGACGAGTGGGAACCGTTCGCCCCGGGCCTGAAGACGCTGGAGGACGCCACCACCATTCGACGGCGTATTCTTTTGGCTTTCGAGCGGGCCGAACGGGAAACCGATCCCGCCAAGCGTCAGGCATTGCTGACGCTGGCGATCGTCGGCGGCGGGCCGACCGGCGTGGAACTGGCCGGCACCATTGCTGAGCTGGCGCACGACACGCTGCGCGGTGAGTTCCGCAACATCGACACGCGGCAGACGCGTGTGGTGCTGATTGAGGCCGGCGACCGCATCCTCTCCAATTTCGCTCCCGAACTCTCCGGTTATGCAACGAAGGCGCTCGAAAGGCTCGGCGTGACCGTCGAACTCGGCCGGGCGGTTACGCGCTGCGATGCCGAGGGTGTCGTCTTCGGCGACACACACTTGCCGGCCAGGACAATCCTGTGGGCGGCGGGCGTCGCCGCTTCGCCGGCCGCCGAATGGCTCGGCGCGGCAGCGGACCGCGCGGGCAGGGTGCTTGTCGAGCCCGACCTGAGTGTGCCGGGAAACCCGGAGATTTTCGTCATCGGTGACGCAGCGCACGTCCTGCGGCCGGATGGCCGGCTGGTGCCGGGCGTCGCGCCGGCCGCCAAGCAGCAGGGGCGGCACGTCGCCGCGACGATCAAGGCAAGGCTTGCCGGTGACGCGACACCGCGTCCTTTCAGCTACAGGCATGACGGCGATCTGGCGACGATCGGCAAGCGCGCCGCGGCCATCGATTTCGGCTGGATCAAGCTCACCGGCCGGCTTGCCTGGTGGCTGTGGGGCTTGGCGCATATCTACTTCCTGATCGGCTTTCGTAACCGGCTTGCGGTTTCCCTGAGCTGGCTATGGATCTACTTCACCGGTCAGCGCAGCGCGCGGTTGATCACCCAGGGCGACGACGATAAGGGCTGATTGTTCGCTGCCGGACATTCATCGGCGCGTCACCTCCTCTTGATGGAATCGGCTTCTGGACTCGGCTGGATTTCGGCGCGAAGCTTTGCTTAGGGCAGGACTTGTCACGTCGTGGAAGAAAGAGAAAACGAATGTCCCAACTGCGCCACCTCGTCTCACGCCGCGATTTCCTCGCCGGCGTTGCCGCCAGCGGAGCGCTGATCATGCTGCACCCGTTCTCCGCCCGTGCTCAAGCCAATCAGGCGCATCTGAGAATTATGGAGACGACCGACATCCACGTGAATGTGCTGCCTTACGATACTACGCCGACAAAGCCAACGACACGATGGGGCTGTCGCGAACGGCATCGTTGATTGAAGCCGTGCGAAAGGAAGCAACCAACGCGATGCTGGTCGATAATGGCGACCTTCTACAAGGCAACCCGATGGGCGACTACATCGCCTACGAGAGAGGGATGAAGGATGGCGATCTGCATCCGGTCATGAAGGGCATGAACCTGCTCGGCTACGAATGCTCGACGCTCGGCAACCACGAGTTCAACTATGGCCTGTCGTTCATGGACAAGGTGCTGGCCGGCGCCAATTTCCCGTTCGTCTGCGCGAACCTGATCCGCGGCACCGAGCTCGCCGCGAACCCGCGCGACGACAAGCTCTATCTCAAGCCGTATGTCATCCTCGACAGGAAGATCAAAGACGGATCGGGCGCCGAGCAACCGATCAGGATCGGCATCATTGGCTTCGTGCCGCCGCAGATCATGGTCTGGGACCTGAAAAATCTCGAAGGCAGTGTCAAGACGCGCGACATCGTCGAGGCGGCCAAGGCGTGGGTGCCGCAAATGAAGGAAGAAGGCGCCGACATCGTCATTGCGCTCTCCCATTCCGGCATCGACGTGAAGCAAAGCGACATGATGGAGAATGCCTCCGTCTTCGTGGCAGGTGTCGAAGGCATCGATGCGGTGTTCACCGGCCACCAGCACCTCGTCTTCCCTGGCAAGAAGGACTTTCAGTTGCTGGAAGCCGTCGATCCGGCGAAAGGCACGCTGCAAGGCAAGCCCGCCGTTATGGCCGGCTTCTGGGGCTCGCATATGGGGCTGATCGATCTGTTGCTGGAGCGCGACGGATCGACATGGAAAATCGTCTCGGCGACCTCTGAGGCCAGGCCGATCTTTGAGCGGGTCGACAAGACGAACAAGCCGACCGTCGCGGACGACCAGCGCATCGTCGACGCGCTCAAACAGGATCACGAGGCGACGCTCGCCTATGTGCGCCGGCCTGTCGGCAAAACCTCGGCGCCGCTCTATTCCTATTTTGCGCTGGTCGCCGACGATCCATCGGTCCAGATCGTCAGTCAGGCGCAGACCTGGTACTTGAAGGACATCCTGAAGAACACCGAGTGGAAGGATATGCCGCTGCTGTCGGCAGCGGCACCGTTCAAGGCGGGTGGGCGCAACGGCGCCGACTACTACACCGACGTGCCGGTGGGCGATATCGCCATCAAGAACGTCGCCGACCTCTACCTCTATCCAAACACGGTGCGCGCCGTCGAAATCACCGGAGCGGAGGTGAAGGAATGGCTGGAAATGTCGGCCGGCATCTTCAACCGGATCGAACCGGGCAAAGCCGACCAGGCGCTCATCAACACTGACTTCCCATCCTATAATTTCGACGTGATCGACGGCGTCACCTACAAAATCGATCTGTCGCAGCCACCGAAATATGATTCGAAGGGCGGGCTGGTGAATGCTGGCTCGAACCGCATCATTGACTTGATGTTCAACGGCAATCCAATTGATCCCAAGCGGAAATTCGTCGTCGCCACCAACAACTACCGAGCCGGCGGCGGAGGCAATTTCCCGCAGATCAATGCCTCGAAGATCATCTACGAAGCGCCCGACACCAACCGCGATGTGATCGTGCGTTATATCGTCAGCAAAGGCACCATCAATCCGTCGGCGGACGCCAACTGGTCGTTTGCGCCACTACCGGGAACCAGCGTCGTATTCCAGACCGGCGCCAGGGCAAAGGATTTCATTGCGCAAGTGACGTCGCTGAAGATCGAGCCGGCGGGCGAGGGCGAAGCAGGGTTTGCCAAGTACCGCATCACTCTCTAGGTGAGGATTTGAGCGTCGACTCGAAACTGTCTCAGCGCTAAGATACTGTCCGGTATGGCAAACCTTTTTCCAGCAGATGGCCTTGTCACCCACGTGGTGCGAAACGCCGCTTGATGGCAGGCATGACCAGATCCAGTGCGTCCGTCGAAATCCCACCGGAATAATCGTCCGGCAGTTGGTCGATCGAGGCTGGGTCGTCGAGGCCTTGTGAAAAGCCGCCGCCGGAATAGGGACCGAGCAGGTAGACATGGCTGCCGACACCGTCCATACGGTCGAGAAAACGGTCCGGCCAGCCCCACATCCACTTTGCGATATTGACGGGGATGAGCAAAGTGCCCTGGCGGCAGGCATCAGGAACGTAGCCGCTCCAGCCGAGCGCAGTGTAGCGAAGAATGCAGCGCGTCAGGGATGCGCGGCTCAGCGTGTGCGTATCCGGCAACGCTGCCTTGACCGCGTCCATAGGCCTGTCGCCGCCATAGACCGTCAGATTGGCGCGCTCGGCCGGCGTCAATGTGGCGAGCCAGGCAGCCAGCATCTCGCCTTCCTTGGGATCGTTGCTTTTGACGTTGATGTTGAAGCGTCGGTTCGGGAAGCGCTGCAAGACTTCATCCAGCGACGGCATCATGCCGACACCCTTGCCGCGAAACGGAAAGGTCTTGCCGCCATCGGCAGTGTAGCCATAACCAATATCGAGCGCCTTCAATTCGGACATTGCATGGCTGCGCGTTTGACCCTTGCCGTCGGTGCGACAATCCAGCGTCCAATCGTGGAAGACGGCGAACTTGCCGTCCGTGGTAGGATGGACATCAAGTTCGAGCGCGTCCGCACCGAGCGCGAAGGCGGCTTCCATCGACGGTATCGTGTTCTCGAGGAGGGAATGGCGCGGCGTCAGCATGCGAGCGGCCGTGCATGTTTCCGATCCGAGGTTCGTACGGTCGAAATCCTGAGCCAGGCCGCGATGCGCAAGCACCGAAGGGGTGCCGGCCGGCCGGCTCGAAAGCAGCGAGGTGTTGTTGAGCCAGATGCCGCCTGCAGCGACAAGAATTGCAACGAGGGAGATCGTCCGTCTGCGCATGATATGATTTCCCATTGGCCGTTATGGCCGCATCCTGCGTCACGATCGGACTTTTTGACGGCCGGGCAGATCAAACGGCCGCTAAAGATTCCCGGGGAGGGTCCCCAGCAGCGTTGGAATCGTTATGGTTGCAGCCGTCCATATGCGCTAGTTTTAGTCATGCGCTATGTCATCGTCATCACGACCGTCACCTTTTTCCTGATCTGGGACGGCATTTACAACCAAGGCCGCTACCTCGACAGGACGGTCAGGGAGGTGACCCGCATCGTGCACTATGTAACCAGCATGGTGTAGTTTCTCTTCGCTGCTACGGTTCGCAGACGCGACAAACCTGCCGATTGACGGCACGCTGCCGCTGACACAAAAGAACGCCGGTCCAACGGTCGAGGAGGCTGGGTTGATCCGGCATATCGTTTTCTTCAGCGCACGGCATAAAGCGGATGTCGAGGCAGTGCGCACGGGCCTCCTTGAGCTTGGCAAGATACCTCATTCGCGTCATTTCGAGGTAACGCTCAACACCAAGGTCGACCCGCTCTCGGATGAGATCGATGTGGTCGTCTACGCCGAGTTCGAGGACGAAGCGGCGCTCGCCGCCTACAAGGCGCATCCGCTCTATGCAGAGACGACCAGCCGGGTCAAACCGCTACGCGAATTGCGTTATTCGGCCGACATCGTTGCAAGGTGACGAGCCGCCGTCCACTACCCGCTGATAGTGGTCTTGCCGCTGAGGCGTCGGCCAAGCCCTTGAACCATTTTCAGGAATGAGGCACATCGCGCGGACATGACCGAGAACACCTCCGCAAGGCCTCATCCGCTCGATCACTTGGTGCTGCCGACCGCGAGCCTCGATATTGCGCGGGCGCGCTTGACCCTGCTTGGCTTTACCGTTGCCCCGACAGGTATCCACCCTTTCGGAACGGAAAACTGCTGTGTCTTCCTCACCGACGGCACCTATCTCGAGCCGCTCGTGGTCGCCGACAGACAGGCCGTGGCAAAGGCGATCGCGAACCGCAATGTCTTTGTCGCGCGTGATCGCACCTATCGCGAAGAAAACGGCGATGAAGGATTTTCTGCCGTGGCGCTGGGCACCGAAAGCGCCGCCGCGGACTACGCGCGCTACATGGAAGCCGGTCTGTCGGCGGGAGACGCGCTAAGCTTTTCGCGCGCCTTCACCGATGCGACGGGAACGAGCGAAACCGCATCGTTCAAACTGGCCTTCGCGGCTACAGGCAAGGCAACGGACGCTTTTCTCTTCGCCTGCGAGCGGATCAATGCGCCGAACATCGACCGCACTGCGTTGCAGGTCCACGCTAATGGCGCAACCGGCATTGTCGAAGTCGTAGCAGTCACTGGCGAACCTTTCGAACAAGGCCGCTTGATTTCGATCGCAGCCGGAATCGAGGCGCAGGGCGGCACTGTCTATGAGCTGCCGAATGCCGTTGTAACCATTCTGGATCCTGCAGCCTATTCGGCACGCTTCGGCATTCCTGCCGGCGCGCCATCTGAACTCCGCTTTGCTGGGATCGTCTTTTCGATTAGGCACGCCGACGCCGTCGCCAAGCTGCTTGCAGCCAATTCCGTCGAACACCACACGCGCGGCGGTGATATCATCGTGCCGCCGGCGCCAGGGCAGGGCGCCGCCTTCATTTTCCGGGAGATCGCATGAACAAGCTCAATCCACTGATGCCGAACTCTTCCGTTGCGGTCGGCAAAGTCATTTTCGGCAACAGCGCGCCCTTATCGCTGATCGCCGGTCCATGTCAGCTGGAATCGCGGCAGCACGCTTTCGACATGGCCGGTGCGCTAAAGGAATTGACTGAAAGGCTCGGCATTGGGCTCGTCTACAAGACCAGCTACGACAAGGCCAATCGCACCTCGCTTGGCGGCACGCGCGGCGCGGGGCTTGAAGCGGCAATGCCTATCTTCGACGACTTGCGCAAGAATTTTGTGCTGCCGATCCTGACTGACGTCCACACTGAGGAACAATGCGCGATCGTCGCTCCGCATGCCGATATCCTGCAGATTCCTGCCTTCCTCAGCCGCCAGACCGATTTGCTGATTGCTGCGGCAAGAACCGGCAAGGTGGTCAATGTGAAGAAGGGCCAATTCCTCGCGCCGTGGGACATGAAAAACGTCGTCGCCAAGATCATCGGCTCCGGCAACGCCAATGTCTTGGTGACCGAGCGCGGCGCATCCTTCGGTTACAACACCTTGGTGTCCGACATGCGGGCGCTGCCGATCATGGCCGAGATCGGTGCGCCGGTGATTTTCGATGCCACCCATTCCGTGCAGCAGCCGGGTGGGCAGGGCGGTTCGTCTGGAGGCGACCGGCGCTTTGTCGAGACGCTGGCGCGCGCGGCCGTCGCGGTTGGCGTCGCCGGCGTCTTCATCGAGACGCACCAGGACCCCGACAACGCGCCTTCCGACGGTCACAACATGGTGCCGCTAAAGGATCTTCCCGCATTGCTTGAACGACTGATGGCCTTCGATCGCATCGCCAAGAGCGTGGGTTGAACCAGCAGTTGCGCCACAGCAGCGTCGTCAGGAAAACTTTGAAGAATTTCGAACCCGCCTGGAACCTTAGCCCGCGGCCCTCATTGTCAAAATCTAATGTCAACGACGACGAGGAGAATACCATGACGACCCAGACGGGACACACCGAAGCCATCGCCGCTTCGCGGGTTATCGGCACATCGGTCTACAACACGGAAGGCACTCATATCGGCGACATCGAGGACGTCATGCTCGACAAATTGTCGAACGGAATCATGTTTGCCGTCATCGGTTTTGGCGGATTTCTCGGCATTGGCGAGAAATACCACGCCATTCCGTGGGCGAGCCTTGATTATGACGAGAACAAGGGTGGCTATGTCGTGCCGTTCACCAAAGACCAGCTGATGGCCGCTCCTTCTTACTCGATCAACGAGCTGACCGGCGCCGACGGCGAGGCCGCACGTGACGCCTCATACAACTACTACAAGGTCGAGCCTTACTGGCATTGACCTTACTGGCACTGACTAAGTCTCCTGGAATCAAAAAAGGCCCCCGGGAAATCGGGGGCCTTTCGATGTGGCGGGTTGCTACTGCGCAATCTGCAGGGCCGGCAAAGGCGACGATCCCTGCGGGGGTTGCTGATTGTCGCACGACGTCAGGAACGCAGCCGCGATCAGGAACAAACTCACAATACCGCTCAACTGGGACATGGCGAAACTCCTCCTGTTTCGCCCCGCGCGACAACAGCCATAAACCAGAAACCGGCATGCGGCCTATGACAAATGATGACAGTGTTTTGTGCTTCGTGAGTCCCAAGAGCGGCAATGGGCGCGGGGCAATATTTGCAACTGCCCCGATTGCGTTTTGCGGCGCTTTGGCTAAGAGGTGCGCGACGCTTCAATCGATCAATCGGGGACATCGCAATGACGGCCATCATCGACATTGTCGGGCGTGAAATCCTGGACAGCCGCGGAAATCCGACCGTCGAGGTCGACGTCGTGCTCGAAGATGGCTCGATGGGTCGCGCCGCGGTGCCGTCCGGTGCCTCTACCGGCGCGCATGAGGCGGTCGAACTGCGCGATGGCGGCCCCCGCTATCTCGGCAAGGGCGTGCTCACGGCGGTCGAGGCGGTGAACGGCGAGCTGTTCGAGGCGATCGGCGGCATGGAGGCAGAGAATCAGATCCATATCGACCAGACCATGATCGAGCTCGATGGTACGGCCAACAAGAGCCGGCTCGGCGCCAATGCCATCCTCGGCGTGTCGCTGGCGGTGGCCAAGGCCGCGGCCGAAGCGGCCGACCTGCCGCTCTACCGTTATGTCGGCGGTACCAAGGCCCATGTGCTGCCGGTGCCTATGATGAATATCATCAATGGCGGCGCGCATGCCGACAACCCGATCGATTTCCAGGAATTCATGATCCTGCCGATCGGCGCGCCGACGCTGCGCGACGGCGTGCGCTGGGGCTCGGAGATCTTTCATACGCTGCGAAAGAAGCTGAAGGACGCCGGCCATAACACCAACGTCGGCGACGAGGGCGGCTTTGCTCCCAACCTGAAGAGTGCGCCGGCCGCGCTCGACTTTATCATGGAATCGATCGAGCAGGCTGGCTTCAAGCCTGGCGAGGAGGTTGCGCTAGGTCTCGACTGCGCGGCGACCGAATTCTTCAAGGATGGCAACTACGTCTATGAAGGCGAGAGGAAAACCCGCGACCCGAAGGCACAGGCCAGATATCTGGCCAAACTTGCTGCCGACTACCCGATCATCACCATTGAGGACGGCCTGGCGGAGGATGACTGGGACGGTTGGAAAATACTGACCGATCTCATCGGCAAGCAAACGCAGCTGGTTGGCGACGATCTGTTCGTCACCAACACGGCGCGGCTGCGCGACGGCATCCGCATGGGTGTCGCCAATTCGATCCTGGTCAAGGTCAACCAGATCGGCTCGCTTACCGAAACGCTCGACGCCGTCGAGACCGCGCACAAGGCCGGCTATACCGCGGTGATGTCGCACCGCTCGGGCGAGACCGAGGATTCGACCATCGCCGACCTCGCCGTTGCCACCAATTGCGGGCAGATCAAGACGGGCTCGCTGTCGCGCTCGGATCGCATGGCCAAGTACAACCAGCTCATCCGCATTGAGGAGGAGCTCGGCAAGCAGGCGCAATATGCCGGCAAGTCGATCGTGAAAAGCTGATTTCGAGAGAAAATCCGTGGCGGCGAGGGCGGGGACATTCCCGCCCTTTTTTGCTTCCTGGCTCTGAATCCAACAGGCTGTAACCGTCCATTAAGCACAATCGGGCGACAAAGGCGGCGTAGAGGATTCGGACCATGTGGACACGCCAGCACAAGCAAAGAAACACCGGCCGGCTGATCATCCCCTCGCTCTGCGTGGTGTTCCTGACTTATTTCGGTTTCCATGCCTATCATGGCGAGTTCGGCATCTATTCCAAGTATCAGCTCGAAGCTGAGACTGCCGAATTGCAGGGCAGGCTCGATACCGTCAAGGCACGTCGGATCGATCTCGAGCGCCGCGTTCAGCTGATGCATGAGGGCACGCTGGAGAAGGACATGCTGGACGAGCAAGCGCGCAAGGCGCTTAATCTGTCTCACGCCGACGAGATCACCATCATGTTGCCGGTCGCAAGATAATCCGATTTCAGTTAATCGGCGATATTTGCAATGATTTTAATTGCTTAGATGCATGACAGCCATGCGTTTTCGGCATGGCGAAAGCCTTCCCTGCATGTTAGCCTGCCTCAAATCGGTGGGAGAACTGATCTCCCTCGCTGTCCGCCAAGAGACGCCAACAGGGAGTGATGCATGGCCACCGCCACCAGAAAAGCGCCTGCCAAATCCAAATCAGACGGTAAAACGCCGGGCCTTTCCACCCCGAAGCCTGTTGAATTCACCAAAGACCAGGAGCTTGCCGCCTACCGGCACATGCTGCTCATCCGCCGCTTCGAGGAAAAGGCCGGCCAGCTTTACGGCATGGGCTTCATCGGCGGTTTCTGCCACCTCTACATCGGCCAGGAAGCGGTCGTTACCGGCATGAAGATGGCGCTGATCGATGGCGACCAGATGATCACCGCCTATCGCGACCATGGTCATATGCTGGCCATGGAGTTGTCACCGCGCGGCGTCATGGCCGAACTGACCGGGCGCCGTAGCGGCCTGTCGAGAGGCAAGGGCGGCTCCATGCACATGTTCTCCAAGGAGAAGCATTTTTACGGCGGCCACGGCATCGTCGGCGCGCAAGTGTCGCTCGGCACCGGCATTGCCTTCGCCAACCGCTATCGCGGCAACAACAATGTGACGCTGACCTATTTCGGCGATGGCGCCGCGAACCAGGGCCAGGTCTACGAAAGCTTCAACATGGCCTCGCTGTGGAAGCTTCCGGTGATCTACATCATCGAGAACAACCGCTACGCCATGGGCACCTCGGTCTCGCGCTCTTCGGCCGAGACGGATTTCTCGCACCGCGGCGCCTCCTTCAAGATTCCAGGCATCCAGGTCGACGGCATGGATGTGCGCGCCGTTAAGGCCGCCGGCGACCTCGCCGCCGAATGGTGCCGCGCCGGCAACGGGCCGCTCATTCTCGAAATGCAGACCTATCGTTACCGCGGCCATTCGATGTCGGATCCGGCAAAATACCGCTCCAAGGAAGAAGTGCAGAAAATGCGCTCCGAACGTGACCCGATCGAGCAGGTCAAGGCGCGGCTGCTCGACAAGAAATGGGCAAGCGAGGACGAACTCAAGGCCATCGACAAGGAAGTCCGCGACGTCGTCGCCGACGCCGCGGAATTTGCCCAGAACGACGCGGAGCCGGATCCGTCCGAGCTCTGGACCGACATCGTACTTTAACGAGAGGGCAAGGACATGCCGATCGAAATTCTCATGCCCGCCCTCTCGCCGACCATGGAAGAGGGTAATGTTTCCAAATGGTTGAAGAAAGAGGGCGACAAGGTCGCGGCGGGTGACGCCATTGCCGAGATTGAGACCGACAAGGCAACGATGGAAGTCGAAGCCGTGGACGACGGCACGCTTGCCAAGATCGTGGTTCCTGCCGGCACCGAGGGTGTCAAAGTCAACACGCTGATCGCCGTGCTGGCCGTCGATGGCGAAGACATCGACGAGGCAGGCGAAGGTATCGGCGAGGAGGCTGTTGAGTCGCAAGCGGAAGCGCCCGCGGCTGCTCCGCCCCCCGCGGCTGCTCCGGCCAAGAACGAAGCGGCAGCACCTGTTGCCGCCTCGCCCAAGCTGGAAATTGCCGCCGATCCCGACATCCCGGCCGGCACCGAAATGGTCTCGACCACAGTGCGTGAAGCCTTGCGCGATGCAATGGCGGAGGAAATGCGCCGCGACGGCGACGTCTTCGTCATGGGCGAGGAAGTCGCCGAGTACCAGGGCGCCTACAAGATCACGCAAGGCCTGTTGCAGGAATTCGGTCCGAGACGCGTGGTCGACACGCCGATCACCGAGCACGGCTTTGCCGGCGTTGGTGTTGGCGCGGCGATGGCCGGCCTGAAGCCGATCGTCGAATTCATGACCTTCAACTTCGCCATGCAGGCGATCGACCAGATCATCAATTCAGCCGCCAAGACGCTCTATATGTCCGGCGGCCAGATGGGCGCCCCGATCGTCTTTCGCGGCCCGAACGGCGCTGCTGCCCGCGTCGCCGCGCAGCATTCGCAGTGCTATGCCGCCTGGTACAGCCATATTCCCGGCTTGAAGGTGGTGATGCCTTATACCGCCGCCGACGCCAAGGGTCTGCTCAAGGCGGCGATCCGCGACCCGAACCCGGTCATCTTCCTCGAGAACGAAATCCTTTACGGCCACTCCTTCGACGTGCCGAAGATGGACGATTTCGTGCTGCCGATCGGCAAGGCGCGCATTCACAAATCCGGCAAGGACGTGACCATCGTCTCGTTCGGCATCGGCATGACCTACGCGATTAAGGCCGAGGCGGAGTTGCGTGGCATGGGCATCGATGCCGAGATAATCGACTTGCGCACCATCCGCCCGCTCGACTTCGACACGATCATCGCCTCGGTCAAAAAGACCAATCGCCTGGTGGTGGTCGAGGAAGGCTTTCCGCAGAACTCGGTCGGCGACCATATCGCCAATCAGGTCTCGCAGCGTGCCTTCGATTTCCTCGACGCACCGGTCATCACCATTGCCGGCAAGGACGTGCCGATGCCCTATGCAGCGAACCTCGAAAAGCTGGCGTTGCCCAATGTCGGCGAGGTCGTCGAGGCGGTCAAAGCCGTCACATATCGCTGAGCAGGGCGGAGGACAAAATGCCTATCAACATCACCATGCCGGCGCTGTCGCCCACAATGGAAGAGGGCAACCTTTCCAAGTGGCTGGTCAAGGAAGGCGACAAGGTCTCGCCGGGAGACGTGATTGCCGAGATCGAGACCGACAAGGCAACGATGGAAGTCGAAGCCGTCGACGAAGGCACGGTCGCCAAGCTGGTGGTTCCGGCGGGCACTGAAGGCGTCAAGGTCAATGCGCTGATCGCGGTGCTGGCGGCTGAGGGGGAGGATGCGGCGGCCGCCGCGAAAAGCGGTGACGGCGCTGCGCCGGCAAAGGCTGAGGCTCCGAAAGCGGACGCCTCCAAAGCTGAAACACCAAAGCCCGAAGCGCCGAAGCAGGAGCCTGCCGCACCTGCAGCTAAGGCGGAAGCGGCGCCGGCCGCCAACGGCCATGCAAACGGTGAGCGCATCTTCGCCTCGCCGCTGGCCCGGCGCATTGCCAGCGAAGCTGGTATAGATGTCGCGGCGCTGACCGGCTCCGGCCCTCACGGCCGCGTGGTAAAGGCCGACGTCGATGCCGCGATTTCCAGTGGCGGCGCCAAGGCGGCACCAGCAGCAAAAGCGGCGCCCGCCGGCGCTGCGGCACCTGCGACCGCAGCACCCAAGGCGATGCCGGACGAGCAGGTGCTCAAACTGTTTGCCGAAGGCTCCTACGAGCTGATCCCGCACGACAATATGCGCAAGACCATTGCGCGGCGGCTGGTCGAGGCCAAGACCACCATTCCGCATTTCTATCTGACGCTCGACTGCGAACTCGATGCACTTCTGGCCCTGCGCACACAGATCAATGCGGCCGCCCCGGTGAAGAAGACCGAGAAGGGCGAAACGCCGGCCTACAAGCTGTCGGTCAACGACATGGTCATCAAGGCTCTGGCCATGGCGCTGATGGCGGTTCCGGACGCCAATGCGTCGTGGACAGAAAACGCCATGATCAAGCACAAGCACGCCGATGTCGGCGTTGCCGTGTCGATCCCCGGCGGCCTCATCACCCCCATCATCCGGCGTGCCGACGAAAAGACGATGTCCGTCATCTCCAACGAGATGAAGGATCTTGCCGGCCGCGCCCGCAGCCGCAAGCTGAAGCCGGAAGAATATCAGGGCGGTACCACGGCGGTGTCCAATCTCGGCATGTTCGGCGTCAAGGATTTTTCTGCCGTCATCAACCCGCCGCATGCGACGATCCTGGCGGTCGGCGCCGGCGAGCAACGCGCGGTGGTGAAGAACGGCGAGATCAAGATCGCAACAATCATGTCGGTGACGCTGTCGACCGATCACCGCGCAGTCGACGGTGCGCTCGGCGCCGAGCTGCTCGTCGCCTTCAAGCGCATGATCGAAAATCCGATGGGCATGCTGGTCTAAGCAGGGAACAGGGCGGTGCGGAAATTCTACACCAGCCTTTTCGCCTCCATCCAATCCGGCTCGTAAACGATTATCGTACATTGGCTGTTCGGGCGGTAGCGATTGCGGATAGGTCTTTGTTGGAGGGGGGAAAACGCATGAAAACGGTCCTCTGCTATGGCGATTCGCTGACCTGGGGCTATGACGCGGCAAGCCTCGGCCGGCACCCGCTGGAAGATCGCTGGCCGAGCGTGCTGCAGGCGGCATTGGGCAGCGGCGTCGAGGTCGTTGCCGAAGGCCTGAATGGCCGAACCACCGCCTTCGACGATCACTTGGCCGGGGCGGACCGCAATGGCGCAAGGCTGTTGCCAACAATCCTGACGACGCACGCACCGATCGATCTGATCGTCGTCATGCTCGGCGCCAACGATATGAAGCCGTGGATTCACGGCAATCCTGTCGCGGCAAAGCAAGGCATGCAACGCCTGATCGATATCGTGCGCGGTCACGATTACCCGTTCAATTGGCCGGCGCCGCAGATCCTGATCGTCGCGCCGCCCGTAGTCAGCCGCACGGAAAACGCCGAGTTCAAGGAAATGTTCGCTGGCGGCGATGACGCGTCAAAGCGGCTGGCGCCGCAATATTCCGCCCTTGCCGACGAGGCCGGCTGTGGCTTCTTCGATGCCGGCACGGTGGCCAAAACCACGCCGCTCGACGGCGTCCATCTCGATGCCGAAAACACGCGGAACGTCGGGCAAGCGCTGGCGCCGCTCGTGCGCCTCATGTTGGAATTGTGAAGGAGAAAGCCGTGGCTGAGAACTACGACGTCATCATCATCGGCTCCGGCCCCGGCGGCTATGTCACTGCAGTGCGTTCGGCCCAGCTTGGCTTCAAGACGGCGATCGTCGAGCGCGAGCACTTGGGCGGCATCTGCCTCAACTGGGGCTGCATTCCGACCAAAGCGCTGCTGCGCTCCGCCGAGATCATGCACTATTCGGATCATCTGAAGGACTACGGCCTGAAGATCGATGGCAAGGTCGGCGTCGACACAGCCGCCGTCGTCGATCGCTCGCGAAAGGTCTCGCTGCGGCTCAACGGCGGCGTCGGCTTCCTGATGAAGAAGAACAAGGTCGACGTCATCTGGGGCGAAGCCAAGCTGACCAAACCTGGCGAGATCGTCGTGTCGAAATCGTCGAAGAAGCCGATGGAGCCGCAGCCGCCGGCGCCCAAGGGCGTCAAGGGCGAGGGCACCTATAGCGCCAAGCACATCATCCTGGCGACCGGCGCCAGGCCGCGCGCCCTGCCCGGCATCGAGCCTGACGGCAAGTTGATCTGGACCTATTTCGAGGCGATGGTGCCGAAAGAGATGCCGAAATCGCTGCTGGTGATGGGCTCGGGCGCCATCGGCATCGAGTTCGCCTCATTCTACCGCACCATGGGCGCCGAGGTGACGGTGGTCGAACTGCTGCCGGCTGTGATGCCGGTCGAGGACGCCGAGGTCTCGAAATTCGCGCAGAAGCAGTTCGAGAAGCAGGGCATGAAGATCATCCTAGAAGCCAAGGTGACCAAGGTCGAGAAGGGCACTAACTCGGTCACCGCGCATGTCGAGATGAAGGACGGCAAGGTCGAGAAGATCACCGCCGATCGCATGATCTCGGCCGTCGGCGTACAAGGCAATATCGAGAACCTCGGCCTCGAGACGCTCGGCGTGAAGACGGACCGCGGTTGCGTCGTCGTCGACGGCTACGGCAAGACCAATGTGCCGGGCGTCTACGCCATCGGCGACGTTGCCGGACCGCCGATGCTCGCCCACAAGGCCGAGCATGAGGGCGTGGTCTGTGTGGAAAAGATCGCCAATTTCCCCGGCGTGCATGCCATCGACAAGCTGAAGATCCCGGGCTGCACCTATTGCAATCCGCAAGTCGCCTCGGTCGGACTGACGGAAGCCAAAGCGAAAGCCGACGGAAAGGACATCCGCGTCGGCCGCTTTCAGTTCGCGGCAAACGGCAAGGCGATTGCGCTCGGCGAGGACCAAGGCTTCGTCAAGACCATTTTCGACAAGAAGACCGGCCAGTTGCTGGGTGCCCACATGGTCGGCGCAGAAGTAACCGAACTGATCCAGGGCTTCGTCGTGGCGATGAATCTGGAGACCACCGAGGAAGAGCTGATGCACACGATCTTCCCGCACCCGACGCTGTCGGAGATGATGAAGGAGAGTGTACTCGACGCCTATGGCCGCGCACTGAATGCATGATAAATTAGTTGGGCGAGTCTCACACGGAAGACACAAAGGAACTCGACGGCAGAGCAATTCGTTTCGCAGGCATCATCCATCATACAAGGAGAGGGCATATGGAAATGAACGGCGTGGGCTGGGTTGCAGCCATCATCATCGGCGGCCTGGCGGGATGGCTCGCCGAGATGGTCATGAAGAGCAATACCGGCATCCTCATGAACATCGTTCTCGGCATTGTCGGCGCAATCGTGTTGAACGCCATCTTGCAGGCCCTGAACATCGGCATCTTCGGCGTCGGCTGGATAGCCTATCTGATCACCGGCTTCATCGGTGCCTGCATTCTGATTGCGGTCGGACGACTGGTGCGCCGCTAACCTCTGTCGGCACTTGCTATGCGAAAAAGGCCACCGCGGCATGCGTGATCGCGGCCTTTTTCTTTTCGCCGAAAAGTCCTAGATGACGTGGGTAGAGCGAGCGCTGGACAAGCGCTTGCCAATGAGCCGGGTTTCACATGGTCACCGTCCTCGACACGATTGCCAATGCGCCGCGCCTGCGGCATCCCGAAAAGGCGCACAAGCCGGATCAGGACGTACTGCGCAAGCCTGACTGGATCCGCGTCAAGGCGCCGATGTCGAAAGGCTATGCCGAGACGCGCGAAATCGTGAAATCTCACAAACTGGTGACGGTTTGCGAAGAGGCGGGCTGCCCCAATATCGGCGAGTGCTGGGAGAAGAAGCACGCCACCTTCATGGTCATGGGCGAGATCTGCACGCGGGCCTGCGCCTTTTGCAATGTCGCCACCGGCATCCCGACCGCACTCGATCCCGACGAGCCGGCGCGTGTCGCGCATGCGGTCAAGCAGATGGGGTTGAGCCATGTCGTCATCACCTCCGTCGATCGCGACGATCTCGCCGATGGCGGGGCCCAGCATTTTGCCGATGTCATCCGTGCGATCAGGGCAGCGACCCCATCGACGACGATCGAAATCCTGACGCCCGATTTCCTGCGCAAGGACGGTGCACTGGAGATCGTCGTGGCGGCCAAGCCGGACGTTTTCAACCATAATCTCGAGACCGTGCCGTCTAACTATCTGACTGTTCGGCCGGGTGCGCGCTATTTCCACTCGATCAGGCTCTTGCAGCGGGTCAAGGAACTCGACCCCTCGATCTTCACCAAGTCCGGCATCATGGTCGGCCTTGGCGAGGAGCGGAACGAAATCCTGCAGCTGATGGACGATTTGCGTTCGGCCAATGTCGACTTCATGACCATCGGCCAATATCTGCAGCCGTCGAAGAAGCACCATCCGGTGATCCGCTTCGTCACGCCGGAGGAATTCAAGTCCTTCGAGACGATCGGCAAGACCAAGGGCTTCCTGCTGGTGGCGTCAAGCCCGCTGACGCGCTCGTCGCACCATGCCGGCGACGATTTCGCCAGACTACGCGCGGCGCGCGAAGCGTTTCTCAGGAAGTCCGCCTAACACACTGGTTTCATGCCACAATTCGAAGCCCATCGCCGCGTTGCGCATACGCCGGAGCAGATGTTCGCTCTGGTTGCCGATATCGAATCCTATCCGCAATTCCTGCCGCTTTGCGAGGCACTGACGGTTCGTTCGCGCAAGGAACGCGACGGACGCACCTTGCTCATCGCCGACATGAGCATCGGCTACAAGGCGATCCGCGAGACCTTTACCACGCAGGTGCTGCTGAAGCCGGACGAGAACGCCATCGATGTCAAATATATCGACGGCCCTTTCAAATATCTGAGCAATGTCTGGCGCTTCGACCCGGCGGACGGCGGCGGTTGCAACGTCTGCTTCTTTATCGACTACGAGTTCAAGAGCCGCATTTTGGGTGCGTTGATGGGAACCATGTTCGACCGCGCCTTCCGCATGTTCTCCGAGGCGTTCGAGAAACGGGCCGAAATCACCTACGGCGCGCCATCGGCAGCCTGATCCGCAGCGAGCGCGCGTAGACCCAGTTCAAGCGCATGCCGCACCGTCTCCCGGCGGATGAAATCACGGCCCTTGTCGGCGAACAGCTGGCATTCGCTGACTACCGGCCGGCCAGCCACGGCAACGCCGAACCAGACCAGGCCGACAGGTTTTTCCGCAGAGCCGCCGTCCGGACCGGCGATGCCAGTCACCGCCAGGGCGAGCCCGGCCGGCGAATGCGCCAAGGCTCCGGCCGCCATCTCCACCGCAGTCTCGCGCGAGACTGCGCCGTGCGCCTCGAGCGTAGCGGCCGAGACGCCGAGCATCTCGGTCTTGGCCTGGT
Source organism: Mesorhizobium sp. M1142 (assembly GCF_040318565.1). Taxonomy (NCBI): domain Bacteria; kingdom Pseudomonadati; phylum Pseudomonadota; class Alphaproteobacteria; order Hyphomicrobiales; family Phyllobacteriaceae; genus Mesorhizobium; species Mesorhizobium sp. M1142. Next base: position 64,261 of record NZ_JAMYMK010000010.1, read on the forward strand.
TGGAATAGGTGATGAAGCCGCGATCGACCACCGCGGAAGAGCCGGCGATGTCGGTCAGCGCGGCGATGATCATGCCGCCGGTGCAGCTCTCCGCCGTCGCCAGCATGATGCCGCGCTGCTGGCAGGCCTGAAGCAGGGCATCTGCGAGATCGCTATTGCTCACTCGGGGACATCCCCTGGAAACACAACGCTGGCGGTCGCGATGGCCGCTATGCCTTCCTCACGGCCGACGAAGCCGAGCTTCTCATTGGTTGTCGCCTTGATCGAGATGCGATTGCGCGAAATTCGCAGCATTGCCGAAAGCGCTTCGGTCATTGCCTCGCGATGTGGGCCGACGCGCGGCGCCTCGCAGATCAGGGTGATGTCGGCGTTGGCAATGCGCCCGCCGCCCTCGCGCACCAGCTTCACCGCGTGTTCGACGAAGATGCGTGAAGCGGCCCCTTTCCACTGCGGGTCGGAGGGCGGGAAATGCGTGCCGATGTCACCGGCGCCGCAGGTGGCCAGCAGGGCGTCGGTCAAGGCATGGAGACCGACATCGGCATCCGAATGGCCGGATAACTTCCTGTCGTGTGGAATGGCGACGCCGCACAGGGTGACATGGTCGCCGGGCTCGAACGCATGGACGTCATAGCCATTGCCGGTTCGGATGTCCGGAAAACGTGCCCCCCCGGAAAGCCGCTGATCCGCCATCGCAATATCCCTTGCCCAGGTCAGTTTGACATTGTCCGGCGAGCCGGGAACGATCTTCACCGGAATATGCGCCCATTCGGCGATTGCCGCATCGTCGGTGAAATCCGCCTTGCCCAGATGATGAGCCTTTTCGTGCGCAGCCAGGATCGGCCAGAACGGAAAGCCTTGCGGTGTCTGTGCGGCATGGAGCCCGGCCCTGGACACTGTTTCGCCGATCATGCCTTCGGCCGTTTCGCGCTTCAGCGTATCAGCAACGGGCAAAGCAGGCAGCGCTCCCTGGCGCTCTTCAATGGCGGCGATCGTACGGTCTATCAGTTCCGCATCGACAAACGGCCGAGCCGCATCATGGATCAGGACCCGGCCCGGCGCATGGCTTCTCAACGCCAGCAGTCCAAGGCGGACGGACTCCTGCCGTGACGTACCGCCGGTGACCGCGACGACACGGTCGGCGTTCGCACCGGCCGCACGGCGAAAAAGCGCGCCGTCGTCGGCATGGATAGCAACGACGACAGCTCCAATTTTTGGATGCGTCAGAAAGGCGTCGAGCGTGCGTGCGATAACGGCGCCGCCGCCAATCTGCTGGTACTGCTTCGGCCCATTGGCCTGTCCGGCGCGCGCGCCGCGGCCGGCGGCAACGATGACCACCGCGACCTTGTCGTCCGCAGCTTGCTTTTCGCTCACATCTCTCATGCCGAGACGCTTAGCGCATGATCCCGAAAAGTGGTATCGCTTTCGGAAGACCCAGGATTGATGCGGTCCGGCGATCCTTTTTTTCCCAAATGCGCCTTAATGTCACGACATTGCGCGTTGCACATTGCCGTCGTTCTGGCTAGAGAATGTGCAGCAATAGAAGATGCTTGGTTTTTGTGCATGCCTGATGTGACCAAATTGGCTTCACCGCTGGACGTGGGTGGCGTGAGAATCCACAACCGCGTGTTTCTCGCGCCGATGTCGGGCATTACCGACGAACCGTTCCGGCAGCGCGCCCATGCGCATGGCGCCGGGCTGGTAGTTTCGGAAATGGTGGCGAGCGGTGAGCTTGCAAAGGGCAGGGCTGGCTCGGGCCTGCGCATCCGTCATTCCGGGCTGCCTGTCCACATGGTCCAGCTTGCCGGCCGCGAAGCGATGCACATGGCCGAGGGCGCGCGAATCGCGGTCGGCGAAGGCGCCGACATCATCGACATCAACATGGGCTGTCCGGCCAAAAAGGTGACGGGCGGCTATGCCGGTTCGGCACTGATGCGAGACCTCGACCACGCGCTGTCGCTGATCGAAGCGGTAGTCGGCGCGGTCGACGTGCCGGTCACGGTCAAAATGCGGCTCGGCTGGGACGAAGGCGCGCTCAACGCGCCGATGCTGGCGCGACGCGCCGAGCAGGCCGGGGTGATGATGGTGACGGTGCACGGCCGCACACGTTGCCAGTTCTATCAGGGCACGGCCGACTGGCGTGCCATCGCACGTGTCAAGCAGGCCGTCTCGATCCCCGTCGTTGCCAATGGCGATGTCGGCTCGCCGGCGGAGGCAGCGTCGATCCTCGACCAGTCCGGCGCCGACGCGGTGATGATCGGCCGCGCGCACTATGGCGCGCCTTGGACGGCCGGCAGCATTGTAGCGGCCGCGCTGGCCGAGCCGGTAGCCGGCATGCCGGCCAGCCCGCAAGCGCTGGGCGACTACGTCATTGCCCATTACGAAGACATGCTGACGCTCTATGGCGTGGAAAGCGGATTGCGCCAGGCGCGCAAGCATCTCGGCTGGTATCTCGACCGCCACGCCGGCGGCACAAGCGACGACCGGCGCAAGGCCATACTCACGTCTTTCGAGCCTGGGCGTGTCATTGCGTTGCTGCGTGACATGTTTTCAACCGCTCCCGAAGCGGCGAACCTGCGGAGTGCGGCATGAACGCCACCGTCACACAGAGCACGGATATGGCGGACGCCGCGCATATTGTGCTCAACACCATTCGCCGGCCGGTGATCATGGTCGATCCGCAAGGTTTCATCACCTTCGCCAATGCCGATGCCGAGGATTTTTTCCGGTCGAGCGCCACGATGCTCGCCCGCAACACGCTGCACAAGCTCATTCCTTTCGGCAGCCCGCTGCTGACGCTTGTCGACCAGGTGCGCGAGCGCCGGGCGCCGGTCAACGAATACCGGGTCGACGTGTCGTCGCCACGTCTCGGCATCGAGAAGGTGGTCGACCTCTACGTCGCACCAGTGACGGAATTTCCAGGCTCGGTCGTGGTGATGTTCCAGGAACGCTCAATGGCCGACAAGATCGACCGGCAGATGACGCATCGCGGCGCGGCACGCTCGGTTACCGGCCTCGCCGCGATGCTTGCCCATGAGATCAAGAACCCGCTGTCCGGCATTCGTGGAGCCGCGCAGCTGCTTGAACTGTCGGCGTCCGACGAGGATCGCGCACTGACCAGGCTGATCACCGACGAGACCGACCGCATTGTCTCGCTGGTCGACCGCATGGAGGTGTTTTCGGACGAGCGGCCGATCGACCGCTACCCTGTCAACATCCATGTCGTGCTCGACCATGTCAAAGCAATCGCCAAGAACGGTTTTGCCAAGCGGATCAAGATATTAGAGGATTATGATCCATCATTGCCTCCGGTCTTTGCCAATCGCGACCAGCTCATCCAGGTGTTTCTCAATCTGGTAAAAAATGCCGCCGAGGCGATCGGCAGCGATCCGCAGGGCGAGATCATGCTGTCGACCGCCTTCCGCCCGGGCATCCGTGTTTCCGTGCCCGGAACGCAGGACCGCGTGTCGCTGCCATTGGAATTCTGCGTGCGTGACAACGGTTCGGGTGTCTCCGAAGATATCCTGCCGATCCTGTTCGATCCCTTCATCACCACCAAGCCGAACGGCTCCGGTCTCGGTCTGGCGCTGGTCGCAAAGATCGTCGGCGAGCATGGCGGCATCATTGAATGCGAATCGACCCCGCGCGGCACCACTTTCCGCATCCTGATGCCGGCGTGGAAAGAAACCCAGTTTGGCACGGAAGACGACGGTGAAGGAGACCGCAAATGACCGTTCGCGGCAATATTCTCGTCGCCGACGACGATGCGGCCATCCGCACTGTCCTCAACCAGGCGCTTTCGCGCGTCGGCCACGACGTGCGTGTCACCTCCAACGCTTCGACGCTGTGGCGCTGGGTTGCGGCGGGCGAGGGCGATCTGGTTATCACCGATGTTGTCATGCCTGACGAGAACGCCTTCGACATGCTGCCGCGCATCAAGAAGGCGCGACCGGAACTGCCGGTCATCGTCATGAGCGCGCAGAACACGTTCATGACAGCAATTCGTGCCTCCGAAACCGGGGCCTACGAGTATCTTCCGAAACCGTTCGACCTGACGGAGCTGCTCAACATCATCAACCGCGCTCTTTCCGAGCCGCGGCGGCCGAAGATCGATACGCGGGCCGACGAGCCGCCGGAAACGATGCCGCTGGTCGGCCGCTCGGCGGCCATGCAGGACATCTACCGCATGCTGGCGCGCATGATGCAGACCGACCTGACGGTCATGATCAGCGGCGAGTCGGGTACCGGCAAGGAACTGGTGGCGCGCGCGCTGCATGAATACGGCCGCCGCCGAGGCGGTCCCTTCGTCGCCATCAACATGGCGGCGATCCCGCGCGACCTGATCGAATCGGAATTGTTCGGGCACGAGAAGGGTGCCTTTACCGGCGCGCAGAACCGCTCCACCGGCCGTTTCGAGCAGGCCGAAGGCGGCACGCTCTTCCTCGACGAGATCGGTGATATGCCGATGGAAGCGCAGACGCGGCTGCTGCGTGTGTTGCAGCAGGGCGAATACACCACGGTCGGCGGCCGCACGCCGATCAAGACCGACGTGCGCATCGTCGCTGCCACCAACAAGGACCTGCGCACACTGATCAATCAGGGGCTTTTCCGCGAGGACCTGTTCTACCGCTTGAACGTTGTGCCGCTCAGGTTGCCGGCGCTGCGCGAGCGGTCGGAGGACATTCCGGACCTCGTCCGCCACTTCTTCAAGCTCGGCGTCAGTGAAGGCTTGCAGACCAAGCGCATTTCCACCGGCGGCATCGAGCTGATGAAGCGCTACCCATGGCCCGGTAATGTGCGCGAACTCGAAAACCTCATTCGCAGGCTGGCCGCACTGTATTCGCAGGACGAGATTTCCGCCGAGATCATCGAGGCGGAGTTGAAGACCGGCGAAAGGCCTGTCGTTCCAGGTGGCGGCAACCTCATTCCCGACGACCTTTCCATCGGCCAGGCGGTGGAGCATTTCCTGCAACGCTATTTTGCCTCGTTTGCCGGCGACCTGCCCCCGGCCGGGCTCTATCAGCGAATCCTCTCCGAGGTCGAATATCCGCTGGTCCTCGCCTCGATGACCGCAACGCGCGGTAACCAGATCAAGGCTGCCGAATTGCTGGGGCTCAACCGCAACACGCTGCGCAAGAAGATTCGCGAACTCGGCGTCAACGTCTACAAATCGTCCAGGCAGGTCTAGACGAATCCCTTTACGAGCGCTTTCCAGGGGATCGATTGCCGAAAGATTTCCGTCTCGGCCACAATTGTTGCATAATCGCCACAATGCGTTGCATACATCCGACGCAATCACTGGCTCTAGACGGCGACATGGCCCTGCACGCACCGACACTGAGCAAATCGCTTTTCAGCAATACGGGCGCGCGAGACGGTCGCCGGCTGCTTGCGCTGCCGGGCGTGATCGCCATTGCCGGTGCGCTGGTGACGGCAGCGATCTCCTTCGCCATTCTGGTCGGCGCGACGCCGATCACACCCGACGCGAGGACGACGCTGGCGCTGATTGCACTTAATGCGGCGTTCGTCCTGTTTCTGATCTTGCTGGTCGGCCGCGAGGTGCACCGCATCCTGATGGCACGACGACATGGCAAGGCTGCGTCGCGCCTGCATGTGCGCATAGTAGCGATGTTTGCCCTGGTCGCCGCCATCCCCGCGATCATGGTGGCGATCATCGCGTCGATCACGCTCGACATCGGCCTCGACCGCTGGTTCGAGATCCGCACCAAGACGATCGTCAATTCGTCGTTGTCGATCGCTGACGCCTATGTGCAGGAAAACGCGCGAAATCTTCAGGGCACGACGTTGTCGATGGCTTACGACCTCGACGCTTCGCGCACGCTTTACGGCCTCGATCGTACCGGTTTCCTCGACCTCATGAACAAGGAGGCGGTGGGTCGCTCGCTGGCGCACGCAGCACTCATCAAGCCCGATGGTTCCTTCGTCATGAGCGCCAAGACCGACGCGGACTTTGCCATGCCAGAGCCGCCTGAGGGCGCCGTGGCAAGCGCTGCAGACGGCAAGCCGGTGCTGATAGAACCGCGCACCCGTAACATCATGGGTGCCATCGTCAAGCTGCGCGAGATCGACGGCCTCTATCTTTACACCATCCGCCTCGTCGATCCCGAGGTGATCAAGGCGCGGCAGATCGTCAAATCCAACACAGCCGAATATCGCGGTCTCGAAGACAATCGCCGCACCTCGCAAGTGGCTTTCGCGCTTCCCTATTTGTCGCTGACGCTGATCATTATCCTGTCCGCCATCTGGACCGGCATTGCGGTGGCCGACCGCCTGGTGCGGCCGATTCGTCAGCTCATCGGCGCCGCCGACGAGGTCGCTACCGGCAATCTCGACGTAGCCGTGCCTGTCCGCCCCTCCGACGGTGACGTCGCCTCGCTCGGCGACACCTTCAACAAGATGCTGATGGAGCTGAAATCGCAGCGCAACGAGATCCTGTCGGCCAAGGATTTGATCGACGAGCGGCGGCGCTTTTCGGAGGCGGTGCTTGCCGGCGTCACCGCCGGGGTCATCGGCGTCGATCCATATGGCATCGTCACCATCGTCAACCGTTCGGCCGAAACGATGCTGGCCATATCCGCTCCGGCAGCGCTTGGGCAGAACCTTTCCGCGGTGCTGCCGCATGTCGGCCGCGTTTTCGAGATCGGCCGCAAATCGGGCAAGCCGGTCTATCGCGAACAGGTCACCTTCTATCGTGCCGGCACCGAACGGACCTTCAACGTGCAGATCACTATTGAAGCCGGCGACGACGGTTCGGAGGATTCGGAGGATAAGTCCTACGTCGTGACAGTCGACGACATTACCGATCTGGTCCAGGCACAGCGTTCCTCTGCATGGGCCGACGTGGCGCGGCGCATCGCCCACGAGATCAAGAACCCGCTGACGCCGATCCAGCTTTCGGCCGAGCGCATCAAGCGCCGTTACGGCAAGGTCATCACCGAGGACCGTGAGGTTTTCGATCAATGCACCGACACCATCATCCGGCAAGTGGAGGACATCGGCCGCATGGTCGACGAGTTCTCGGCGTTCGCCCGCATGCCGAAACCGGAAATGAAGGCAATCGATCTGCGCGATTCGTTGCGCGAGGCCTCGTTCCTGGTCGAAGTAAGCCGCGCCGACATCACCTTCGAGCGCGTCTTCGGCAATGAGCCGCTCAAAGGCACGTTCGACAGCCGCCTGATGGCGCAGGCGTTCGGCAACGTCATCAAGAATGCTGCCGAAGCCATCGACGGACTTGATGCAGAGGATCGTCCGCACGGCATAATCCGGATTCAAGCCGGGCGTCAGAATGGCGCGATTCGAATCGACGTCATCGACAACGGCAGGGGCTTGCCGCGCGAAAACCGGCAGCGCTTGCTCGAGCCTTACATGACGACACGCGAGAAAGGCACCGGGCTTGGCCTCGCTATCGTCAAGAAGATCGTGGAGGACCATGGCGGGCGACTCGAATTGCACGATGCACCAGCGGACTTCCACGATGGGCGGGGTGCAATGATCAGCATCATCCTGCCGGTTGCCGCCACAGTTCCGATACGCGGCGAGGGCAAGACAGAACACGAAAAAGAAACTGAAAAGGTCGGTAATGGCGTCTGATATTCTCATCGTCGATGACGAGGAAGACATCCGCGAACTCGTCGCCGGTATCCTGAGCGACGAAGGTCACGAAACACGCACGGCGTTTGACGCCGACAGCGCGCTGGCGGCGGTCGCCGACCGAGCACCCCGGCTGATCTTCCTCGACATCTGGCTGCAGGGCTCGCGGCTCGATGGCCTCGCTCTGCTGGACGAGATCAAGACGATGCACCCGAACCTGCCGGTGGTGATGATCTCGGGCCACGGCAATATCGAAACGGCGGTCTCGGCCATCCGCCGCGGCGCCTATGATTTTATTGAAAAGCCGTTCAAGGCCGACAGGCTGATCCTTATTGCCGAACGGGCGCTTGAAACGTCCAAATTGAGACGCGAGGTTTCGGATCTCAAGTTGCGCAGCGGCGAGACTTTCGACCTCATCGGCATGTCGTCCGCAATGAGCCAATTGCGCCAGACCATCGAGCGCGTCGCGCCGACCAACAGCCGCGTCATGATTATCGGCCCCTCCGGCTCGGGCAAGGAACTGGCGGCGCGCGCCATCCACGCATTGTCGGCGCGCAAGAGTTCACCTTTTGTGACGCTGAGCGCCGCCAACATCACGCCTGAGCGTATGGAGATCGAGCTGTTCGGCACCGAATCGAACGGCGTCGAACGCAAGGTCGGCGCGCTGGAGGAAGCCCATCGCGGCATTCTCTACATCGATGAAGTGGCCGACATGCCGCGCGAGACGCAAAACAAGATCCTGCGCGTGCTGGTCGAACAGCAGTTCGAGCGGGTAGGGGGCACCAAGCGGGTCAAGGTCGACGTGCGCATCATCTCGTCGACCTCGCAGAACCTCGAAGCCATGATCGCCGACGGCCGTTTCCGTGAGGACCTTTATCATCGCCTGGCCGTGGTTCCGGTCATGGTGCCGGGACTGGCCGAGCGTCGCGAGGACATTCCTTATCTGGTCGACAATTTCATGAAGCAGATCGCTCGCCAGGCCGGCATCAAGCCGCGTCGCATCGGCGACGACGCGCTGGCGGTGCTGCAGGCGCACAACTGGCCGGGCAACGTTCGGCAGTTGCGAAACAATGTTGAGCGTCTGATGATCCTGGCGCGTGGCGACGATGTCGATGCGCCGATCACCGCCGACCTCTTGCCTGCCGAGATCGGCGACGTCATGCCGCGCACTCCAAACAAGTCCGATCAGCACATAATGGCGCTGCCGCTGCGTGAAGCACGCGAACAATTCGAAAAGGATTATCTGATCGCCCAGATCAACCGTTTTGGCGGCAACATCTCGAAGACGGCAGAGTTTATCGGCATGGAACGCTCTGCATTGCACCGCAAGCTGAAGTCGCTGGGCGTCTGACAGCCAAACCAGTCGTGGCCCACGCAATTATCGGTTACTGCGGTCCTTGGAATCGCATAAGAAAGCTGGGACTTCTTCCAGGGATTTGCCATGCCGCGCATTGCCTATGTTAACGGGCGCTATGTCGCTCACGCCGAAGCTTCGGTGCATATCGAAGACCGTGGCTATCAATTCGCCGATGGCGTCTACGAGGTCTGCGAGGTGGCACGAGGCTTCATCGTCGACATGCCGCGCCATCTCGCTCGATTGAACCGCTCACTTACCGAACTCTCGATCGATTGGCCGATCACGCGCGGCGTGCTGCCGCTCGTCATGCGTGAGGTGGTGCGCCGCAACCATGTCGTCGACGGTCTGATCTACGTCCAGGTGACACGCGGCGTCGCCAGCCGCGAGTTTTTCTTCCCGCCGGCGGGCACGAAGCCGTCACTGGTGGTGATCGCCAAAAAAGCCGATCCTGCAGTTGCCGCGAAGCGGGCCGAGAGCGGGATCCGGGTCATCACGGTGCCGGAGAACCGATGGGATCGGGTCGATATCAAGTCGGTCGGCCTGCTGCCGAACGTGCTGGCCAAGCAGAAAGCCAAGGAAGCCGGCGCTCAGGAGGCCTGGTTCGTTGATGTTGACGGTACCGTCAAGGAAGGTGGATCGTCGAACGCGTGGATCATCACCAGGGACGGCGTGCTGGTGACACGGCCCGCCGAGCACGGCATCCTGCGCGGCATCACCCGCACGACACTGTTCGATGTCGCCGCCAAGCTTGGCCTGAAGATTGAGGAGCGCGGCTTTTCGGTTGCCGAAGCCAAGGCCGCGCGCGAGGTTTTCATCAGTTCTGCAACCACGATTGCCATGCCGGTGGTGGCGATCGATGGCGCTCCCGTCGCCAACGGCCACCCGGGCTCGATAACAGTTTCATTACGGCAGGCCTTTTTTGACGTTGCGGAAAAAAGTCCAGCCTGATAACCGCACAGATGGAATGAACATCAATATATCTCGTTCTGCTTGTCGTTACTGACGGCAAGATGGTGTTTGCGTGCTTGACATGTGCCGGCTAATTTGGCGCATTGGCCTGCAAACCGAAGGGGATCGGCGAAAGACAAGAACAATGGCGGAACGATCGCAAAATCTTCAGGACCTGTTCCTGAATTCAGTTCGCAAGAGCAAAAACCCACTCACCATCTTTCTCATCAACGGCGTGAAGCTGACCGGCGTGGTCACTTCGTTCGATAATTTCTGCGTTCTGCTGCGTCGCGACGGCCATTCCCAGCTTGTCTACAAGCACGCTATTTCCACGATCATGCCGAGCCAGCCGGTTCAGATGTTCGATGGTGAGGAAAGCCAGGGCGCCTGATTGGCACGTGAGAAAGACGCGGACCGCAGCGTTCGCGGAAAACCAGCACATCAGACCGGGACAGAGGCGAACGGTCCGACCCGGGCGGTCGTCATCGTGCCGGTGCTTACCCGGCAGCCGCGTGGCGACGACGATACCAATCGTCCGCGCCTGACCCGTTCCGCCGAGGCCCGTCGCGACGAGGCGGTCGGCCTCGCCAGCGCCATCGACCTTGACCTGGTCCACACGGCGGTGGTGACCGTCAACGATCCACGTCCGGCGACCCTGCTCGGCAGCGGCAAGGTCGCGGAGTTCGCCGAGATCGTCAAAGAGGGCCACGCGGAAGTGGTTATTGTCGATCATCCGCTGACCCCGGTACAGCAGCGCAACCTCGAAAAAGAGTTGAACGCCAAGGTGCTCGACCGCACCGGGCTGATCCTGGAGATTTTCGGCGAGCGCGCCCGCACCAAAGAAGGCACGCTGCAGGTCGACCTTGCCCATCTCAACTACCAGAAGGGCCGGCTTGTCCGAAGCTGGACCCACCTCGAGCGCCAGCGCGGCGGCGCCGGCTTTCTCGGCGGTCCTGGCGAGACCCAGATCGAGTCGGATCGGCGTGTGCTGCAGGACAAGATCACCAAGCTGAAGCACGAGCTCGAAACCGTGCGCCGCACCCGCGACCTGCACCGCGCCAAGCGCAAGAAGGTGCCATTTCCGGTGGTGGCGATCGTCGGCTACACCAATGCCGGCAAGTCGACGCTGTTCAACCGGCTAACCGGAGCAGGGGTGTTGGCCGAAGACATGCTGTTTGCCACGCTCGACCCGACGCTGCGCCGCGTGCGCCTGCCGCACGGTACGCCGATCATCCTTTCCGATACGGTCGGCTTCATTTCCGACCTGCCAACGCATCTGGTCGCGGCCTTCAGGGCGACGCTGGAGGAAGTGGTCGAGGCAGACCTCGTCATTCATCTGCGCGACATCTCCGATCCCGATACGGCCGCGCAGGCCGGAGATGTCGAGCGCATCCTTGCCGATCTCGGCGTCGATGCCCGCGATAGCAAGCGAGTCATCGAAGTATGGAACAAGATCGACCGGCTCGACGAGGGCAACCGGGCGCGGCTGCTTGCTGATGGTGCTGACGGCAAGAAGGCACCGCCAATCGCCATATCGGCGGTGACCGGCGAGGGCATCGATGCGCTGAAGGCGATCATCGAGACGATGATGTCGGGCGAACTGGAGACGTTCACCGTCACGCTCAAGCCCGACCAACTCGCCGTCGTCGACTGGCTTTACCGCAACGGCGACATCGTCTTGCGTGATGACAATGAGGATGGCAGCGTGACCATCGCGCTCAAGGCCACGCACAGCGCCCGGCAGGAGATCGAAAGCCGATTGCGCCGTCAAAACAACGGGTAGGGACCTTTACTTCGCACTTTTTGCTTGCTGCCAGAGCGCTTCCATCTCGTCCAGCGTCGCCTCTTCGAGGCTGTTTCCCGACGCTTGCAGCGTCCGCTCGACATAGTGGAAGCGCGACCGGAATTTTTCGTTGGTGCCGCTGAGTGCCGCTTCGGAATCAATTCTGAGGTGCCGGCCGAGATTGACGACCGCAAACAGCATGTCGCCGAACTCATCCTTGATCGGCGCGCTGTCGCCTTTGGCCAGCGCTTCGCGCAATTCGCCGATCTCCTCCTCTATCTTTTCGAGGATCGGTGCCGCCTCGCTCCAGTCGAAGTCGACGCGGGCGGCCTTTTCCTGCAGCTTGAGCGCCCGGGTCAGCGCGGGCAGCGCGACCGGCACGCTGTCGAGAAAGCCCTTGCCATGGTCTTCCGGGTCGAGCCCACGGGTGAGGCGCGCACTGCGCTTCACCGCCTTTTCCTCTGCCTTGATCTTTTCCCACATGCCCTTGGCCATGCCGGCGCTGCGCGCCTTGTCGTCGCCGAAGACATGGGGGTGGCGGCGGATCATTTTTGTGGTGATGGCCTGGACCACATCGCCGAATGAAAATTCGCCGGCCTCCTCGGCCATTTGCGCGTGGTAGACCACTTGCAGCAGGAGATCGCCGAGCTCATCCCGCAGATCGTCGAGGTCGCCGCGCGCAATGGCGTCCGCCACTTCGTAGGCTTCCTCGATCGTGTATGGCGCGATTGTCGAAAAGTCCTGCTCGATATCCCACGGGCAACCGGTTTCCGGCGCCCGCAGCGCTGCCATGATCTCGATCAGCCGGGAAATATCTTTCGAGGGTTTCATCTGGGAAACGCTATCCTGTACACGGCTGTGCGGCCAACGGCTTCAGCCGGTGAGGGCGCCTTGTCCACAGATGGGTCGCCAGACCATGATACGAAAGTGGAAGCCGGTTTCCGGAAGATCCTAGTTAGCAAAAGCATCAGTCGAGCACGGAGACGATCGCCTTGGCGAGCGCATCCATGCCGTCCTCGGGCAGCCCGGCAACGTTGATGCGGCTGTCGCCGACCATGTAGATGCCATGCTCGGCGCGCAGCCGCTCGACTTGCTCTTCCGACAGGCCGAGCCGGGAAAACATGCCGCGATGGCTGGCGACGAAATCGAAACGGTCGGAGTTGGACTGCCGCCGCAGCGCCTCGGCGAACTGGACGCGCAGCCGCAGCATGCGCAGCCGCATCTCTTCAAGCTCTGCCTCCCAATCGGAACGCAATGCGGAGTCTTCGAGCACGATGCGCACCGCCGCCGCGCCGTGGTCCGGCGGCATCGAATACATGGCACGTGCCGCCGACAGCATCTGGCCCATCGCCAAATCCGCCTGCGCGCCGTCTTTCGCCATGATCAGCGCTGCACCGACTCGGTCGCGATAGACGGCAAAGTTCTTCGAGCAGCTCGAGGCAACGACCATTTCCGGAACTTTTGCCGCCAGAAGGCGCAAGCCGGCGGCATCCGCATCAAGCCCGTCGCCAAAGCCCTGATAGGCGATGTCGACAAAAGGCAGCAGACCACGCTCAACGACAAGATCGGCAATGGCAGCCCATTGCGGGATGTCTAGATTGGCGCCCGTCGGGTTATGGCAACAGCCATGCAACAATACGACGTCGCCAGGATTCGCGGTTCTCAATGCATTCAGCATGTCGTCGAAGCGAACCGCACCAGAAGCAGCGTCGAAATAGGGATATTCGCGTGTCTGCAGGCCAGCGGCGCGCATGACCGGCGTGTGGTTCGGCCATGTCGGATCCGACAGCCAGACCATCGCGTCGGTGCGGGTCCTTTTCAGCAGCTCTGCCACCAGCCGCAGCGCGCCGGAGCCGCCAGGCGCCTGTGCCGCACAAATGCGTGTCATGTCGGCGGCTGGGCCGAACACCAACCTGGCCAGCGCCGCGTTGAAGGCGGTATCCCCGGCGAGGCCGAGATAGGTCTTGGTATCCTGGCCCTGCAGCAACCGCTTTTCGGCTTCGCGCACCGCGCGCATCACCGGCGTCTTGCCGTCGCGATCCTTATAGACGCCGACCCCGAGATCGACCTTGTCGGGACGCGGGTCGGCGCGATAGAGGCCGATCAAGGCCAGGATCTTGTCGGCAGGCGCGGGCTGGAGATTTTCGAACATCGATAAGTTTCCGTTGGCGGCGGAGTGATACGCAAACCGGCCGTGCTTTGCCAGCAGTTTCATATGCGCCAACGCGGCGTCGGTTTGCCTCGAGGGCGGCCGATACTATCTGCCGGGCGAGGGCAGGCGCGATATCTCCCAGAGAGAGCGCGGCGAGCCGAAAAATTCGGGCGAGCGGGATTAAAATTCCGACCTGCTCCGTAAACAGGACATGAAACGGCCGATGCCACGCTTCGACATTCTGGGACAGCTCGGTTCACTGCGCCGCTATGCACGCTCGCTGACACGCGACAGCGCCGATGCAGAGGATCTGGTGCATGATGCGCTGGTGCGTGCCTATGAGCGACGCGGCAGCTTCCGCTCCGGCGGAAACCTTCGCGTATGGCTGCTGTCGATCGTCCACAACGCGTTCATCGACGGCTTGCGATCCCGCAAATCCGAAGCAATGCGCATCGAACAGGCCGGCTATCTCGCCGAGGCCAGCGTCCAGGCTGCGCAGGAACATTCGGTCCGTCTGGCACAGGTGCGCGACGCTTTTTTCACATTGCCGGAAGAGCAACGTTGCGCGCTGCATCTCGTCGCCATCGAGGGGCTCAGCTACAGCGAGGCGGCCGAGGTTAGCGGCGTGCCGCTTGGCACGCTGATGTCGCGCATCGGCAGGGCACGTGCGGCACTCCGCGAGATGGAGGACGCGGCACCGGCACGGGCGAAAGGCCATCTGAAGATCGTCGGAGGTCGATAATGAACCAACTGCGCGATCCCGTGACCGACACCGATCTCGACGCCTATGTCGACGATCAGCTGGACGTGGCACGCCGCATCGAGGTCGAGGCGTTCCTTTCGGCCCGCCCGGACGCGGCCGCGCGGGTGATGTCCGACCTGCGGATGCGTGACGAATTGCGCGTGGCGCTTGCCGGATCGAAAGGCATGGCGCGGCCCTCGACGGCCGAGGCCGCACGGCGGCTGGAGCGGGGATTGGCGCGCGGCCGCGTCCTTGGTGCTTTGCAGCGAGCGGCGGCAGTCGCTGTCTTCGTCGCTGCCGGCTGGCTTGCGAACGGGCTCATCGGACCGATATCGGTGACGGAAGTCGTCGCTTCGACCCATCCGCCCGCCTATGTGGAGGACGCGGTCCGGGCGCACCGCACGACGCTCGTGCGCGAGGCGATGTCGTCGCAACCCGAAGCGCCCGGCTACAATGCCGACGAAGTTCGCGCCGCGACGGCGATCATTATGCCATCGCTGCCAGCGGACTGGACGGTCCGCGACGTGCAGATCTACCCATCGCAGTTCGGCCCGAGCGTCGAGATGGCTGTCGAGACGAAAGAGATGGGGCTGGTCTCGTTGTTCGCAATCAGGCCCGGGACATTCGACGTCGTCAAGCCGACTGTCGTTCCCTCGGGCGACGTTTCCTCAGCTTATTTCCAGATCGGCGAGGTCGCCTACGCGGTCGTCGCACGTAGCGACATCCAAGGCATAGATCTCACGGCCGAAGCGCTCGCCAAGACGCTTTACTGATCGACCTTCAAGAAGGAGAACCACATGAACAATCTCGGATATATCGGGGCCGGAGCCCGAGCCGGAGCCGTCTACGACGAAGGCCTGCGCCGGCACATGCTGCGCGTCTACAACTACATGGGCCTTGGCCTCGTCGTTACGGGCGTGATCGCGTTCGTGGTGGCTTCCACACCCGCGCTTTACGTGCCGATCTTCTCCACACCGCTGAAATGGGTGGTTATGCTGGCACCACTGGCTTTTGTGCTCTTGTTCTCCTTCCGGATGCAGACGATGTCGGCGGCCGGCGCCCAGGCGATGTTCTGGGCATTCTGCGCGGTCATGGGGCTGTCGCTGGCTTCCGTGTTCCTGGTCTTTACCGGCACCAGCATCGCACGCACCTTCTTCATCGCCGCCACCATGTTCGGCGCGACCAGCCTTTACGGGTACACGACCAAACGCGACCTGACGCAGTTCTCGTCGTTCCTGATCATGGGCCTGATCGGCGTGGTGATCGCCAGCATCGTCAATATCTTCCTGGGCTCGACCGCGCTCCAGTTCGCGATCTCGGTGATCGGCATCGCCGTCTTCATCGGCCTCACCGCCTGGGATACCCAGACTATCAAAGAGCAGTATGCGGAAAACTTCGGTGCGGAATCACAGCAGAAGCTCGCTGTCTTCGGTGCATTCTCGCTCTATCTGAACTTCATCAACATCTTCCAACTGCTGTTGAACTTCACCGGCGAGCGCGAATAGCCGGCGTCGGACCACGACCGGAGGCGGATATCATGGACAGAAACGATCAACAGGCGATCGGACGCCTCTTCGAGAAGTTGGCAAATGTCGAGCGCCAGGCGTCGCCGCGCGATGCGGAAGCAGAGCGCTTCATCCAGGATCAGATCGGCCAGCAGCCTGGCGCGCCATATTACATGGCCCAGACGATCGTGGTTCAGGAGCAGGCCTTGAACGCAGCTCAGGCGCGCATCGAAGAACTGGAAGAGCAGGCGCAGCAGCCCGCCGGCGGTGGACCGCTCAGCAGCTTCTTCGGCCGCAGCGGCGGCAGGCGCTCGGGCTCGGTTCCGCGGGTAGGGCGCGCCGCCTCCGTTGCAACTGAAGGGCCGCAGGACACGCCACAGCGGGCAGGCGGCGGTTTTCTTGCTGGCGCTGCGCAGACCGCGATGGGCGTGGCCGGCGGAGTGCTGCTCGGCAACGCGATCGCCGGCATGTTTGGCGGCAGCGAAGCGAAGGCAGCTGAACAGCCGACGCCGCAGCCGGACGAAGCCGATCAGGCAGGCGATGCCAGCTCCGACAATGGCGGTGACTTCGGTGATATGGAGTTCTGACGAGCGACCCAGACTGTGCCTGTGCCGGCGCTGGTGACGATTGCGGGCCAGCATAGGCGAGATGGCGAGGGCAGCATCCGGGAAGCGAGCCCTCGCCGGCGGCTAATAACCCAGGCGCTTCAGTTCAGTCTTGACCGCTGCGATCGTCTTGAAGCGGAAGTGCTTCGTTGTGCCGTCGCGCCAATGGCAGTCGCATGTGGCGTCGAACTTCCGGCTCGCTTTCAATTGAGTCAGCGCCTTCTGGCCTGGCTTGGGGCCATCGAAGATGCGAACTTCGTAGAGCGTCCCTTCGACATCGTAGTGCATCTGAGCCCAGGAAAGTATCACGATCAGTTCCTTTGCCGGGTCGTGGTCGGCGTTGGCGAGGCCGAGCGCTATGTCCGGCGTGTCGCCCTCTTGTTCACCGATCGTGACCTGGATTGTGCGATATCTGTTGTCAGCTAGCCGTTGCAGCGCGACGAGCGGGCGTTCCGGATAGTCCTCAGCGGTCTGGTAATCGACGAAGAGTGTCTGGAGGCCGCTCCAGCTCACGGCTGTGGTGTGCGGATCAGCATTGTCGGCGAACCCGACAACACGTTTGGCGAAAGCCAGGTCGTTCTCGCCTGGCGCACGATCAAAGTCCTGCGCTCGCGCGCCAGTGAGCACGCAGGCGAGGGTGAGGACGAAACTTGTGAAGAGCCCAAGTCGCTTCATGATTCGCAACCCTAGCATGCCGGTTGAGAATCTTCGCGCCTGGCCGGCAGCCGATGAAATCTTGTCTGGCCATCATGCGTGAGGAAGCCGGCTTTCAAACTTGACGGACGATGGTGCCGATTACATTGACGAGAAGGCGCGCGGCGGTCATCGCCGACAGGCCGTCAATGTCGGCGGGAGGATAGAGCTCGACAAGGTCGAATCCTGCGATCTTGGCCCGCCTGCCGAGGCCCGCGATCAGGTCGATCACTTGCGTATAGGTGAGGCCGCCGGGTGTACGCGCAGCTACGCCAGGCATGATACCGGGATCGAGGCCATCGCAGTCGAGCGTGATGACGATCCGCGCTCCTTCCGGAATGTATCGGAGAGCGGCTTCGACGCCCTGGGCGTGAACCTCGCGGGCGGTCACGAAACGGCTGCCATAGCGCCGCGCAGCTTCGATTTCGGTGATGCGTGCGCTACCGACGCCACGGATGCCGACCTGCACGATGCCGGCAACATGCTGCATCTCGCTCGCCCGGCGCATCGGGTTCGAATAGCCGTATCGTTCGCCATGCAACTCGTCGCGCCAGTCGATATGGGCGTCGATCTGCAGGATCCAGACCGGGCCGTGATCCGCAAATCCGGCGAGGAAGGGAATGGGCACGGAGTCGTCGCCGCCGAGCAGGATCGGCACGGCCGGCAATGCCAGGACCTCGCGCGTCTTCGCCTCGATCTTGGCCCGGTTGCCGGCATTGTCATGCATGGTGGTCGGGATGTTGCCGGTATCGATGCAGCAGATCGGCCTGCCGTCGAACAGCGGGCCACCAAGATCGAAATCCCAGTGCTCGATGAGCGTGGCATCGACCCGGCTTGCAGCGCGGATGGCGTCGGCTGCCAAGGCATAGCCATGACTGTCCTCGCTGGGATACGTGCTGCCGTGACCGGCTCCGAAGATCACCGCACGAGGCATGCGGCCATCGGCGAGGTGATCGGGAAAGCCGAGAAAGTGGGTCATTTGCTGGTTGTAATGCTGCGGTTCGTCAGACGCACGACAAATGTCGCATCTCTAATTTGCTCAACCGTCGCATTCCTAAAATGGC
Organism: Mesorhizobium sp. M1142; assembly: GCF_040318565.1. Classification (NCBI taxonomy): domain Bacteria; kingdom Pseudomonadati; phylum Pseudomonadota; class Alphaproteobacteria; order Hyphomicrobiales; family Phyllobacteriaceae; genus Mesorhizobium; species Mesorhizobium sp. M1142. Next base: position 82,718 of record NZ_JAMYMK010000010.1, read on the forward strand.
TGCTACAAGCTTCAGTCGCATAAGATAGGTTATGGAACTGAAATGGCGGATAAGAATGTGGCGTGGAAGTGGCACCAGCGAGCCGCTGGGCCGGCTTTAGAGCGAGAATTGGTTTCACGCACCTTGCGAGACCCCACTCAGAAACCCAACCGTAAAAACTCGATCCTTCACGCTGATTCGTAAGGGATTTCGATCGTCATGCCATCATAAGCAGGCTCGACGTTGGCCGGCGTCTCGGCCATTACCGTTGCGTAGTCGAGTGGCACATGCATATGCGTCAGCACCGCGTTCTTCGGCGCCAGTCTTTCGATCCAGCCAAGCGCCTGGCCAAGCGACAGATGGCTCGGATGGACGGTGTATTGCAGCGCGTCGATGACCAGCACGTCCAACCCGCGCAAGCGCTCGGCGGTCGCGTCCGGAAAGTCGCTGACATCAGGGCAATAAGCCAGCCCGCCGATGCGGAAACCCAGCGAGGTGATGTCGCCATGAAGCTGCACCAGCGGTTCGAGGGTGAGGGCGCCGCCCTCGCCCTCGATCACCACCGGCCTGTCGTGGTCGATGATATGGGCGTTCACGATCGGCGGATACGAACTGCCTTTCGGTGTTTCGAAACAGTAGCGGAACGCCTCGCGTAAGCGCAGCATGGTGGCCTGATCGGCATGGATGTCGATCCGGTGGCGCTGCTCCAGTACGAAGCCGCGCAAATCGTCGATGCCGTGGATATGGTCGGCATGCGGATGTGTATAGACCACCGCATCGATGCGCCTGACCGATGCCAGCAGCATCTGCTCGCGGAAATCCGGGCCGGTGTCGATGACGACCGTGGTCCGGACGCCATTCGCCGCGATCCGCTCGACGAGCGCTGCGGTGCGCGTGCGCCGGTTTCGGGGGTTCGCGGGATCGCAACTGCCCCAGTCGCCGGTGATGCGTGGCGTGCCCGGCGATGAGCCGCAGCCGAGGACGGTAAGACGTAACCGGTCGCTCATGCGTCAGGCGCCCGGCGCGCTCGGGCGCGGCATTTTCCTGAACAGCCGGAAGAAATTATCCGTGGTGATATCAGCGATCTCGGCCTCGCTGAAGCCGATCGTCTCGGCCAGCACCTTGGCTGTATGCGCGACATAGGCGGGCTCATTGCGCTTGCCGCGAAACGGGATCGGCGCAAGGTATGGCGCGTCGGTTTCGACCAGCAGACGGTCGCGCGGCACATCGGCGGCGACGGCGCGCAGCTCGGCGGAGTTCTTGAAGGTCAGGATACCGGAAAACGAAACGTAGCCGCCGAGCGCGACACCGATCTCGGCTAGCCTGCGCCCAGACGAAAAACAGTGCAGGATGAAGGGGAAGGCGCCCTTCCCTGTTTCTTCTTCGAGGATGTCAGCCATGTCGTCGTCGGCGTCGCGCGAATGGATGACCAGCGGCAGACCGGTCACGCGCGCCGCGGCGATGTGGGTGCGAAAGCCCTGAGCCTGTGCGTCGCGCGGCGCATGATCGTAGAAATAGTCGAGCCCGGCCTCGCCGATCGCCACCACTTTGCGATGAGCAGAGAGCCGCACCAGATCATCGACAGCGACGTCAAGCTCTTCCGCCGCATTGTGCGGATGGGTGCCCACCGAGCAATAGACCTCATCGAAAGTCTCTGCAATCTCAAGCACTTGGCTAAATCGCTTCACCCTCGTCGAGATCGTCACCATACGGCCGACGCCGGCCGCGAGGGCGCGGGCGACGATGGTCGCCCGCTCTTCGGCGAAATCCGGAAAGTCGAGATGGCAGTGACTGTCGACCAGCATCAGGCGCTTGTATCCGTTTGCTCGACATAGCGTGGAAATACTGGTTCCGGCGCCGGCAGCGCCGTACCGGACACCAGCGCATGACGTTCGGCGACATGCGCGAAGTCGCGGCTGTCCGCCGGCACTGCCAAAAGATCGAGCAGCTTGGCCGCCGAGCCTGGAATGAAGGGCTGGCACAGCAATCCGACACGCCGGATCACCTCTGCCGTCGTCCACAGCACCGTTTCCATGCGTGCCGGATCGGTCTTCTTCAGCGCCCATGGCTCCTGCCCAGCGAAATAGCGGTTGGCTTCGGCCACCACGCCAAAGATCGCCGCCAGCGCCAAATGGATGCCCTGGTCGGCCATCGTCCTGCGCGCCGTGACAAGGGCAGCATCTGCCTGATCGAGGATCGCCTTGTCGGCGTCGCTCAATTCGCCACGCTTCGGCACCACGCCGCCGCAGTTCTTGCCGATCATCGACAGCGAGCGCTGCGCCAGATTGCCAAGATCGTTGGCAAGGTCGGCATTGGTGCGGTTGACGATCGCATCATGGCTGTAGCTACCGTCCTGACCGAACGGCACTTCGCGCAGGAAGAAATAGCGCACCTGGTCGAGACCGTAGTGCTCGATCATGGCGAACGGGTCGATGACGTTGCCGACCGACTTCGACATTTTCTCGCCGCGGTTGAACAAAAAACCATGCGCGAACACGCGCTTCGGCAATTCGATGCCAGCCGACATCAGGAAAGCCGGCCAGTAGACCGCGTGAAAGCGCACGATATCCTTGCCGATGACATGAACGTTTGCAGGCCAGAAAGACCATCTCTCGCTGGCCGGATCCGGATAACCGGCAGCGGTGATGTAGTTGGTCAGTGCATCGACCCAGACATACATCACATGCTTGTCGTCGCCCGGGACCGGCACGCCCCAGTTAAACGTGGTGCGCGAGATGGACAGATCCCTGAGGCCGGATTTGACGAAGCTGACGATTTCATTGCGCCGCTCCGCTGGCCCGACGAATTCGGGGCTGTTCTCGTATAGTGCGAGCAGCCTGTCCTGATAGGCGGAAAGCCGAAAGAAGTAGCTTTCTTCTTCGGTCCATTCGACAGGCGAGCCGAGCGGTTCGCGGCGCACGCCGTCGTCGCCGACCTTGGTTTCGGCCTCATCGAAATAGGCTTCCTGCCGAACCGAATACCAGCCGCTGTAGCGGTCGAGGTAAATGTCGCCATTCTCAGCCATGCGTGTCCAGATCGCCTGGCAAGCCTTGTAGTGCCGCTCCTCGGTAGTTCGGATAAAAACGTCGTTCGAGCAGCCGGTCGCTTCGAGCATCGAACGGAAGATCGCCGAATTGCGATCGGCAAGCGCCTTCGGCGTCAGGCCTTCGGCGTCCGCCGTCTGCTGCATCTTCAAGCCGTGCTCGTCGGTCCCCGAGACGAAGAAGACGTCCTTGCCGTCGAGCCGCTGGAAGCGGGCAAGCGTGTCGCTGGCGATCACATTGTAGGCATGGCCGATATGCGGCTTTCCGTTCGGATAGAAGATCGGCGTCGTGACGTAGTATTTTTCGCGTGACATGGATGAGCCGTCATGAATGTCTGAATGAAAGATGTCGCGGTGAGATATCGCATCGAAACGGCAATTGCCATCCGACGCCAATGTGGTGGCTTCGAAGTTCCTGCGATTGATTGGGATCAATGCTCAGGGGCTTCAAAGCCACGCCAGCGGCCGTCACATTCGCATTGCAGAATTCAGGCGGTCGATCATGGTCAGGGCGTGCTGCTTTTTGTCGAGATTGTAGGTCTCGGTTTCAGATATAGCGTTCAAAGCCTCGTGCCAAGTATCCGACAGCGTTTTGGCCCGCGCGAGATCGCCGGCGAGCGCGGCCTGGCTGGCGCCGGCCGACAGCAGGTCGAGCGCGCGGCGATTGAATATCTCGAACGGGATTGCCTGGTCGCGGCCGGCGACCGCCTCGGCAAGACGGTAGGCGCCTGCGACATGTATCTTTTTGGACATCACCAGGGCATCGAGGGTCGCGGCGATTTCAAGCCCGCCATACTGCGTCAACAGGATCGCGTTGCGCGCGCTGCCCCCTGCCCGCTCCGCCAGCGCCGCGCGCGCCGCAGGATCCTCCGGTGGCGGCGGCTCGATGCCCTCCAGAACCGCCATCAAGCTCTTGGCATCGAGCGGGGCTAATCGCACCATCTGGCAGCGCGACCGGATCGTCGGCAGCAAACTGCCCGGCGCATGGACGATGAGGATGAACAAGGTGCGCGCGGGTGGCTCTTCAAGATTCTTCAGCAAAGCATTGGCAGCATTGGTGTTCATGTCGTCGGCGGGATCGACGATAACCACCCGGTAGCTGCCGTCGTGCGAGGTCAGTGACAGAAAGCGGCTGACCTTACGGATTTCGTCGACCGTGACCACTGTCTTGAAGCTCTTGGTCTTGTCATTCGCGGGGCGTGTAAGATGCAGAACCGAAGGATGTGCCCCGGTGGCGATCTGGCGAAACAGCGACGAAGCCGGATCTGGAACGGCAAGGCTTTCCAGCGCCTGCTCGAAGGCCGGGTGCTTCAACAGATGATGCGCCAGATGAAAGGCCAGCGTCGCCTTGCCTATGCCCACCGGTCCGGCAAAGATCAGTGCGTGCGGCAGCTTTCCCGAGCGGTAAGCGGTGGCGAGCATGTTGGCTGCCTGCGGGTGACCGACAAGACGCGGCGTCTCGGATGGCTCGGGCACCCCGTCCAGCGTATCGTGCTGTTCCGGCGCGATGCGTTCGAAAATCATGCCGGCGCCGCCTGCCTTCTTTGCGCCGGCATCATCCTCTCGAGAGCCGCGAAGACGATGGCGGTAAAGATATCCTCCACGGTGTCGGGGTCGGCTGACGCATCGACGACGACGCAGCGTTCGGGTTCAGCTGCGGCGATCGCGAGAAACGCCTCGCGCCGGCGTTGGTGGATGGCCAATCTTTCCTTCTCGAAGCGGTCCGGTCCGTCACTGCTCCCCCGCCGGGCGGTAGCGCGCCTCAGGCCCTCGGCGGGGTCGATATCGAAGATCAGCGTCATGTCCGGCACCATGCCGTTGATGGCGACCTTCTCCAACGCGTCCATGAATGCCGGGTCGAGGCCGCCGGTGACGCCCTGGTAGACGCGCGAAGAATCCATGAAACGATCGCAAAGCACGACCGAACCGCGCTCGACCGCCGGCCGGATGACCTGTTCGACATGGTCGGATCGCGCAGCGGCGAAAAGCAACGCTTCCATCTTGGGGCCGAACGGCTCGGCTGCGCCTGAAAGCAGGACATGCCTGACCGCCTCCGCCCCCGGCGAGCCACCCGGCTCACGCGTCACCAGCACATCGTATTTCTTGGCGCGCATCTTCTTTGCCAGCCGCTCGATCTGCGTCGACTTGCCTGCTCCTTCGCCGCCTTCAAAAGTGATGAAAAATCCGCGCGCCAAAGCCTTTGTCCATACTTCGGGGACCGTATAGTCCCGGCGGGAAAAAAGGTCCACCGCGACGGTGCTAACGCAGCCAGCCGACGGCCAGTTCCTTGGCGGCGTCGAGCGCGCGCTGCGGCAGGGAACCGACACCGATCGACTCGGCGGCAAACAGCGGCGTCTCCTGGCTCAGAGTATCGCCGATCCAGACGCGCAGCGTACCGACCGGCTGCCCCTCCTCCACCGGCGCGGCAACCGGTCCGTCATAGACGATCCGGGCGGTGAGCTTGTCGCGGTTGGTGATCGGCAGGAAGATCTGCACCGGTCCTTTTGCCTTTAACGCGACTCCGGACTTGGCGCCGCCAAAGACCTGGGCTTCGCCAACCACTTCGTCCTTGGCGAATATTTCAGCCTTCTCGAAGGAGCGAACGCCCCAGTCGAGCAGCTTTCGCGCTTCCTCAGCACGCTCGCGGTCGTTTGCCAGGCCGCCCATCGCCGCGATCACCCTTGTGCCGTTGTGGCTGGCCGAGCCGACAATGCCGAACCCGGATTGCTCGCTGGCGCCGACCGCGAGCCCGTCGGCGCCTATATCCATGGCCAGCAGCGGATTGCGGTTTCTCTGGGAAATCTTGTTCCAGGTAAAATCCTTCTGGCCGTAATAGCGGTAGAGATCCGGGTAGTTGCGCCACATATGCAGCGCCAGAAGCGCGAGTTCGCGAACGCTCGTTTGCTGCCCATCTGCCGGCAGACCGGTGGAGTTGACGAAGGTCGATTTCTGCAAGCCGATCTGGCGGGCACGCTCGGTCATCTGCGCCGCGAAGTTTGCCTCGGACCCCGCGATTCCTTCAGCGATGACGATACAGCCGTCATTGGCCGCCTGCACGGTCACGCCCTGGATCAGGTCTTCAAGCCGGATCGTCGACTTGAGTTTCGCGAACATAGTCGATGTCCCCGAAGGAGCGCCGCCCTTGCGCCAGGCGTTTTCGCTCACCACGAAGGTGTCATCGAGCGTCATGCGCCCCGATTTGATGGCGTTGAAGACCACTTCCATCGTCATCAGCTTGGCCAACGAGGCCGGCGGGATCAACCTGTCGGCGTCCTTGGAAAACAGCACGGTTCCGGTTTCGGCATCGATCATGAAGGCCTGCGCGGCCTTGGTCTCGAAAAGCTGTGCTGAGGCCGGCGCAAGCGAGAGCAGCAGCAGCAGGCCGAGCGCCATAAGCCCAGTGAAAGGGTGAAAAAATTTCATCAGATTCGACCAGTGAGCCGGCGCTCTTGCACGTTGGCAGAAGCTATCAGGCTTTTGCCTGGCGGATCAATCGCGCACGAAAAACCAGGCAGCCCCGAGCTCAATTGCGTACAGCAAGCGCATCCGGCGCACCGTGCGACCACGCTGCCTGCAGCATCTCGTCCAGGCTGCCACGGCCGTCGGCATAGAGGTTGACCGAGTACCAGTCCTTTCCTTCAAGTTCCGAGCGCTGGATTTCGGTCTTGCCGAAGCTGGAAAGCTGGGTCGCCACCTGCTCGGCTTCGGCGGCATCCTCGAACGAACCCGCCGCGACATAGTCCGTGGGCGACTGGATTGGAGGAGCTTGCCGCTTCCACGATTGAAGAAGCTCGGCGGGCGACATGCCGGTGTCGTCCAGCTCGGCAAACGCGTTGGAGGCGCGCTGCACGCGCTCGTCGGCGTAAGACAGCGACGCCATGGTGAATGGAGATTGCGCCGGCAGGTTGATCTCCGGACGCTCCGGCACGATCGGGCCGAAATCGGGCAGTACAATGTCTCCCGAAGCAGACGCTTGCACCGCTATGACAGGCCCTGCATCGGATCCCTGCCCGGTATTCGTCAGCTGACCGGGGAACGGCACGGCTGCAGCGCTCACCGCCAGGCTTGGCGACGGCCCATTCATGGCGACCATGACACCGCTGGGCAGACCGTCCGACGGATCCGGCGCCCTGTTGCCTGGACGATACGAAGCCATAAGATACTGCCCGTCATTGCCTTCGAGCGGCGCACGGCCGACATATTCGACCTTCACCTCGGCCGTACCGATATTGGCATAATCGAGCATTTCAGCAGCGCGCTTCGACACATCGATGATGCGTCCATCATGATAGGGTCCGCGATCGTTGACGCGCACGATCACCGAGCTGCCGGTCTTCATGTTGGTGACCCGCGCATAGCTCGGGAGCGGCATAGTCGGATGCGCCGCCGTCAGATCTGCCATGTCGTAGACTTCGCCATTGGCGGTCAACCGGCCGTGGAACGCCTCACCATACCAGGACGCTAGGCCAACCTTGGCGTAACGTTTGTCTTCCTTCGGATAATACCACTTGCCGCGCACCTGATAGGGCTTGCCGAGCTGGTCGCGCCCCCGAGACGTCTTGAACATCACGCGCGGGCTGGCTTTCACGCCATATTCGGCTTCGGAAAAATATTCCTTGGAGCGAGGTTTCTTGTTGACCATCGCCTTTTGCTGCGGCGCGGCACATGCCGCAAGAAACGCTGCCGACAAGGCCAACAGCGCGAAAGCGAAAGCGCGACGAAGACGCGGGCGCGCCGTGGTCTGCATATTTTGATTGCCCCTATAGCATCGACGAAGGCACCGCAGCATAAACGTCAGCGATGCCAAAGCACCCACTCCAGAAACGCCGGCAACGCCCTACCCCAATGCTTTTTGTGCGCAGGAATTGTTTATCACCGTATTAACCGATTGTGGTCGGAACCGGGCGAGATTGTGGCGCGGACCGTCTCGCCGGTCGGGATGAAGCCATCGCTTAGATCAGCAAAACGCCGTTCGTGGCGGGCTTTGAACCTCGCCTGGCGTGTCTGCGAGCGCAGACTCAGGGACCGAAGATCACGAGCTCGGTGAACGTCAGATCTCCAGGTGTGGGTGGTCTGGGACCCTTGAAGTATTTCAGCCCCTTGTTGGGGCGGTACCATCCCACCAAACCTGGAATCGGCTCCTTGGCGTCGACAAAGCAAACCAGGATTCCGCTTCGCAAGAGAAAGCGCCCCATGGCACCGGCGCAGCGGCTCAAATCCGCGAGCGAGCGGCAATAGATGACCTGATGGCAGCGGATAAGACCGTGCAAAATCCGGCGCGGCATCAACACCAGGGGGAACGCTGCTCCGTCGCAGATGCAGATCAACGACAGGCACCCCAGCGCGGCGTGTTCCGAGAGTATGTATCTCTCACTCTCGGGAAGCATCGCCAGTTCCGGAAGATCGGGACGCACTTCGACCACGCGACATGGCCGCGGCGCCGAACTTAAAGCCGGCAAGAAGGTAAATTGTCCGCTGGAGAAGAGCCGAAAGCCGAGCGCCCGGTTGGCTTTCAATGTCGCTTGCGCCGGCGAAATGTTCGTGTAGGTCACGTCCTTCCGCTTGAGAACCGCCGCAACCAACATGGCGCCATAGGAACGGAATTCTGCGTCGACTGACCAGCTCGAAAGATTGCAGCGGATTTCCTCGCTCTCCGACCCCTGGTAGCGCGCATAAAGGGTGAGCACAACGCCGACGATCCGATCGGCATGCTCCAAAGCAAAGCCATATTGTGGGAACTCGGCAACCGCAGGCCGCTTTGACAAACGCGTCAGAGCCCGGATCCAGTAACTTCGGTTACGCGCCGGAAAGCCCCTGCACAGACAATCGACCACTCCCTCCCAGTCGGTTTCACGAATTGGTCTGCAGCGAAGACCGGGCGGGAGAGCGCCAAGTACGGCCAAAATTCAACTCCAGAAGACGATTTTACTTACATGTGCCTAATGCGCCCAACATATCAGCGCGCAACGATTAATAGTCCGTGCGGGTTTTAAAAACGATTTTCCACACTCAGCACAAACAGCTCGCCATGACGCTGCTCACCGTCCTGGATCGCGCCGAAAGGTGCGGCCGCCACGGTTGACTTGGCGTTGAATGCGGCTTTACAGGAATGGAGCGCGAACCGATCGGGGACCGTCCTGGTGCCAATCCGGTACCGACAGCTCGAACCCGCTCCTCTCGCGATATCCTAAGTGATTGAAAAATCACCCTGGAGGGATGGCCGAGCGGTTTAAGGCACCGGTCTTGAAAACCGGCGTGGGTGCAAGCCCACCGTGGGTTCGAATCCCACTCCCTCCGCCAGTGACGCTCTTTATCCCGAAAGCAATCTCCCGGGCTTGCATCGAGATGACCGGGACGCGAGCGAGCCCCCGATCGGATTGATTTTTGCGCCGAAATATGGTGCTTCTCCCGCCCATGAATAGGTTATTTTTTGCGCTCCTCGCATGGATGGCGCTGCCTTGGCCGGCCAGCACGGGTGCTGCGTTTCGCAGCAAACGACAATGGTACCGGCTGAAATTCAAATGCGAGACAGCGCCGGACCATATGGAAGTCCTGCAGCTCCGCTACCGGATCGGTGATAAAATTCCGGAAAGCGACTGGCCCAAATACAATCTCTATAACTAGGCATTCGCGACCTGTGGCCGCATTTTGCCGGTGTTTCGGGCCGATCGTCGCAAACTCTGTATATTGCCGACCTTGTTCCAACCAGTCCCTTGACGCGCGGGAACCATACACGTTAGGCCCTCCAGGCATTCGACGCGAACGGTCGGCCAACCAGCAAGGGACTTCCAGTCGATGGAAATTTTCACTGCCGCGGGCTTCTCTGCCCTGCTCCAGGTCATCGCCATCGACCTCGTGCTTGCAGGCGATAACGCCATCGTCATCGGCCTGGCCGCAGCGGGCTTGCCGGTCGAGCAGCGCAAGAGAGCGATTCTCATCGGCGTGGTGGCGGCAACGGTGCTGCGCATCGGTTTTGCCGCGATCACCGTCACCCTGCTGCAGATTGTCGGCCTGCTGCTGGCCGGCGGCATCTTGCTGCTGTGGGTGTGCTGGAAGATGTATCGCGAGCTGCGCACGTCGCATGCCGACGAGATGGAGGCGACCGAAGCGCTGTCCAATTCCGATATCAACAGCGATGACATGGTGGCCGGCAAGGCGCGCAAGAAGACCTTGGGTCAGGCGGCATTGCAGATCGTCATCGCCGACGTTTCGATGTCGCTCGACAACGTACTGGCGGTCGCCGGCGCGGCGCGCGATCACTTCCAGGTGCTGGTGATCGGCCTCGTCCTGTCGATCGCGCTGATGGGCCTTGCCGCGAGCTTCATCGCCAAGCTGCTGCACCGCCATCGCTGGATCGCCTATATCGGCCTTTTGATCATCTTCTATGTCGCACTCGATATGATCTATCGAGGCGCGGTGGAAGTCTTCCCGCATGTCAGCAGTGCGGTGAGCTGACGCATCGACTCGAATTCGCATCGGCCGCGACTTCGATTTCGGCGAGCCTTCGGCGATGCCGGCGGTTGCGTTTCGCCGCAGCCGCTGCCCATACCAATGCGGCAACAACTGTGGTACTGCGCCGCCAATCCTGAATCCGGAAAAGCTTGATGTCCGCCCCTCGCGTCAGTTTCGTCAGCCTTGGATGCCCGAAAGCCCTTGTGGATTCCGAGCGCATCATCACGCGCTTGCGGGCTGAAGGCTACGAGATCGCCCGCAAGCACGACGGTGCCGACCTTGTCGTCGTCAACACCTGTGGCTTTCTCGATTCGGCCCGCGACGAATCGCTCAGCGCTATCGGCTCGGCACTTTCGGAGAACGGCAGGGTTATCGTCACCGGCTGCCTCGGCGCCGAGCCGGACGTCATTCGTGAAAGACACCCCAACGTCCTCGCCATCACTGGTCCACAAGCCTATGAAAGCGTTATGGCGGCAGTGCATGAGGCAGCACCGCCGAGCCACGATCCCTACGTCGACCTTTTGCCGCCGCAAGGGGTCAAGCTCACGCCGCGCCACTATGCGTATCTCAAGATTTCGGAAGGCTGCAACAACCGCTGCACCTTCTGCATCATCCCGGCGCTGCGTGGCGACCTCGTATCGCGGCCGGCCGCCGACGTGTTGCGCGAAGCCGAGAAGCTGGCCAAGGCCGGGGTCAAGGAGATCCTCGTCATCTCGCAGGATACCAGCGCCTACGGCATCGATATCAAATACCAGACCAGCATGTTCGGCGACCGCGAAGTGCGGGCGAAGTTCCTCGATCTATCGGAAGAACTGGGCAAGCTCGGTGTCTGGGTGCGCATGCACTATGTCTATCCCTACCCGCATGTCGCAGACGTCATCCCCCTGATGGCCGAAGGTAAGATTCTTCCCTATCTCGACATTCCGTTCCAGCATGCCTCGCCGCAGGTGCTGAAGAACATGCGCCGGCCCGCTCATGGCGAAAAGACGCTCGAGCGCATTCGCAGCTGGCGCGACGTCTGCCCGGACCTTGCCATCCGCTCCACCTTCATCGTCGGGTTCCCCGGCGAGACGGACGACGATTTCGAGATGCTGCTCGACTGGCTGGACGAGGCGAAGATCGACCGCGCCGGCTGTTTCAAATACGAGCCGGTCAGAGGCGCCCGCTCCAACGAGCTCGGCCTCGAGCAGGTGCCGCAGGAGATCAAGGAAGCCCGCTGGCACCGCTTCATGCAGCGCCAGCAGAAGATTTCGGCAACGCAGCTCACCAGGAAAATTGGCAAGCGACTGCCGGTCCTGATCGACGAGGCGCATGGCAATTCGGCCAAGGGCCGGACCAAATACGACGCGCCCGAAATCGACGGCTCGGTCCATATCCAGTCGCGGCGGCCACTGCGCGCCGGCGACATCGTCACGGTCAAGATCGATCGCGCCGACGCTTACGACCTCTACGGCTCGGCCGTCTGATTCAGTCCGAAATGAAAGGGCGCCTCGCGGCGCGCTTTCGTTACGATGTGCTTCCGGTTGCTTATTGCGGCAGCTTGTCGTCGACGCCCTTCACGTAGAAATTCATGCCGAGCAACGTGGCGTCGTCGGCGACCTCGCCCTCCTTCAGCCAAGGTGTGCCGTCCTGCTTGGCGATCGGCCCGGTAAAGGGGTTCCAGCCGTCGGCGATCTTCTTGGTGGTGGCTTCGGCCATCGCCTTGACGTCGTCGGGCATGTTGGTGAACGGCGCCAGCTTGACGGCGCCGTCCTTGATGCCGAGCCATACATTGTCGGGCTTCCAGGTGCCGTCGAGTGCCGCCTGGACCCGGCTGATGTAGTACGGGCCCCATTCGTCGGTCAGTGCGGTCAGCTGCGCGTGCGGTGCGAACTTGATCATATCGGAGGACTGGCCGAAGCCGTGCAGCTTGCGCTCCTCCGCCACCTGCAACGCAGCGGTCGAGTCGGTGTGCTGGACGATGATGTCGGCGCCTTGGTCGAACAATGCCTTGGCGGCGTCGGCTTCTTTGCCCGGATCGAACCAGGAGTTCACCCAGACGATTTTGGCTTTGAAGTTCGGATTGATCGACTGTGCGCCTAGCATGAAGGAATTAATACCCATCACCACTTCCGGGATCGGGAAAGAAACGATGTAGCCGGCGACCCCCGACTTCGATTGCTTGGCGGCGATCTGACCAAGTACGTAACGGCCTTCATAGAAACGCGCATTGTAGATGCCGAGATTTTTGGCGGTCTTGTAGCCAGTGGCGTGCTCGAACATCACCTTGGGGAATTTTTTGGCGATCTTCACTTCCGGGTCCATGAAGCCGAAGGATGTGCCGAAAATGATCTTGCATCCCTCGCGCGCCAGGCGCTCGAAGGCGCGGTCGGCATCGGGGCCTTCGGAGACGTTTTCGAGATAGGCGGTCTCGACCTTGTCGCCGAGTGCCTTTTCCACCTCGAGGCGGCCCTGGTCGTGCTGGTAGGAGTAGCCGAAATCGCCGATCGGGCCGGTATAGACCCAGCATGCCTTCAGCTTGTCCGCCGCCTCAGCTGAGGCCGCCAGCGACAATGCGGCCGTCGTCGCCAGCAGGGCAATAAGCAGTTTTTTCATTTTGTTACCTCTCTGAGTTAAGCCTTGGAGCTTCCGTCTTTTTGTTGTCAACGATCCGGAACGAATGGCTGGCCCAAGGAGGCCGGCGTGTTCATCATCGTCAAACGCTTGTTGCGTGAGATTAGAACGAGAACCACGACGGTTGCCAGATAGGGCAGCGAAGAAAGCAGTTGCGAGGGGACCGGAATGCCGAATGCCTGTGCATGAAGCTGGCCGATCCAGACCGCGCCGAAAATATAGGCGCCGGCCAGCACCCGCCACGGCCGCCAGGAAGCGAAGACGACCAGAGCCAGCGCGATCCAGCCGCGGCCGGCGGTCATGTTCTCCACCCATTGCGGCGTGTAGACCAGCGATAGGTGGCCGCCGGCTAGGCCGGCACAAGCGCCGCCGAAAATCACTGAGAGATAACGATAGCGGATGACATGGATACCAAGCGCATGGGCCGATGCGTGGCTGTCGCCGATCGAGCGCAGCGTGAGCCCGGTGCGGGTTCTGAACAGGAACCACATCACGGCAGCGGTCAGCGCGATCGAGATGTAGAAGATTGGATCCTGGCCGAACAGCAGCCTGCCGACGACCGGGATTGCGGTCAGGCCGGGAATGTCGAGGTTTGGCAGCCTCTCGCCAGGCTGGCCGACAAAATTCGTCCCCATCATGCCGGAAAGCCCGAGGCCGAGCAGTGTCAGCGACAGGCCGGTTGCCACCTGGTTGGTGGCCAGCGACAGCGTCATGACGGCGAACAGAAGCGAGAACACTGCCCCCATGGTGATTGCCGCCAACAGCCCTATCCAAGGCGAGCCGGTGAGATAGCCGGCGCCGAAACCGCCGACGGCACCCATGATCATCATTCCTTCGACGCCGAGATTGAGCACACCCGAACGTTCGACCACCAGTTCGCCGATCGCCGCGATCAGCAGCGGCGTCGCCGCCGTCGCGATCGTCAAGAGGATGTTGACGGTGACGTCCATCAGCGGGCTCCCTCCAGCTTCGGCGCTGCCTCGAGCTTCGGCGCGGAAAAGCCGATCAGGCGAATGCGGTAATGGATGAGCGTGTCGCAGCCGAGCACGAAGAACAAAAGCATGCCCTGGAACACGCGCGCCACCTTGTCGGAGATGCCGAGCGCGCTTTGCACTGCCTCGCCGCCCAGATAAGTCAGCGCCAGCACAAGGCCTGCGGCGACGATGCCGAGCGGATTGAGCCGGCCGAGGAATGCCACGATGATAGCGGTAAATCCGTAGCCGGGCGAAATCACCGGCTGCAATTGTCCGATGGCTCCCGAGACCTCCGAAATCCCGGCAAGTCCGGCCAGTGCGCCCGACAGCAGGAAGGCAAAGAAGACCATACGGTTAAGGCCAAACCCGGCGAAGCGCCCTGCCCTCGGGCTTGAGCCGAGCACGCGGACCTCGAAGCCTTTCAGCATACGGCTCATCAGGATCCAGATCAGTATCGCCGCGACCAACGCGAAGACAAATCCCCAGTTTGCCCGGCCGGATTCCGGGAGGAGTTCCGGCAGTATGGCCGAGTCGTTGAACTGGATGGTTTGCGGGAAACCGTGGCCCTGCGGATCGCGCCACGGCCCGCGTACGAGCCAATCCAGGAAGAGCTGGGCGACATAGACCAGCATCAGGCTGGTCAGGATCTCGTTGGTGTTGAAGCGCGTCTTCAGCAGTGCCGGGATTGCAGCATAGGCAGCCCCACCGACCATGCCGAAAAGAAGCATCAGCGGCAGCACCAATGGGCCTTCGAACTGCGGAAACAGCACAGGGAAGATCGAGCCGACAATGCCGCCCAGGATGAACTGACCTTCGGCGCCGATGTTCCAGATGTTGGCCTTGTAGCAGACCGACAGTCCGACCGCGATCAGGATCAGGGGGGCGGCCTTGATCGCCAGCTCATGCAACTGCCAGACCTGGCTGATCGGTTCGATGAAGTAGATGCGGAACGCAGTCAACGGGTTGACGCCGAGCAGCGCGAACATGATGGCACCGGCTATGATCGTCAAAACGAAAGCGATGAAAGGCGAGAGTGCCGAAAACAGCATCGAGCGCTGCGGGCGTTTTACAAGTTCGAGGCGCATCAAGCCGTCTCCAGCGTATGTTCGGCATGACCGGGTTCGGCGCCGCCCATCAGCAGCCCGATTTTCTCGAATGTCGCTTCAGCTATCGGCAGCGGCTTCGACAGTTCGCCATTGTGCATGACCGTGATCGCATCGGAAATCTCGAACAGCTCGTCGAGGTCCTGGCTGATCACCAGCACCGCCGAGCCGCTGCGCGCCAGTTCGATCAGCGCCTGGCGGATGTGGGCCGCCGCACCCGCATCGACCCCCCAGGTCGGCTGATTGACCACCAAGACGCTTGGCCGGCGGTCGAGTTCGCGGCCGACGATGAATTTCTGCAGATTGCCGCCCGAAAGGGCCGCAGCCTCTGGGTCCGGCGCGCTCTTGCGCACGTCCATTGCCTTTATGATGCGTTGAGCAGCGGTATAGATCGCATCGCTCTTGACCATTCCACCGGCGCCGACAAACATCTTGCCGTCGGTGGCGTGGCGCGACAGAAGCAGGTTTTCCGAAAGCTTCATGCGCGGTGCTGCGCCGTGGCCGAGCCGCTCTTCCGGAACGAAGGCAGCGCCCATCAGGCGCCTGCCGGTGATGGCGAGGCCGCCGGCATCCTTGCCGCGGATGCGGACCGAGCCGGTATCCTCCTGCAGCACCTCGCCGGAAACGGATTCGAAGAATTCACCCTGGCCGTTGCCGGCCACACCGGCAATGCCGATCACCTCGCCGGCCCGGACTTCAAGATTGATGTTCCTGAGCGGGATCGAGAACGGGGTCGCCGGCTTGCGGGTGAGTTCGCGGATTTGAAGCAGCACCGGCGCGGTCTCGATACCCTCGGCCGGCGCCCGCACCACGGCCTGGACCTCGTTGCCGACCATCATCCGCGCCAACGAAGACGCGGTTTCCTGGCGCGGATTGCAATGGCCGACCACCTTGCCGTGACGCAGCACGGTGGCGCGGTCGCAGATGCGTTTGACTTCTTCCAGCCGGTGCGAAATGTAGAGGATGGACTTTCCTTCCGAACGCAACCGTTCGAGCGTTTCGAACAGCTTATCGGCTTCCTGCGGCGTCAGCACCGAAGTCGGCTCGTCGAGGATGATGAGTTGCGGCGTCTGCAGCAGGCAGCGGATGATTTCGATCCGCTGACGCTCGCCGACCGACAGATCACCGACCAGCGATAGCGGGTCGAGAGGCAGGCCGTAACTGTAGGAGAGCGCCCTCGCCTTGGCCGCGATCGTGCTGATCGGCGAGCCGTCATCCAGCGACAGCGCGATGTTCTCCGCCGCCGTCAGCGCTTCGAACAGGGAAAAATGCTGGAAAACCATGCCGATGCCGAGCTTTTTTGCGGTGCCTGGGCTGGTGATCCTGACCGCCTGGCCATTCCAGAAAATCTCGCCAGAATTCGGTTCCAGCGATCCAAAAAGCATTTTCACCAGCGTCGACTTGCCGGCGCCGTTCTCGCCAAGCAACGCATGGATCTCGCCCTTGGCGATGTTGAGATCGACATGGTCGCAGGCTGTCAGCGTGCCGAATATCTTTGTGAGGCCGCGAACCTCAAGCAGGTTTGCGCCGTCCTGATCTGCACTCACGGTGCCTCCATCTGGTTTGCCAGACATGTTCTGTGTTCCCGCAAGCATCGTATGCGCGCCCTGCTCTCTACGGTAAGCGCCTCACGACTTGAAAGAGCTTCAAGAATTTCAGCGGAAACTCAAGCGGTAAAGAGCAGTTCGCAAGAACGGCGGCGTCGGCGGGCCGAAACTGCGGGCGCTCAAGGGATAAGTATCGTTGTCCCGGTGGTCCTGCGCCCTTCGAGATCGGAATGCGCCTTGCCGGCCTCGCTGAGCGCGTAACGCTGGTTGATCTTGATCTTGACGGCGCCGCTGAGCACCACGTCGAACAATGCGGCGGCGGAAGCCTCGAGGTCTTCGCGCCTGGCATTGTAGACGAACAGCGTCGGCCGCGTTGCGAACAGCGAGCCCTTCTGCGCCAGCAACGAGATGCTGAAGGGCGGGATCGGCCCAGACGATTGACCGAAGCTGACGAACGTGCCGAGCGGCCGCAGGCAATCGAGCGAGGCTGGAAACGTGTCGTTGCCGACCGAATCATAGACGACGTCGCATTTCTTGCCACTGGTGATAGCCGCGACGCCGGCAACGAAATCCTGTTCGCGATAGTTGATCACGTGGTCGAAGCCATGCGCCTTCGCGAGTTCGATCTTGTCGGTCGAGCTCGCGGTGCCGATCACCGTCGCGCCGAGATGCTTGGCCCATTGACCGAGGATCAGCCCGACACCGCCGGCCGCCGCATGAAACAGGATCGTGTCGCCGGCTTTCACCTTGAATGTACGGCGCAACAGATATTGGGCCGTCATGCCCTTTAGCATCATCGCCGCGGCCTGTTCGTCGCTGATGCCGTCCGGCACCTTCACCACTCGGTCGGCAGCGATCACGCGCTGCTCGGCATAGGCGCCGGTGGTCACGGCATAGGCGACGCGATCGCCGGGTTTGAGCCAGTCGACATCCGAGCCGACCTTCAAGACCACGCCGGCCGCCTCGCCGCCGGGGATCAGCGGAAATCCGCCCTGCGGCGGATAGAGGCCCGAGCGATAATAGACGTCGATGAAATTGAGACCGATCGCGCTGTGCTTGACCAGGATCTGTCCCGAGCCTGGCTGCCCGGGATCGGCGTCCTCATAGGTCAGGACCTCCGGACCGCCATGGGCATGGATGCGGATCGTTTTGGACATTTTCAGGCTCTCTTGGGATCAGGCTTTCTTGTCCGGCTTGGCGCCGAGATTTGGAAAGAACTGCATGATAGCGCCGATGCAGGCGAGGTAAAGCCCGGTGACCGTAATCCCGATCTTGATGAAATCGCTGACCTGCTCGCCCAGCACGCCGATCTGGTCGTAGAAGGAGGCAAGTGCCGCCTGCGCCAGCGCCAGCGCGCCGAAAGCGCACCAAAGCAGCGTCATGCCGAGATTGATTGGCCGCAGCCGCTTCACCCGCACCGGATGGATGAAATTGATCGGCACGAAGGTGAGAATGCCGGCCACCACGACCACGGCGAAGGAAACCCATTGTCCTGGTTCGATGACGAACAGCGTGAACACCACCATGTTCCAGACGACCGGAAAGCCTTTGAAGAAATTCTCCTTCGTCTTCATGCCGGTATCGGCATAGTAGATCGCGCTCGACACCACGATTATCGCCGCAGACAGGAACGACAGGCGCTCGCCCATGAAGCCGCGCTGATAGAGCGCGAAGGCCGGAATCAACACGTAGGTCACGTAGTCGATGATGTTGTCGAGCAGTTCGCCCGACCATGTCGGCAGGATTTCCTTGACGTCGAGCTTCCTGGCGATCGGCCCGTCGATGCCGTCGACGAAAAGCGCCAGGCCCAGCCACCAGAACATCGCCGTCCAGCGCTGCTCGCTTGCCGCCACCAGCGACAGAAAGGCCAGGAATGAGCCCGACGCGGTCAAGAGATGGACCGAGAACGCCCGCGCCTGAGGCCATGTGACTTTCTTCTTCGGCCGCGGAATCCGGTCGGCGATTTTCCTGGCCGTCGTCTTCTTGCTCACGGGCCCCGCCAATCCAGCTTGCAGATTTCGGCCGAGCGGCCAGCAAAGTTCCAGTTGCGGCCAAAGGCCCGCATCTTGCTCTTGTCGGATTTGGCGACGATGATTTCCGGCGCAATCCAGTATTCCGAATTGCTGATGACCGTATCCTTGTCGCGATCCTTGCCGGTGATCGGCGTCACCGCACCATCGATAATCTTCGGTATCTGGAAGATGCGTGTTTTCTCACGCGTCTCGTAGGTGATCGGCACCTGCTCGACGCCGAGGAACTGTCCGACCAGGATGGAGAGCAGCGATGTGGTTCCACCGGCCTTGCCGGTGAATATCTTCGTCAGTCCCTTCACAGCGTAAACCGAGGCGCGCTTGTCGATGAAAAGGCCGGCCGTCCAGTTGCCGCGGCTCATATAGCCGGAGATTTCCATAATCAACCCAAGATTGAGACCGGACAGGTCGACCTCGCCGAAATGGCCGGCATCGATGCGGAACCCCGCCCAGGTTTGGCAATAGCCTTCCGTAGGCGGATGGTTGCCGAGCGACAGAACGCAAGGGCAAAAAACCGTGCAATTGCAGGAGAGGACGAGTTCTCCCTTCATTGCCCAGTTTTGGTCTGTCATCGAATTGTCCCCCTCATGTCGAGACTACTAGTAGCGCTGCTGCCCAGACAAGCAGTATCGCACCGGCCAGCCGCGTCGGCAGATTGCCTGCCGTCTGTTTTTCGACCAGGCTGAACAAGCCGATCAGCGCCATCGAGAACACGTTCATCACACCGACGGCAAACATTACCAGCATTAGAGCCCAGCAGCATCCAAGGCACCACAGGCCCTGCTTCATGCCGAGCCGCAAAATACGAATGGGCCTGGCGCTCCAGTTGGCGAACAGGACCGAGAACGGATTTCTGCACTTGTCCAGACAGACTCCCTTCAGCCAGCTGAACTGATAGAGACCAGCGATCGACAGCGCGGCTGCCCCGGCAATTCCAACCAGCGGATCGAGCATCTGCCCGGATGAGGCGAATGCATGGATTGCGAGCGTCAGGGCAGCGAACATTGCCGAGGCGACAAGCCAGACGCTCAAATATCCAGCGACCAGGATCAGCGGATGGACGGCCGGCTCCCTCTTGATCCGGGCGGTATCCGCGATCTCGCAATAGGTGCGGATCATCGGCGCCGCGGAGGGCAGCATGGTCGCGATGGCCATCAACAGCCACATCGCGGTGAGTGCCCCGCCTTGCGCGCCTAGGCTTGCGCGAAGCGGCGCCGGCGCAAGGCAGAGGGCGAAGAAACGCGCAAGGAAATCCGGCAACGGCAGTAGCTGCAGGTTTCCAGCACGGCGTCGCCGGGTACGTCGGCGCCCGGGAGCCGGCTCACCGCCCCCCGAACTGCCATTGCGCCGAGAAAGAGCCAGGCAAGGGCAACGCCCATGCCGGCAACAACGCTCACGGTCAGTCGAGGGCTGCGCGCAACGCTCGCCATCGCGCGGCCGGTACGTCGAGGTGGCTGAAATCGTCTTGTTGGCCGGTCATGGCAACCGAATGGGCCGAATCGCCGCGTTGATCAAGCGGCATCACCTGACCTATATGGACCAGCAGGTCGGACAGGCCTCACCTCGCAATCCGGAAGCCGAATTTGAACCACCGGGAAACAGCACGGATACTGGTCGCCGGCAGCGGCCCTGCGGGGCTGATCGCGGCGCTTGGCTTTGCCGAGGCGGGCTTTCCCGTGACGCTCGTCGGACCCGACGCTGCCGGCCCCGACGGCCGGACGACAGCCTTGATGAACCCTGCCCTAAAGATGTTCGAACGGCTAGGGATCTTCGACGGAATCAGGCCGCACGCAGCGCCGCTCAA
Source organism: Mesorhizobium sp. M1142 (assembly GCF_040318565.1). Taxonomy (NCBI): domain Bacteria; kingdom Pseudomonadati; phylum Pseudomonadota; class Alphaproteobacteria; order Hyphomicrobiales; family Phyllobacteriaceae; genus Mesorhizobium; species Mesorhizobium sp. M1142. Next base: position 103,263 of record NZ_JAMYMK010000010.1, read on the forward strand.
GGTGATGCGTATCGTTGACGCAACCAACCGGCTGATCCGCAGCCCGACAGTGACCTTTCGCGCCAGCGAGATCAACGAAGAGCAATTCGGGCTGAACTTGCCCAACAGCGTTCTCAACCGCACGCTAGCCGAGGCTGTCGCGCATTCGGGCATCGAATGGCGAAAGTCGATGGTGGAGGCATGGCGCCTCGATGCCGACCATGCACATGCCGTTCTCGCCGACGGTAGCGAGATCGAGGCATCGTTGGCAGTTGCCGCCGATGGCCGTCAATCGCCGGCCCGCGAGGCAGCCGGCATCCGGACCTCGGTCCGATCCTTTCCGCAGGCGGCGCTGGTGCTCAATTTCGGTCACCGCAGCGACCATGCATTCACCTCGACCGAATTCCACACCGAGACCGGTCCGTTCACACAGGTTCCCCTGCCCGGCAACCGGTCCAGCCTTGTCTGGGTGCTCGAACCCGAAATCGCCAAGGATCTTGCAGCACTCGACGAGGCGGAGCTTTCGACGCGGGTCGAACAGCGGATGCAATCGATGCTGGGCCGCGTGTCGGTTGAGCCCGGCCGGCAGGTCTACCCACTTTCAGCGGTGAGCCCGTGGCGGTTTGCGCATCGCCGCGTGGCACTTGTCGGTGAAGCCGCCCACGTGTTTCCCCCAATCGGCGCGCAAGGGCTTAATCTCGGCATCCGGGACATTGACGACCTGATTGGTACCGCAAGCAGAAACCGCTCGGACCCGGGCGCCGCCCAGGCGCTTGCAGCCTATGATTTCAAGCGGCGGCCGGACATTCTGGCGCGCAGCAGCGCGGTCAACCTACTGAACATGTCGTTGCTTTCCGACATGCTGCCGGCCCAGCTGATGCGCAGCGCTGGTCTTGGCGCGCTTGAGGGGTTTGCGCCGTTGCGGGCGTTTTTCATGCGCGAGGGTCTTCGACCCGGCAGCGGTTTTGCGGCGTTTTTTGGCGGATTGCGAAAAGCGGCCGCGCGATAGCGATCGTGGCGCCGCCCTTGATCCGCATCTTGTGATGCTCAAACCGGCATCAGTTGATCGGGATTGAATTGACGCGGCGTCTGCGCCAAATAATGACGATGTCGACCGTAAGGTCTGGGCCGATCTTTGCCTGACCGGTGCGTAAGAATCTAAAGTCCTGGAGCGTTTCCTTGCGTGTTCCAGGATGCGTGGCGTTCAAGAAGTTCAAGTGGTGAGTGCGATGAAGACAGCCAAATTCTCGATCGGACAGGTGGTTCGCCACCGGCTGTTTCCGTTCCGCGGCGTCATTTTCGACGTCGATCCGCAATTCGCCAATACCGACGAATGGTACGAGGCGATCCCCGCTGACGTGCGGCCGCGCAAGGACCAGCCCTTTTATCATCTGCTCGCCGAGAATTCGGAGACGGAATACATCGCCTATGTGTCCGAGCAGAATTTACTCGAGGACCGGTCGGGCGAACCGGTCCGGCATCCGCAGATTGGTGAAATGTTCGACAAGAAGCCCGACGGGCGCTACGAGCCGAAGCACCAATTGAGACATTGACTTAGTCGGGATCTGGCTGGGCTCGGACAGGCTTGAGACAAGTCTGGACCCGATAATCAGCCGATTCAATAAAAAAGCGGGGCATGAACCCCGCTTTTTGTTTTGTTCGAAAACCCGTCGATCAGTTGGCGGCCTTCGCCTTTTCCTGTTCTTCCTTGAGCTTCTTGGCAAAATCCTGATTGTTCTTGGCGACGAACTCCTGGAGCTTCTTCTGTCGGTCCTCGATGTCCGACTGCTGCAGCGGCGGGCCGTCGAAGGCGCCGCTGAAGCCGGTCAGCGCGATCTTGATCGGGTTCGGCTGGTTCTGGAAATTGACCGAGGTCAGCGTCAGGTTCGAACCTTTCTTGAAGGACGCGACGAGCTGATCGGTCAGCGGCACTTCCGCCACGCAGCGATCCGGGAAACAGATCACGTACTCGAGCTTCTGCGCCTTGCCGGCGTCGATCTGGAGGCCGATGCCGGGAGGAACCAAACGGCCGGTCGGAACCGTCACCTGGAACACCTTGCGGTTCACCTTGCCCTTCAATTCGATCAGGCTGACGCCGGTGATGAGCTGACCATTGCCGGCGGTGGTGATGTTCTGGACATTGCAAATGTCGACATCTTCCTGCTTGGTGCAGGCCTTGAACCAGCCTTGCGGAATCTGCTGTTGCTGCTGCGCGACAGCAGCGGGAATCCCGGCGCCCAGAATGCCGACCACGCCAGCGGCCATGACCGACAGGCGGTACGCGTTGCTGTTCAGGCTCGTCATGTCGTGCATTCCTCTCAAATGATCCCGGGACCGGCTTTTTTCATGCCGTGTGGTCCAGCTACCTGTTGCCGAAATGAGGCAACAGAATGACTTCGGACGGCGTGTTACACTGCAAGCGACGCCGAATCCAGCCCGGGCCACGCGAATCTTGGCCGAGGGACTGGGTTGAGGGATTGGCCGGTGCACGACCGGCTCATGTATGCTGCGCATCGAATCGGGAAGGAGACGGTCATGGGCCGCGTTGTCGTTTGGCTGATCGCCACAATCTTGTTTGTCGGCCTTTCCCTGCAGCCGGCCCTGTCGGAACCGAAGCACGCGCTTGCCATGCAGGGCGAGCCGGCGCTGCCGGCCGACTATGATCATTTCAACTACGTCAATCCCGACGCGCCGAAAGGCGGCAGCATTACCTATTGTGTCGTCGGCAGGTTCGAGAATCTCAATCCGTTCATCCTGAGAAGTCTGCGCACCACCGCGCGCGGCATGATGGATCAAGCTTTTGGCAATCTTGTCTTCGAGCCGTTGATGCAGCGCAACTACGACGAGGCCTTCAGTCTCTACGGCCTGCTCGCCGATACCGCCGACATGGATCCCGAGCGCAAGAGCATCGAATTCCACCTCGATCCCAGGGCCAAATGGTCGGACGGCGAGCCGGTGACGCCGGAAGACGTGTTGTTCACCTATGATGTCTTCACCGAGAAGGGTCGGCCACCTTACAGCCAGCGAATGAAAGCGATCGCCAAGCTCGAAAAGACCGGCGACCGCAGTGTGCGCTTCACCTTCAACGAAAAGGCGGACCGCGAATTTCCCCTAATCATTGCGCTGACGCCGATCATCCCGAAACACGCGTTCAACAAGGACACTTTCGACAGGACGACGCTGAAGCCGGTGATCGGCAGCGGGCCTTACACGGTGGCGCAAGTCGTGCCCGGCCAGCGCATCGTGTTCAAGCGCAATCCGGACTATTGGGGCAAGGACGTGCCGTCCAAGCGCGGCTTCGACAATTACGACCAGATCACCATCGAGTATTTCCTCAACGCCAACGCCAAGCAGGAAGCGTTCAAGAAAGGCATCTGCGCCATCGACGACGACAGCGACCCGGTCAAACGCGAGCGCGATCTCGACTTTCCGGCCTTCCACAGGGGCGAGGTCATCGCCGAAACTTTCGATACCGGCATTCCGCCGGTGTTCAACGGTTTCCTGTTCAACACGCGGCTGCCGAAATTTTCCAATCCGATCGTACGGCGCGCGCTCGGCATGCTCTACGACTTCGAATGGGCCAACAAGAATCTGTTCGGCGGCAAATACACGCGCACGATGAGTTTTTGGCAGAATTCCGAGCTGTCCGCGCTCGGCCACCCGGCCAGCGAAAAGGAAAAGGCCCTGCTGGCCCCCTACCCCGGCCGCGTGCCCGCAGATGTCATGGACGGCACCTACAGGCCGCCCGTTACCGATGGCTCCGGCCAGGACCGCAAGGTGCTGAAGGCGGCATTCGAGCTGCTGAAGAGCGCGGGCTATACGGTGCAGGACGGCGCGATGCTCGATCCCCAGGGAAAGCCGTTCGGTTTCGAGATCCTGACCGCCTCGCAGGACGAAGAGCGACTTGCCGCTATCTATCAGCGCACGCTTGAGAAGCTCGGCATCGATGTCAGCATTCGCAGCCTCGACGGCGATCAGATCCAGTCGCGCAAGCAGCGTTTCGATTTCGAGGTGCTGGTCGGCTCGACCGGTTTCAACAACTCGCTGTCGCCCGGTATCGAGCAAGCCGGGCGCTGGGGATCCGCTGCCGCCAAGGCCGAAGGCTCGTTCAACCTAGCGGGTGTCGCCGACCCAGCAGTGGACGCGGCGATCGAGGCGATGTTGAGAGCTCGCTCGAAGGAGGACTATGTCGCTGCTGTCCGGGTCCTCGACCGGCTGCTGATCTCAGGCAATTACATGGTGCCGACCCAGCACAACAACCAGCAATGGCTCGCTTATTGGAACTATCTGGAACATCCGCAAAAGACGCCCATATACGGTTATCAGTTGCCGACCTGGTGGCGCAAACCGAAGTGACCTCTTCAGAACAGGAGATCAAGATGAACGACGAGAACTCGATTACCGTCGATGTGGTCTCCGACGTCGTGTGCCCCTGGTGCTTTATCGGCCAGAAACGGCTCGACAAGGCGATTGCCGCCGTCGACATCGACGTTCACATACGTTGGCGGCCCTTCCAGCTCGACCCGACGATTCCGCCCGAAGGCAAGAACCGCCGCGACTACATGGTAGCGAAATTCGGCAGCGAGCAACGCATCCGCGAGATCCATGCCCGGATCGAGCCGTTGGGCGAGGCTGAGGGGATTTCCTTTGCCTTCGACGCCATCAAGGTCGCGCCCAATACGCTGGATGCGCACCGGCTCATTCGCTGGGCCGGGACGGCCGGCGAGGCCGTTCAGAACCGGCTGGTGCGCCGGCTGTTCCAGCTGAATTTCGAAGAAGGCGCCAATCTCGGCGATCATGCCGTGCTGATCGAAGCCGCCCGCGAGGCCGGCATGGATGCCTCCGTCGTCGAAACGCTTCTGTCGACGGACGCCGATGTAGAGGCGGTGCGCACCGAAATCGCCACTGCTTCGCGCATGGGCATATCGGGCGTGCCGTGCTTTCTGCTTGAAGGCAAATATGCGGTGATGGGCGCCCAGGACGCCGATACGCTTGCCGATGCGCTGCGCCAGGTGGCTGCGGCCAAGGCACGCGGCGAACTGGAGACGGCGAACTGAGCCGGACTATTTTCGACTATTTCACCGTCACCTTGGCCTTGCTGACGAAAAGGCCATGGCCATGCTTGCCGGTTCAGGTCAATCCCTTGGTGGAGGACTGGCAGGAAAACAGCCCCTTGCTCCAGCTGTTGCCGTAGGCCTTGCTCGCCCGGGTTCGTGATCTGTGTCGGAATCGATGTCGGTCCGCATCCTGGACGTAGGGGCAACGTCGTTGCTTGGCTGATTACGGGCTCTCCCGACAAGGCGGCTTCACCCACGAATCATACAGGTCGCGTTCTGGCCGCCAACGAGGTCGGACCTGGCCGTAAGGGCGCGCTGAAGATCGGTTCAGGCTGTGAAGATCGACCGCTGGACGGCGCTTCTACGTTCACAAAGCTGTGTGAGGGCCTTCCCCAAGGGAAGGTCCCTACTTTCTCCGGCGTAGGCAAGTAACGTATTGAAATTGCATTGATATCAAGCGCCTAGAATTCCGACGGCACAGCCCCGTGATCATCCACTCTGTTGCTCCACTGCAACGGCCGGCGAGTTAAGCCGCCCGCGGCTGGTGAAAAGCTAATGGAAAATGATCAATTGGTGTTACTGTCCGTAATAAAAGAAAAATCGTTTGGGCGGGATAGTGATTCGGGTCGATAGACCAACGCGACATTCAATATCGGAAAAATGGCTCCGCGGTGCCGCAAGGCAGTCGCCCCTTACGCCCGTATCGTCGATGCGCAGCTTCTGGGGCCTGATGCGGGCCTACTGGTTTTCGGACAAGTGGGTGGAAGCCTGGACCTTGACGCTGGTGATCGCCCTGCTCACCGCGCTCTCCAGCAAGTCAGGCGTGTGGTTTGCCGTAGCATCCGGAGAGCTGGTCAACTCGATCGCCTTTTTCCATGATGCCGCGAACACCACCCCGCTTCAGACACTGCTGGCCAATGCCGGGATACTTGTCCTCCTGGTCTTGCTCAAGGATGCGGGTTTTACCGGTATCCGCAGCCTGGTGTCCGCAACGTTGCATCGCAAGTGGCGCGGCTGGCTGGACAGCCAGTTCAACGAAGCCCTGCTTGATTCCAATCACACCCATTTCCACGCTCAGCATGGCTCGTCAGGTGCCGCCGCTCCCGACAATATCGACCAGCGCATCCAGGAATCGATCAAGGATATGACGGGCGGCGCCATCGGCCTCGCGATGGGGGTTTTGGCCGTTGCTACTTCATTGTATTTCGTCGGCCAGCAACTGCTTGCACACTCGGCGGAGGTCAAAGGGCTGGAGTTCCTCGGCAGCTATGGCAGCGCCGTCCTCGCCTTTCTGGCAGTCGCCACCTACGTGCCGTTGAACACCTGGATCGCCGTCAAGCTGGGCAGGCTGCTGGAACGGCTCAATGTCAGGATGCAGCAGGCCGAAGGCAGCTATCGCGGCGAGCTGATCACCTTTCTGCGCCGCAGTTTTCATGTCGCCGCATCGCAAGGGGAGAACGTGCAGAAGGCAGTGCACAGCCAGCGCTATGTCGACATCGACCGCACCTGGGCGCGGCTGAACATCGTCAACACAGGCTACAATTCGTTCGAGCTGATCTACAATTTCATCGGTGCCCGCATTGTCGCCTACGGGCCAGGCTTGGTTCCCTTCATCCATAACGGGTTCGATCTCAAGGGCTACATAACCGGCTCCGAGATGGTCAACTCGCTGATCAGTCAATGCTCGTGGTTCATCCATGTCATGCCTGCCATCGCCGCGCTGCGGGCCAACAGCCAGCGCGTCACCGAACTCGCAAACGCGATCGAAAACGTTCAGCACCCGCAGGAATTTTATCAGCAGACCGGCCGCTCCGATTTTCGCTACGACCGCCAAAACCCTGTTTTCGGCCTGACCATCCAGAAACTAGAGCTGGCGCATCAGGGCGAGGACGCAACGCCCTTCCTGAGTGCCGCGAACTTGCGCTTCCGGCGTGGCGAATGGACTTTCCTGAAGGGCGAATCCGGTTGCGGCAAGACCTCGCTGATCAAGGCGATCAACGGCCTTTGGCCCTATGGCCGCGGCACCATCGTCTTCCCGGAAGGGGTCAGGAGTTTCTACGCCGCCCAGGAGGTGAAGCTGCAGCAGGTTTCGCTGAAGCAATTGGTCTGCCTGCCGGGTTCCGAGCATGATTATCCCGACGTGCAGGTCGCATCCGCCCTGCACAAGGCCGGCCTCGGCGATTTCATCGAGCATTTGGCCGATGAGAGCCGTGAAGGAAAGATCTGGGATCAGGTTCTCTCGGGTGGGCAGAAACAGAAGCTGGTTGTCGCCCGTATCGTGCTGCAGCAGCCGGGATTGCTGTTCCTCGATGAAGCCACTGGCGCTCTCGATCCCGATGGACGGATCGCCTTCCACCAGGCGATCAAGGACAATTGCCCTGATGCAACTGTGATCTCGATCATGCATGAGGCGACGCCGCCGAGATCGCTCGCGGGCACCGAATTCTACCACAGCGTCGTTGCGATCGCCGACGGCGTCGCCACCAAGAAGCCGCTGGTTCCGAGCTTGCCGGTCGAGCTCACCACCATCCTCACGCAGCCGACGCGGCCGGCCGAGGACAAGTGGCTGCGCTTTCCCCGCCGGCTTAAGCAGAGATAGCTGCGGCACCGTTGCCAGCATCCAGCCAGCCTGCCACGTAGCCCGATCACAGTCTCGCGATCCAGTCGGTTTGCCGCCGTTTTAACCCGCTCTCGCGATTGACTTGGCAAGGCGCGCTCCTATGTTGCGCCGGCTTGCAGAATCTCAATCCGAACTCGCGAGCAGAAAGGTCACCGCGCCATGCCTGGCGACAGTCACAGTCGAACGCAACCGCCGTCCGCTTGACGTGATCTGACAGGCTCACGTCCTGCCGGACGGCAAGGAGTGAGCCATGAACGAGTTTTCCCCCGTTGCGGGCGGCGACGCCGTCGCCATCGCCCGCGTACTTGCCAACGAACACGTCGCCGACATGGTCGAGGCGCTGAACCAGGAGCCCCGCGAGACGGCATCGGAGCTGCTTTGCGAAGTGCCGTTCGAGCGGCTGGTCGAGATCTTCGACCAGCCGAAGCTCAACGGCGCATCCGAACTCGTCGAGGCACTACCCCGCATCAAGGCAGGCAGACTGCTTGCCGCCATGTCGGTCGACCGCGCCGCCGACATACTGCGCGATCTGAACGAACCGGCTCGTTCCGAGCTGCTCGGCGGCCTGGCGCCACCGCTGCGCGCGACGTTGCTTGCTATTCTCGGCTACCCCGAGGGCAGCGCCGCCTCGCTCATGACGACTGAATATGTCAGCGTGCCGCCGGACTGGAGCGTTGCCCGCACGCTGGATTACATTCGCAAGGTCGAGCGGACGCGCGAAACCGTCTACGCGATCTACATCGTCGATCCGCAAACGCAGGTCCTGTTGCGCTCGACCAGCCTGCGTCGACTGATCGCTGGCGAACCCGACGAACTGATCATGGCAATAGCGCCGGATCGTGCGCCTATCACTGTTTCACCGCTGACCGATAGTGAAAAGGTTGCTCAGTTGATCTCCAAATATGATCTGCTCGCCGTCCCGGTCGTGGACAACGGCAAGCTCCTCGGCATCGTCACCATCGACGACATTATCGATACGATGATCTCGGAAACGACCGAGGACGTGCATCGTTTCGGCGGCATGGAGGCTCTCGACGAGCCCTATATGAAGATGGGTTTTCTGGCGATGATCCAGAAGCGCGCCGGGTGGCTGTGTGCGCTGTTTATCAGCGAGATGTTGACCGCCAACGCGATGCAGAGCTACGAGGGCGAGCTGGAAAAGGCGATCGTGCTGACCCTGTTCATTCCATTGATCATGAGCTCCGGCGGCAATTCCGGCTCGCAGGCGACCTCGCTCGTCATCCGAGCCCTGGCGCTGCGCGAGATCGGCCTTGGCGACTGGTGGCGGGTGGCCCTGCGGGAGCTGCCCACCGGCCTGGTGCTTGGCTCGATCCTTGGCGTAGTCGGCGTCTGCCGCATCGCGCTCTGGCAATATTTCGGCTTCTACGACTACGGCCCGCACTGGCCGCTGATCGCAATGACGATCGGCGCCACGCTGGTTGGCATCGTCACCTTCGGCTCGCTGTCTGGATCGATGTTGCCGTTCGCCCTGAAGCGCATCGGCTTCGACCCGGCCAGCGCATCAGCCCCGTTCGTCGCCACGCTGGTCGACGTCACCGGGCTGGTGATCTATTTTTCTGTGGCGCTGGTGATCCTGCGCGGAACGTTGCTGTAAGAAAACTCACGCACTTCCATCGCGGCAATCTTGTTGCCGCGATGGGTCGTCGTCGCGTCAGACGCGCTCACCATCTCTCACCCGGTAAGTCGGTTTGTACATGGTGACGAGTTCTTCCGCCGCGGTCGGATGCACCGCCATGGTGCGATCGAAATCATCTTTGGTCAGCCCGGCCTTCAGCGGTATGCCGAGAAGCTGCGCCATTTCGCCGGCGTCCGGCCCGAGGATATGGGCGCCGAGGACTCTTTTCGACGCGCCGTCGACGACCAGCTTCATCAGCATCTTTTCGTCGCGGCCGGAAAGCGTGTGCCGCATCGGCCGGAAGGTGGCGCGGTAGATTTCAAGATCCGAAAAGCGCTTTGCCGCCTCATCCTCCGACAGGCCGACCGTGCCGATCTCGGGCTGTGAAAAGACTGCGGTAGCGATCGTGTCATGGTCGGGCGCCATCGGATTGTCCTTGAAGGCGGTCTCGACGAAGCACATCGCCTCGTGGATCGCCACCGGCGTCAATTGCACGCGGTGGGTGACGTCACCGATCGCCCAGATGTTGTCGATGTTCGTGCGGGAGTATTCGTCGACCTGGATTGCCCCGGTTTTGGTCATCTCGATGCCGACCCCCTCCAGGCCCATGTTCTCGGTGTTGGGAATGCGGCCGATGGCGAGCATGACCTGATCGACCGTCAACACGGTGCCGCCGGTGACAAGCGCGTCGAGCCGGCCGTCAGGGCGCTTCCTGACCCACTCGGACACGGCGTGGCAGAGGATTTTTATCCCCTTCTTTTCCATCGTCTCGTGCAGCATGCGTCTGAGGTCCATGTCGAAACGGCTGAGGATCTCCTTGCCGCGATAGACCAGAGTCGTGTCGACGCCCAGCCCATGAAAGATATTGGCGAATTCGACGGCGATATAGCCGCCGCCCTCGATCATGATTGCCTTCGGCAGCTCCTTGAGGTCGAAGGCTTCGTTGGAAAAGATGCAGTGCTCATGGCCGGGCAATGCCGGATGCGGCGCCGGGCGCCCGCCGGTAGCGATCAGGATCTGGTCGGCGGTAACGGTGCGATCCTCACCGAGAAGATGCACCACATGCGGATCGACCAGGGTGGCGCGCGAATGAAAGACCTCACCGCCGGCGCCCTGCACGTTCTTCTTGTAGACGGCCTCCAGCCGGCTGATTTCGCGGTCCTTGTTGGCGACCAGCTTCTGCCAGTCGAAATGCGCCTCAGGCACCGTCCAGCCAAAACCGGCAGCGTCGGCGAAATGCTCGGGGAATTGCGAGGCGTAGACATAAAGCTTCTTCGGCACGCAGCCGCGGATCACGCAGGTGCCGCCGTAGCGAAATTCCTCGGCAATGCCGACACGCTTGCCGAGTAGAGCCGCGACGCGCGCCGCCCTCACCCCGCCGGAGCCGCCGCCGATGACGAAAAGATCGTAGTAGCAACCGGCCATGGCTGAACTCCTTGCCCCTCAAACATCGAGACAGGTAGGCTGCCGACTATCAAAAGAAAAGCCCGGACTTGCCGGGCTTTCTGGTCCAGTGGCGGTCAGGCCACTCGGAAGTCCGCGATCAATTCGGCGTGGCGTCCGCGGGAGCAGCGCCGTCTGCCGGGGCGGCACCCTCGGCAGGTGCAGCCTGCGCCTTGGCATTCGCCGCTGCACCCAGGGTCTCGCCGACCTGCTGGGCGAGATCGCGAGCCAAGCCGTTCTGCCAGATCTCGGCAGCCTTCACCAGTTCGCGCGTCACGATCGGGCCGTTGTCGAGCAGCTTCTTGCCGGACTCGGAATTGTAGAAGGCGGCGATTTCATTGAGTTCCTTTTCCGAGAACACCTTTGCATAGGCAAGCGCTGCTTCCTTTTCCAGGTCGGCGCGGCGCGATGCCAAGGCCATCGCCTTCTCGTTGATCGTCTTGGCGATCAGTTCCTGCATGTCCGGGTTCTTCTGGATCAGCTGCTGCTCGAGCGCCGCGGCCGCTTGCGGCAGGATGTTGTCGAACGTATCCGTCGCATGGATCGCCGCGACCGCGGCACGCGCCGCCTTCAGATGCGCATCAGTGACGTCCTGCGAAAACGCCGGCGACGAAAACGCGAAAACGGCCGAGGCCGCCAGAATGGCAAAAAAGCGGCCAACCCGGTTATGCAACATCATGATCGGTAAAACTCCTTGGTTTTCGGGCGGCATGGACGGTTTGGATGCCGTCGCCGCCGGCTATGATGGCCGTTGTCGCCAGCCCGATGAAAAGACCGTGCTCGACCACGCCGGGAATGGAGTGGAGAGCATTCGAAAGCGCTCTTGTATCCGGAATGCGGCCAAAAGATGCATCGAGGATAAAATGGCCGCCGTCTGTAACAAATGGCTGGGTCCCCGTCATCCTCAATGTAACAGGGCCGGAAAGGCCCAGGTTTGCAGCCGCCACGCCAACCGCAATTTCGGTGGCGCGCAGGCCAAACCGGTTGACTTCGATGGGCAGCGGAAAGCGGCCGATCATCTCGACCATCTTGGAGCTGTCGGCGATGACGATCATGCGGGCGGAGGCCGCCGCGACAATCTTCTCGCGCAGCAGCGCGCCACCGCCGCCCTTGACCAATGTCAGCGCCGGATCGATCTCGTCGGCGCCGTCGATGGTGAGGTCGAGCTCCGGCGTTTCGTCGAGGGTCGACAGCGGCACACCAAGCTCCGTGCAAAGGACGGCGGTGCGCTCCGAGGTCGGCACGCCGATGACAGTCAGGCCGGTGGCGACCTTGTCGGCGAGCAGCCGCACGAACTCATCCGCTGTCGTGCCGGTGCCGATGCCGAGCCGCATGCCATCCGTCACATGGGCCAGCGCTGTCCGCGCGGCCTCAACCTTCAATTGCCTCGCATCCATGCCGGGCCCCAAGATTTGTTTCGGCGCTCGTAGCATTTTTGCCGAGCAGGTCAAAGGACCTTGCCCGCGGTGGATAAGCCGGCTTGCCTGAACGGGCCGCAGCGGTTATCGCCTGCCGGCAATCGAATCGTCACAGGACAGGCCATGACCCGACCGACCATCGTGTTCGACCTCGACGGGACGCTGATCGACACGGCGCCGGACCTGCTCGACAGTCTCAACCACAGCCTTGCCGCCAGCCAGCTCGCGGCCGTCGACGAAGCCGGCTTTAAGCGTTTCGTCGGCCATGGCGGCCGCGTGATGATCGAGCGCGCCCATGCAGCGCAGCACAGGTCGCTGGCCGTGGAGGAGCACGATCGGCTGCTAAAGCTGTTTCTGGACCATTACACCGTTAACATTCCCGGCAAGTCGCGCCCCTACCCGGGTGTTCCCGAGGCGATCGCACGGTTCGAGGCAGCCGGTTACCTGCTGGCCATCTGCACCAATAAATATGAGGCCAATTCGGTGGCGCTGATCGAGGCGCTCGGTATGACCAGGCATTTCGCGGCGATCTGCGGTCAGGATAGTTTTCCGTTCCGCAAGCCCGACCCGCGCCATCTCACGCAGACTATCGCGCGCGCCGGTGGCGACCCGCACCGTGCACTGATGGTCGGTGATTCGCAGACCGACATCGACACGGCGAAAGCCGCCGGGATTCCGGTAGTGGCAGTCGATTTCGGCTACACCGATCGTCATGTGCGGGAGTTCGAACCATCGGCGGTGATCTCGCATTTCGATTCGCTGACGCTCGATCTGGTACAAGGGCTGATGGCTGCGGCAGAAGGCTGAAGCCGCTCATAGTCCAGACGGCCAGATGACGGCCGACAAGTGGTTGACTTCGCAGGCCGGCCTCCCTTATATCGCGGCGCGCTTGGCCTTCGGGCAACGAGCGGGCGATTAGCTCAGCGGGAGAGCACACCCTTCACACGGGTGGGGTCGCAGGTTCAATCCCTGCATCGCCCACCATCTTTTCGGCACTTAGCCATCACCGACGGGGAAGGCTGCCGTGATCGAGAACCAGCGCATGATCGCATTGGTTTTCCGTGCGCTTTTCCGCAAGCTATAAGACTGACAGGCACACTTACGCTCGGCACAATTGCCGGTCTGGACGATCCGCAAGCCCGAGTCCGGGAACAAACCCGTATGTAGATGAGTTTCTGCTCATCGAAATGTGAGGGAAAGCCATGTCCAGACTTGTTTTGGCGGCCGCCGTGCTGCTTGTCGGCGGATCGGCCTTTGCCGCGGACAAAAATCCGGTGCCGCCGCAGAATGCCAAGAAGCTGTCGGAAATCATCGCCAAGGTCGAGCAGCGCGACGACTTCCGCTACATCAAGGAAATCGATTGGGACAGCGGCGCCTACACCGTCATTTATTACACGAACGACAAGGCGAAAGTTGAAATCACCTATGATCCGGTGACAGCCGCGCCGAAATGAAGCTGGGCGCCAACGGTCCAGATTCTAAAAAATGGCGCTCCTCGAAGGCCCCCGGCCTTCGGCACACCCTTGCGTAGATATGACTTTGATGGCTGACTTGGTGCTATCATTGCTCGCGGGGGTGGGCATGGCGACGGTAAAGCACGTATTGAAACGCTTTCTGATGATGCTCGCGGGTTATTTCATAGCGGTATTGGTCGGGCTGATCGCGGTGGCGGCGATCTATGGCGGGCTGAGTTCGCTGCCAAATGCGCCGAATTATTTCGATGTCATGGGTGTCACCCCCGTTGCGGTGCTGCTGTTGCCGCCGCTCGGCATGTTCATCTATTTTCTGACGATTGTGATGACCGGCCTGCAGACACTGATCTTCGCACTGATTGCCGAGTTTTTCTCGCTGCGCAGTTTTTGGCTGCACATGATCTTCGGCGCGGCGGCCGCGGTTGGCGGCTTCGCCTTGATCTGGCCCAGTGTACCGGACGACACGAACCCGGAGCGCTGGGCCGATATCGGCATCATTGCCGCGGCAGGCGTTGTCGCGGGCTTGGTCTACTGGCTCATCGCCGGACGCGATGCGGGTTTCCGGCGTCCACTGTTTCAGCGCTAGAACCGCATTCGTCAGCTTGCCGGCGAACGCACCGCTTCCGTGCTGTCGAGCGCCTGCTGCAGCCTTGTATCGCGGCCGTAGACGTCGTTGAAGTATTCGACCTTGCCGGACAGGTCCGGCCATGCGGTGAAATAGGCGACATAGACCGGGATCTTGCGTGTCACGTCCTCGGTCGAATGTCCGTGTTTCAGTCTGTCCTCGATGTAGTCGACCGAGGTGCCGAGCACGGCAGCCGCCATGCCGCGCGGATCCTGCAAGCGAACGCAGCCATGGCTGAGCGCGCGCATGTCGCGCTGGAAAAATGACTTCTGCGGTGTGTCGTGCATGTAGATGGCGTGCTTGTTGGGAAACAGTATCTTCAGCTCGCCCAGCGCATTGGCCTCGCTCGGCAACTGGCGCACGCCGTAGGGTATCTTTGCGCCATAGGCACCCCAATTGACCGAGGATGAGGGAATGCGCTTGCCGCGGGCATTGACCACCTCATAGCCGGCGCGGTCGAGATAGCCAGGATCCCGCCGCAGCCGCGGCAACATCTCGTTGACCAGGATCGACTGCGGCACGCCCCAATAGGGATGAAAGTCGACCTGCTCGATCTGATCATAGAAGAAAGCAGTCTGGTTGGTGGGCCTGCCGACCACGGCGCGGGTCTTCAGCCTCTCCTCGCCGTCGTCGATATAGCTCGCGGTGAAAGCCGGCTGGTTGATGAAGACGCGCGGGCTGCCGAGGTCGGAAGGCAGCCAGCGCAATTCCTCGAGCGCGACCCGAACCTTCTGAATTTTGTCGGCCTTGGACGTTCCGGCCAACGATGCGACGGTACGCGGGCCGATGACTCCGTCGCCTTTCATGCCGGCCCGTTTCTGCACCGCCTTGATCACCGGCACCAGTTCCGGATCGTAGACCTCGCTGGTGGCGAGCCTCGCCAGCACCTCGCCATAGGCACCGCCCATCTCGTCATCGAGATTGCGCGCGATCCTTGTCAAAAGCTTCGGCAGCTCGGGGCTGGTCTGCCCCGGTTTCAACAGCAGATTGGGATCGACGACGATCTCGTCCTCGGCGCTGGCCTGTAGCGATTCCAGTTCGACGCGCAGCGCCTGATACTCGGAATTCTGTGGATGCCGTGATTCGAGATAAGTGCGCACTTGCTGGGTATGGGCCAGCGTCTTCAGTACCCCTTCCATGTCGAGCGGCTTCGGCGGAAAATCGTAGTAGCCGGTGATGCGGTTGGGATCGACGCGGCCGCTTTGTGCGTCACGTGCGTAGCGCAGGACACGGGCCGACATCGCCATCTCGAAGCGAACCAGCTCTTTCAGGCGCTCATCGGCATTGCCCGCCGATGCGCTTGCTGCCGGAACTTCGACGGTGTAGTCGGCGGGCGTCAGGCCGTAGCTCGCGGCCTCGCCCAGCACCCGCACAGCATCCTCGGCACGGCTGTTGGGACTGGTTCCCGTCACCCAGATGAAATCCGGATTGGCTGAGTAGTACGCGATCAGCGCCTTGGCGATGTCCTTCTCGGCGTAGAGATCATAGCCGTCGAGCCCGGCAATGGCTTCGCGGAATGCAGCCCCGGTGGCCGTCGGCTCGAATGCAGCATCCTGAGGCGTTGCCGGTTCAGGCGCTGCCGACAGTGCCGAAAAATCGACGCGCACCAGCGGATCGCTCTTGTAGGTGTAATAGGACGGGCTGCTGATTTGCGCACCACCACCCCCACCGGAAGCGGCTGGCGCCTTGGGCTTGTATTTTGACGGTGGCGGCGGAAAGTTACCTTTCGGCGGTGCGTGTTTGACGCCGCCGCCGAAAAGCATGTCGAAGAACCCTTGCGCTTCAACCTGCGGCGTTCCGAAGGCCAGCATTGCTGCGGCAACCGCGAACGGCAGCACGGTTGCTTTGTTTACAAGGAGTTTCATGGATCACCCGCTCCGGTTGAACCGGATCCCGTTCCGCACCGCTTTCACGGTCTCGCCCACCCCATGGCGGATGTAAGGCGTGACTACACTGATTCATACTGATTTCGTTAAGCTTCCATAAATTTCGGAACGTCTGTTGCAGAACGGTTTCACAACGTCGTGACGGGTCAAGCGAATCCGTCGCCGTCCTCGGCCAGAACGGCAACCGTCCAGTGACCAAGTCTCACGCGTTTGCGCCGCCGTCGATGGTCAATGCCGCGCCTGTCACGAAGCGTCCTTCGGGACCGGCAAGCCAGGCGACCATGCCGGCGATCTCGTCGGCCGTTCCGAAGCGAGGCATCGCCATCTTCTGGCGCTGATGCTCGGCGTGCGGGCCGGCTGCCGGGTTCATGTCGGTATCGGTCGACCCCGGATGGACGACATTGGCGGTGATGCCGCGCGGACCGAGATCGCGGGCAAAGGCCTTTGGTCAGGCCAACCAAGGCAGCCTTGCTGGCCGAATAAGCGCTCGGCGCGTCGCGCTCGGCCCTTCTGGCGACGGTGGCCGGGGCAATGGCGGCTTGGATAGCGATGGCCGGCACCGGGGTGGCGGCGTGACGATCGAACCCAGCAGACAAGAACAGACATTCAGATCACTGCAGAGACGGCTCCAGCCTGCCGGCAACGAAGCCAACGGCACGCTCCACCACACCCCTGTCGGCGAGAATGCGGCGGTGGCCGAGCCCGTCGGCCCAGTACAGCCGCACATGGTCTCCGGCGCGCGCGTAGAGCCTTGCATGATCGGCGGACACTTCGCGGTCGTCCGGCGCGTGGATCACCAGCGTCGGCAGCAGCGTGCTTGCCAGCTGGCGATCACCGGTAAACTCGTGCAACGGCCGGCCGGCGATACGCTCGACCCGGTCGGCCATGGCGACCTGCGAGCGCGAGCCGACATTCAGCATGCGACTGAAATCAGCAAAGATTGCCGGCAGTGAGCTCGGCGCAGCGATAAGCACCAGTCGCCCGGCCGCCAATCGCGGGATGTTCCTGATTGAACCGGCAACTGCATTGGCGGCAACGGCACCACCAAAGGAATGGCCGACGATCGCGGCAAACGGCCCGAACCACTCGCCGGCAACCCGTGCCGCATCGACCGCACTGACCAGGGTAAGCCGGCGGCCCTGCGACTGGCCGTGGCCCGGCAGGTCGAGCGAGACGACCTTATAGCCAGCATCGCGATAGGCCTCGATCAGCGTGCGCATGTATTCGGTGCGCGAACGCCAACCATGGATGACGAGCACGGTGCCGGCAGTGGCCCTGCCCGGCTCGGGCCGGAATTCATGCACCATGACGCAGCCGGTTCTGGTCTTTAGCCGGTGATGTCGTGCCTGGGTCATGAAATCGGCGGCGCGATCGATTGCGCGGCGCTCGCCTTCACTCAAGCTCTTCTCATGCGGCGTGCGGCAGAACAGCTCGAATGCAGCGCGCCCGGTGAGTCGCGGTGCCACATGCTCAGCCACTCCGAACGTGCCGCGGATGACCTTCAGTCCAAATGATGCCATAGTGGCGATCCATTCATTGGTTCAAGCATGAACATAATAGTTCAAACATGAACATTAAGCAAGACCTGCCCTGGGACAACCCGCGCTTTCGCAACTGGGTGGCAGTGGCGCGCGCATGCCACGTGCTGGAACGCACCCTGGCGGTGAAGCTGGCGCCGCTCGACCTGAAGCCGGCGCAGCTCGACGTGCTGATGAACCTCTACCGTCATCCCGGCATGTCGCAGCACGACCTCGCTCGCCGGCTGCTGGTCGGTCGCTCCAACATCACCATGCTTTTGCCGCAGCTGGAGACTCGTGGCCTGCTGCGCCGCGAGGGCGACGAGAAGGACAAGCGCGTGCTGCGGCTGACGTTGACCGCGACCGGCGAGGCACTGCTGATGCAGGCGCTGAAGGTCCATATAGCGCTGATCGAGAAGGCGATGAGCCAGTCGACGCCGGAGCAATGCGACATGATCGGCGAACAGATGCGTAGGGTTGCCGAGGTTTTGAAGACCGCCTGACAGCCCAGCGCTCCACCAACAAGTGCTTCACCACATCGATTTTTTCGCGCGCTCCGGCCATTCCTTGTCGTAGACCTCGCCGTCGATGTTCTTGCGGCTGGTGATTTCCAGGATTTGGCCGGGAGTCGGCAGCGATCTCGGGTCGACATGCCTTGCCGGATTCCACAACTCCGACCGGTGGATGGCGCGGGCGCACTGGAAATAGACCGCATCGACCTCGATGACCGTCACCGAGCGCGCCGGCTTGCCTTCGACTGCGAACGAGTCGCAGAGCGCGGCATCGGTGGTGATGTGGGCGCGGCCATTGACGCGCAGCGTCGTGCCGGAACCCGGCACCAGGAACAGGAGCGCGACGCGCGGATCGCGAAGGATGTTCCTTAGCGAATCGGCACGGTTGTTGCCGCGCCGGTCTGGCATCATCACCGTTTTCGGATCGTGGATGCGGACGAAGCCGGCGAGATCGCCGCGCGGCGAGCAGTCCAGCCCTTCAGGCCCGCAGGTTGCGAGCACGGCGAACGGCGAAGCCTCGATGATAGCTGCGTATTCGGGAATCAGCTGATCGAGTTCTTTGACCACCGACGCCTCGCCAGGCGGGCCATAGAGCGTTTCGAGCTGTTCGACGCTGGTGATCATGGACATGTTTTCGTCTCCAAAGCTTTGCCGGCTGCTCCAGATGCATGACGTTTTCACGACATCGTGCCCGCTTGCCGGTCATCAGGAAACGGGTGTCGAGGCAACGCGAAGAAGGGCAAACCGCTTTCACCTACACAATCGCACCGACGGATACGGAGACCGAAAATGGATAAACCGCTCGACCGGCGACGCACCGCCATGGAACTTATTGAAAACATGTTCAATGTTGAAATGCGTTTCCTGCAATCAGGATCGGAAAGCCTCGATGTGCTTGCCAGCGCATTCCATGCCGAGATTGTGGTGCATGAGCCGCAGTCCCTGCCCTATGCCGGTGACTGGAATGGCCTCGACGGCGTTGGCGCTCTTTTCCGCAAGATGCGGGAAATCTGGAGCGACGTGGCGGTGGAGGATCTTCAAACCGCCCAGAACGATAACGTGGTGTTCATGAGCTGCATGCTTTCGCTGACGTCGCGAGCCACTGGTGCAACAATCATACAGCCGTTTGCCGAAGTCTTGCGCTTCAAGGATGACCGACTGATCGAAGGCACGCCGTTTTACTATGACACCGGCGAGATCCTGGCGATCCTGCGCTGAGCATACCGCGAAACCATTCAGCGGTCGCGGCTCAGCCCCTTCTCTTCCAGCTCGGCGAGATAGGCGGCCCAGCGTGCGTCCTTCTCATGACCCAACGTATGCAGGTAGTTCCAGGTGAAGATACCGGTGTCGTGGAAATCGTCGAAGGTGATGCGCACGGCATAGTTGCCGACCGGCTCGATCTTCAGGATCGCCACATTGCGCTTGCCGGGAACGGTGACGCGCTGTTCGGGCGAATGGCCCTGCACCTCGGCCGATGGCGAGGCGACCCGCAGAAGCTCGGCCGGCAACTCGAACGGCTGATGTCCCGGAAAGGTCACGGAAAGCAGCTTGCGATCTTTCGAGACCCTGAGTTCCTTCGGCGCTGTCATGGTGGTGGATCCTGCGGAGAACCGCCCTTCCCTACGCCGCTTCGTGTCGAGGGAAAAGGCCGCATCGAAAGTTCCGACATGATCTGTCGGCGTCGGAATGTTACCGGAGATCGCGAGCTGATATCTTGAATGGCAAGTTGGCTCGTATCACATAGCTATATATAACGAAGCCGTTCACGGCCACGGGAAGCGTACAGCATGGATATGATCGATCCTTTCGGTCGCACGATCACCTACCTGCGCGTGTCGGTTACGGACCGCTGCGATTTTCGCTGCACTTATTGCATGGCCGAGGACATGACGTTCCTGCCCAAGAAGGACCTGCTGTCGCTGGAAGAGCTCGACCGGCTCTGCACGGTCTTCATCGAAAAGGGCGTGCGCAAGCTTCGCCTCACCGGCGGTGAGCCGCTGGTACGCAAGAACATCATGCATCTTGTGCGCCAGCTTTCGCGGCATCTCGAGAGCGGTGCGCTGGAAGAGCTGACGCTGACCACCAATGGATCGCAGCTTTCCCGCTTTGCCGCCGAGCTCGCCGACTGCGGCGTCAAACGCATTAACGTCTCGCTCGATACTCTCGATGCCGACAAATTTCGACAGATCACCCGCTGGGGCAATCTGGACAAGGTCATGGATGGCATCGACGCCGCGCAGGCGGCCGGGCTGAAGGTAAAGCTCAACGCTGTGGCGTTGAAGGACTTCAATGACGCCGAATTGCCGGACATGCTACGCTGGGCGCATGGCCGCGGCATGGATCTGACGGTCATCGAAACCATGCCGATGGGCGAGATCGATGCCGACCGCACCGATCAGTATTTGCCGCTGTCGCTGCTGCGTGCAGCACTCGAGCGCCAATTCACGCTGAGCGATATTCCCTACAAGACCGGTGGCCCGGCCCGCTACGTCCATGTCGCCGAGACCGGCGGGCGGCTGGGCTTCATCACGCCGATGACGCATAATTTCTGCGAAAGCTGCAACCGGGTCCGGCTGACCTGCACCGGCACCCTTTACATGTGCCTCGGCCAGGAAGATGCCGCAGACCTGCGCGCGCCACTGCGTGCGTCGGAAGGCAACGAGCTGGTCGCCGATGCCATCGACGAAGCAATCGACCGCAAGCCCAAAGGCCATGACTTCATCATCGATCGCCGCACCAACCGTCCGTCGGTGTCGCGGCATATGAGCGTCACCGGCGGCTGATTTTTAGCCGATTTCGTGCAAGAACAATCGCCTTGGTATCAGCGCGAGGCAAGGCGTGCAGCGGTTTCTTTTAGTCCTGACGTTTTTCGGAGTGATGGCGGGGACCATGGCAGTTGCCGCGCCATTTACTTATACGAACGAGCGCTTCGGTACCGTCTGCACCTTTCCGGATGAAATCTTCACTCTTCGCCAGGCTGAGCCGGATAATGGCGATGGACAACGGTGGCTCACTGCCGATGGCGCCAGCCTGATCTGTTCAGGCATTCTCAATGTCGATGATGACACCCCGAAAGCCTTCCTCTCCGCCGAGAGGGCCAGCAAGGAACCTGGCTATAAGATCACCTACAGCAAGACCGGCAAGGACTGGGCGGTGCTGTCGGGCATCAAAGGCGGGAACATCTTCTACGAACGCCGCCTGTTCGGAAAAGATGGTGTCATCCGCACGGTCTGGATCGACTATCCGCCAGCCCTGAAATCGAAATACGACCCGCTCGTCGGTGCCATCGCCGGCAGCCTCAGGGGGCCGTGAGCATCCGGCCCGTCTCGACGTATTCGCAGCCTATTGTTTTTGCTGATGAATTAAGGCTGACGCGTGTAGTCGTACTGCACGGCGAGCCATTTCCTGCCGCTGCCATTGGCCTGGAGGAAATGCTGCTCGGCCACCTCGTGGTTGTCGCCATCCCTGGAAATGATGAAATCGGAGGCCGTGTATCGCCCTTCGACCTCGGGCCTGAAGCCGACGAAACCAAGCGGCTCGAACAGCAGTGAAATCTTGCCGTCCTCTTCGCCACCAAAACTCCAGGCGGGCATGATCCCTGCCGGGAAACGGGTGTCCATGGAGACATACTTCCAGCGGCCCTCCACCCGGTCATAGCTCAAATAGGCTATCCGCTGGAAGTCCGGGATTTTCGACCCGGGCGCCGGGCGCATCACCTCCTGCATGAAGGGGCCGATCATCGTACGTTCGGCCACCAGCCCGGTCATCACGATCGGCTGCGCACCGGGGGTTGGCCAGATCGTGTTGACGACGTTCCACTTCCCGATGCGGCGAGCGAGCTCATTCGCTTCGTGACCCGGCGTGGACATCCGTTCGACTGCCGATGCCGAAGCGCCGTTCTCGG
The DNA here is from genome assembly GCF_040318565.1 of Mesorhizobium sp. M1142. NCBI lineage: Bacteria > Pseudomonadati > Pseudomonadota > Alphaproteobacteria > Hyphomicrobiales > Phyllobacteriaceae > Mesorhizobium > Mesorhizobium sp. M1142. The sequence continues at coordinate 125,332 of NZ_JAMYMK010000010.1, forward strand.
CCAACGCAGGCGCTATCGCCATGAAGATGACCGCCAGTGCAGAAGAGAACCGGAAAGCCGACGAAACGTGCCGCCTGCTGCCTGTGCCAAGCCTGGCCGCATTGCCTCGTGCATTCGTCATGGACCACCTCCCCAGACAAGATCAGAAGCCTACAATGACCAATTTGGCGACTCTTGCCGAGCAAATTGATCTCGTCGAGAATTTTCCTCGAGCGGCAGTGTGATCGATTTGCCATCCGAACCGAACCTTTAAAAGGGCACCTTTCGGGGTCACACCAGAAAAGGTCTTGTCCGCAAACGGTCACCGGATTTACCGCAAGCCCATTCGGGCCTAGCCTCTGCTCTGGAGCGGTGCTTCGCCCAGTGGGGGAATACGATATGCGCAAACTCATTCTTTCTCTTGCATTGCTCAGCCTCGCGGCCCTGCCCGCGGCGGCCCAGTCGATCGGCGGCACCTATGCCGTGGCCGGCACCAATTTCGATGGGTCGTCCTATGGTGGCGACGCGACGATCACGCTGACTAGCGAGACGACCTGCACGATCCATTGGGAGACAGGCGGCTCGTCCTCGGACGGCATCTGCATGCGCAACGACGATGCCTTCTCCGCCGGTTATGTCATGGGCAAGGCGGTCGGTCTTGTCGTCTACAAGGTGCAGGACGACGGCTCGCTGCGTGGCCTGTGGACGATTGCCGGCAAGGAAGGCAACGGCACCGAGGTACTGACGCCCAAATAAGCCCTGCCGCTCTTGCGCGACAGATGTTACGGGCCATAGAAAGGCTGTGGCCCAGCCCTTTGACGTTGCTGTTTTGCGGGTGCCTGCTAGACGCTTGCTGCAGGACTCACCCGGTAATCTGCCTTGCCTCTTTCGCCAAACCTGCGCGGCGCGTTGTTCATGATGGTGGCCATGGCTGGTTTCACTCTCAACGACGCTATCACCAAATTCTCGTCGGAATCGATGAACATGGCGCAGGTCATGCTGATCCGCGGCGCCTTCGCTTCGCTTTTCGTTGGCCTGCTTGCGTGGCAACGCGGCGCGCTTGCCCGGCCAGGTTCGATGCTGCAGCCGACCGTTGCGCTGCGCGTTGCCAGCGAGGCCGGCGCCACGGTGTCCTTCCTGGTTGCTCTGGCGCATCTTCCGATCGCCAATGTCTCCGCCGTGCTGCAGGCGCTGCCGCTGGCGGTGACGATGGGCGCAGCGCTTGTGTTCAACGAGGGCGTCGGCTGGCGGCGCTGGCTGGCTATTGCCATCGGTTTTGCCGGCGTGCTGATCATCGTGCGGCCGGGCTTCGAAGGGTTCAGCGTCTTTTCTCTGCTGGCGCTGGCCAGCGTGGCATGCTGTTCGGTGCGCGATCTCGCCACCAAGCGGATACCGCAGGCAATTCCGACATTGCTGGTATCGAGCGCCACCGCCCTTGCCATGACGTTTCTGGGCGCGGCATTGCTTTCACCGATGGGCGGCTGGACACCGATGACAGGACAAAGCACGGCGTTCCTGGCGCTGGCGGCGGTGCTCGTGCTCATCGGCTACCACTTCATCATCACGGCGATGCGGGTGGGCGATATCTCCTTCATCGCGCCGTTCCGCTACACCGCCCTGCTCTGGTCGATCCTGCTTGGCTTCACGATCTTCGGCGATGTCCCGGATCTGCCGATGATCGGCGGTGCCACGATCATCATCGGCTCAGGCCTCTATGCACTCTACCGCGAACGGATCGTCGGCCGGCGAAAAACAGCCGCCGAAAGCACTGGACCGGACATGGCGCCGGACGGCATATAGAGTGACTGTCGACGACTGTCTGATTTGAAAACTGGATTTTGGGTCTGGGCAGCAAACGATGGGCCGACATATCGCAGGGATCATTCTGGCCGGCGGCCGGTCGAGCCGGATGGGCGGCGGCGACAAGACGCTGCTTGCGCTTGGCGACGGTACCCTGCTCGACCGTGTCGTTTCGCGCCTTGGCCCGCAGGTCGGTCCGCTTGCGCTAAACGCCAATGGCGATCCGACACGGTTTGCCGCGACGGGGCTTCCGGTGCTTGCCGACACCGTCAAAGGTTATGCCGGGCCGCTTGCCGGGATACTGACCGGCCTCGAATGGGCTTCCGACACGACCTGCCAGGGGCTGGTCACGGCTGCCGGCGATACGCCTTTCCTGCCCAGGGATATGGTCGAGCGGCTGCTCGCGGCAGCCGACGAACGCCCCGGCTCGATTGCGGTCGCCTGTTCCGGCGGCAAACGGCATCCGACCTTTGCACTCTGGCCGCTAGGGTTAGATCAGGTCTTGCGACAATTTCTCGTCGAGGAAGACAACCGGCGCGTTGCGGCGTTCATCGACCGGCACGGTTTTGTCGAGGTGGAATTTCCTATCCTGAAATCCGGCGGGGCCGAGATCGATCCGTTCTTCAACATCAACACTCCCGACGACCTTGCCCAGGCCGTGCATCTGTTGCAGAGCATCGAGCCATGAAAAGACGTATTTTCGGCATCACCGGCTGGAAGAACTCCGGCAAGACGACATTGACCGAAAAGCTGGTGGCCGAACTCGTCCGGCGCGGCTGGAAAGTGTCGACGGTAAAACACGCCCATCATGATTTCGACATCGACAAACCCGGAGCGGACAGCTTTCGCCACCGGCAGGCGGGAGCGATGGAGGTCGCGGTCGTGTCGGGCAGGCGCTGGGCGCTGATGCACGAATTGCGCGGCGAGGACGAGCCGACGCTAGACGCGATCCTGTCACGGCTGGCACCGTGCGACATCGTGTTGGTCGAGGGTTACAAGCGCGAAGCGCACAAGAAACTCGAGACGAGACGGCTCGAGGCCAAGGACCGGACACCGCTCTCGGCAGGCGATCCACACATTGTCGCCATCGCCTCCGACTTCCCCATTGTCGGCGAAGACCTGCCGGCCTTCGATCTCGACGACACGAATTCGATAGCTGACTTCATCGAGCGCGCCACAAGCCTGTCGCGCTGAAAATGCGGCAGAAGACAGTTTCCGCCCACTTGCTTTCCAATTTAGGCGTCTGACCCGGCGTCATCGCTTTCTGAACATGACCTTCCCTCAAGCGACGGTTTTGCAGTTGCTTTTTCTTGGGAAAGAATGGGAGTATCGCATCAGCGGGCGGTCAAAAGCACCGCCCACAGAGCCGTTCGGGAACGACGGCCGGGACCAACAGAGAGGACCATTATGCGTATTGCACTGCGTATCGCGCTTGCCGCTTCGGCTGCGCTGCTGACGCTTGGCGTTGCCCAGGCCCAGGAAAAGACCTTGAGGATCGGCACCGAGGGAGCCTATCCCCCATTCAACAATCTGACAGCCGACGGCCAGCTCGTAGGCTTCGATATCGACATTGCCAAGGCGCTCTGCGACGAGATGAAGGTGAAGTGCACCTTTGTCGCGCAGGACTGGGACGGCATCATTCCCGCCCTTCAGGCAGGCAAGTTCGACGCCATCGTCGCGTCGATGTCGATCACGCCGGAACGCGCCGAGAAGGTCGACTTCACCCACAAATATTACAATACGCCGCCGGCGATTGCCGCCCCCAAGGACACTGACATCAAGGGTGTAACCAAGGAAGATTTGGCCGGCAAGACGATCGGCGTGCAGGCGTCCACCACGCATTTCAACTATTCGACCAAGACTTATACCGACAGCACCGTCAAGCCGTACCCGACCGCACAGGAATACCAGCTCGATCTGGCCAATGGCCGGCTCGATGCCGCCAATGACGACATCGTCGTGCTGCAGCAATGGCTGGATTCGCCGGACGGCGCCTGCTGCAAGCTGGTCGGCACAATCAAGCCGGTCATCGAAATCCACGGTCCGGGCGCCGGCATTGCCGTGCGCAAGGGCGAGACCGACCTGGTCAACCAGTTCAATGCGGCAATCGACGCCATCCGAGCAAACGGAAAGTACAAGGAAATCAACGACAAATACTTCAAATATGACGTTTATGGCGGCGAGTCCTGATCGACCGACATACGAGGACTTGAACGGCGGGAGATTCCCGCCGTTCTTATAAGGATGCCGCGCACGAGGGGTGACGCGGCACGGGTCTCAAAGAGCCTCAAGGAGAACAGGCAGGCGGATGCAGAGCGCACTGACGCTTCTCAGTTGGGGACCCGAAGGCTGGCTCGACGACATCGCCGCGGGTGTGTTTGTCACAGTATGTCTTGCGCTGGCCACTCTGCCCTTCGGGCTGACGCTCGGCTTTTTCGTGGCGCTGGCCAAACAGTCGGAAGAGCCGTCGCTGAGACTGGCCGGGAACATCTACACCACGATTTTTCGCGGAATACCTGAGCTGCTCACGCTGTTTCTGATCTTCTTCGGCATCCCATTGATCCTGCAGTACATTGTCCGCCTAGTGAGCCCTGGAACGTCCGCCGACGTCAACAGTTTCGTCGCCGGCATGATCGCGCTCTGCTTCATTTTCTCCTCTTATTCCAGCGAGGTGTTTTTATCCGCCTTCCGCGCCATTCCAAAAGGGCAATATGAGGGAGGCTATTCGGTTGGCCTGTCCAGCGGCCAGACGATGCGGCTGATCGTGCTGCCGCAGTTGATCCGCATCGCATTACCCGGACTTGCCAATCTCTGGCTTATCCTGCTCAAGGACACCGCGCTCGTCTCGGCCGTTGGCCTCAACGAGATCCTCAGGCAGAGCGGGGTTGCCGCGCGCGTCACCAAGCATGCCTTCCTGTTTTACGGTTTTGCCGGCCTGATCTATCTCCTGCTGGCGATCGTCTCCTCCTTCGGCATCAATGCGATCGAACGAGCGGTCGGCGGCAGCGAGGTCAAGAGATGAGCCTGGCCACCGACACGCTGAAGGTCGACCGGCCGCCGCCGCCCGCACGCGGCTGGTCGCGTCAACGCATCCTCGGCCATGTCCTGGTCGGCCTGTGGATCGCTCTCGGCATTGGCATGGTCGTCTACCTGGTCGCTGCGTGGAACCCGGAGTTCTTCCAGAAATATGCACCCGGCTACATATCCGGCCTCGGCATCACCCTGTTGCTGGTTGCCATCTCGATTGTGCTTGGCGCGATCCTGTCGGTGCCGATCGCCTATGCACGCATGTCGAAGAACCCGATCCTTTCGGGGTTCGCCTATGCCTATGTCTATTTCTTTCGCGGCACGCCGCTGTTGGCGCAGACCTTCCTGGTCTACTATGGGGTCGGCTCCTTCCGGCCGGAGCTCGAGATGGTCGGACTGTGGGGCTTCTTCCGCGAAGCGTTCAACTGCGCGATCTTCGCCTTTTCGCTGAATACGGCCGCGTACCAGGCCGAGATTTTGCGTGGCGCAATCGAGAGCGTGCCGAGGGGCCAGTGGGAAGGTGCCGCCTCGCTCGGCCTGCACAAACTGCAGACGATGTGGAAGATCATCCTGCCGCAGGCGCTGATCGTCGCGTTGCGCCCGTATGGCAACGAGATCATCCTGATGATCAAGGGCTCGGCAATCGTCGCCATCATCACGGTCTACGATTTGATGGGCATCACCCGGCTCACCTATGCGCGCACCTTCGACTTTCAGTCGTACATCTGGGCGGCGATCATCTATCTGATCATCGTGGAAACATTGCGCCACGGCGTCGAGTGGATCGAACGGCGCATCACCATCCATCTGCACCGCTGACTCCCATCGCCTTGCCTGATCCGGTAAGAAGACCGCAAAGCAGGCTACTAAGGGATTCGAAAACATGGCTTCGGTGGCATTTCTTGGTCTTGGCGTCATGGGCTATTCGATGGCCGGACATCTCAAGAACAAGGGCGGTCACGACGTCACCGTCTACAACCGCACCAGGGCCAAGGCCGAGCAGTGGGTTGCCCAGCATGGTGGCAGCTTCGCCGCGACACCAGCCGAGGCGGCCGCGGGCAAGGACTTCGTCTTTTCCTGCGTCGGCAATGACGACGATCTGCGCTCGGTGACGACCGGTGCCGAAGGCGCCTTCAATTCCGTGAAGAAAGGCGCCATCTTCATCGACAACACCACGGCATCGGCGGAGGTCGCGCGCGAACTGGCGCAGCAGTCGCAAGCGCTCGGGTTTGCGTTCCTCGACGCCCCGGTCTCCGGCGGCCAGGCAGGCGCCGAGAACGGCATGCTGACCGTGATGGTCGGCGGCGAGCCCGACGCCTTCGACAGGGCCAAGCCAGTCATAGATGCTTATGCCCGCATGGTCGGATTGATGGGACCGGCCGGGGCTGGCCAGCTCACCAAGATGATCAACCAGATCTGCATCGCCGGCCTCGTTCAGGGCCTGGCCGAGGGCATCCATTTCGGCAAGAAGGCAGGGCTCGACATCGAAAAGGTCATCGAGGTGATTTCCAAGGGTGCGGCCGGTTCCTGGCAGATGGAGAACCGGCACAAGACGATGAATGCCGGCAAATATGATTTCGGCTTCGCCGTCGACTGGATGCGCAAGGATCTTGGCATCTGCCTCGCCGAGGCCGACCGCAACGGCGCCAAACTGCCGGTGACGGCACTTGTCGACCAGTTCTACAAGGACGTGCAGGCGATGGGCGGCAAGCGCTGGGACACGTCCTCGCTGCTGGCGCGGCTGGAGAAATAGGACTTCACCGTGGCCGAGCTTTCGCCTCAATCCAGCGCCGATGAAATCGTTGCTCATCTGCGCTCGATCGCCTCGGAGGAAAATCGGCTTGGCATGCTGCGCTACGGCATCAAGATCGAACGTGCGCTCGGTATCTCGCATGGCGTGCAGCGGCAGATTGCCAAGAAAATCAAGCGCAACCATGAGCGTGCCTTTGAGCTTTGGCAGACAGGCATCATGGAGGCGCAGTTCATCGCTTCCGTGACAGCCGATCCGGAGCGGTTCTCCGCCGCGGATGCAAGACGATGGGCGGCGACTTTCGACTCGTGGGATATCGTCGACGGGGTCTCCGATCTCTTTGTCGATACGGATTGCTGGAAGGAATTGATCGCCGAATTCGCGGTCGACGAACGGGAATTCGTTCGACGCACGGCTTTTGCGATGATGGCCTGGTCGGTAGTCCACCGGAAGAAGGAACCCAAGACGACCTTCCTCGAATTCCTGTCGATCATCGAAGCGCATGCGACCGACGGCCGCAATTTTGTGAAGAAGGCCGTGAACTGGGCGCTTCGTTCGATCGGCAAGCGATCGATGAATTTGCACGGCCCTGCCCTTGCCGTGGCGCTAAAACTGGCGGCCTCGACAGACAGGACCGCACGCTGGATCGGCAAGGACGCCGTGAAGGAACTTTCCGATGCCAAGACGCTCGAGCGGCTCGCCGCCAGAAAAGCTTGACCTGAGCGAAGTGCGCTTCACGGAGGTGACGCAATCGACGCGCGCCGATTTCGAAAACCTGTTCGAGCAACCCGGCGGGCTGGTGTATGGCTTGGCGCAATCTCGACCGCCGCGAGCATGTCGAGAACGACGAGAAGAAACGCGCGATGATGACGCTGATCGACGCCGGCACGCCGGTCGGCATTGTCGCCCAGATCGATGGCCGGACCGTCGGCTGGTGCTCGATTGCGCCGCGCGAGACCTACCGCAAGCTGTCACGGCAGCAGGACGATAGCGAGATGGGCATCTGGTCGATCGTCTGCTTCTATGTACCGAGAGCGCTGCGCGGCGGCGGGCTGGCAAGCGCATTGCTCGACGCGGCCATCGATCACGCCTTTGCCAAAGGCGCCAGGACGATCGAAGCCTATCCGGTCGACCAGGCGTCGCCGAGCTACAGCTTTATGGGTTTTCGGGACACGTTCGCCGCCCGCGGCTTTCGCGAGATCGGCATGACCGGCTCGCGCCGGCATGTGATGCGGCTTGAACGTTGACCTGTGGGCAGCGGCGGTTTTACTTGATGTCACCGGCAGCAAGGTCAAGGCTCAACAGTGGAGCAGCAATGAGCAACCGTCTCAAATCAGGAGCGATCCTGGCGGCCGCGGTGTTCGTGTCCATTGTGGCAGACAGCGCTTGCGCCGGGACGATGCATATTTTCTGGAAGGATCTGCGCCCGGCGACCCAGGCAGCCGCCGAAAGCGTCGGACTGCCAATGATTGCGGCCAAAATGCCGGATCATGGCGAGACGCTCTCACTCAACTTGCAGGACAAGACCGTGCAGCTCGCGGGCTATGCGCTGCCGGTCGATCGCGACGGTGATCTCGTCTACCAATTCCTGCTGGTGCCGTGGACGGGAGCCTGCAGCCACATGCCGACGCCGCCGCCCAACCAGATCGTCCTCGTCACGCCTGCACACCCTTACAGGATGTCCGAGGCCTACCAGCCGGTTTCGGTGACCGGCGCATTACGGCCGGGCATGGAGAAGAGCCAGCTTTTCATCCTTGACGGCGTCAGCGTCATCCAGTCGGGCTACACCGTGCGCAAGGCCGAGGTGGTCAATGTCGACACCGTGCCGGACACGATCACGCTGCCGGTCAACTCGCCCTGGAGTTTCCTCAACAAAAAGAAGAACTAAACAGAAGAATCTCAGGCGGCGTTCGCGCCGGACTCCTTGTCGAGCATCATGTAATCCAGCGGCATCTCGGTCGTGTATTTGATCTGCTCCATGGCGAAGGAAGACGACACGTCGCGGATCTCGATCTTGGCGATCAGCCGCTTGTAGAAGGCGTCGTAGGCGGCGATATCGGGCACCACGACGCGCAAGAGATAGTCGACGTCGCCGCTCATGCGATAGAATTCGACCACTTCCGGGAATTCCTGGATGACCTCCGAAAAGCGCCGCAGCCATTCATGGCTGTGCGAATTGGTGCGGATCGAGACGAACACCGTGACCCGCACATTGACCTTTTCATGATCGAGGATGGCGACGCGCCGCTTGATGACGCCCTCTTCCTCGAGCTTCTGGATGCGCCGCCAGCACGGCGTCGTCGACAGGCCCACCTTCTTGGCGACGTCGGCGACTGCAAGCGTCGCATCCTCCTGCAGGAGGCGGAGAATTTTTCTATCAAGGCGGTCCATTGGGTGCTCCCCTGATGCAAGTCGTCCAAGTGCGCAGCGGCCTTGGCACAACGACATGCATAAAAACAAGAATTTAACGCGCGTCCCCTCATGCGCGACGCGCTTCGAGGAATGGATTACCATAATCCCTCTTGTTCGAGCCTATTACAAGAAAGAAATTCTGCCGCACAGTACGAAAGCGAGTGATTTCTTGCTGGATGCCTAGCCGAGGCGATAGCGGATTTCCGATCTCAGAAATGGCAGCAAATCCATTTCAAACCATGGATTGCGCTTCAGCCAGCCGGTGTTGCGCCAGGACGGGTGCGGCAGCGGCAGGACTTTCGGGTCGGTCGCCGCCGCCCAGATGGCACGCCAATCCATGACCGTTTCCGTCAGCGAGGGACGGCGCGCCGCGCCCATATGCCAGCTTTGCGCGTAGATGCCGATCGTCAGCACCATATCGACTTGCGGCATCAGCGCCATCAGCGATGTGCGCCATGCCGGCGCACATTCGCGGCGCGGCGGCAGGTCGGCGCCCCTGGCGTCCTGACCGGGAAAGCAAAAGCCCATCGGCACGATGGCGAATTTGTCCGTGTCGTAAAATTCCTCGCTGCCGACGCCCAGCCAGCTTCGCAGCCGGTCGCCGGAGGCGTCGGTGAACGGCATCCCTGTAATGTGAACCTTGGTACCCGGCGCCTGGCTGGCGATCAGGATACGCGCACTCGAAGATGGCCTGAGCACGGGCCGCGGTTGGTGCGGCAGCGGCCTGGCGGCCGGGTTATCGACGCAGATGCGGCAGGCGCGTACCCTCGCCGCCAAGGCTTCCAGCTCTTCGCTCATTCGGAACTCGTTGTCAGGCGGCGGCACTCGGCCGGCTGGAGATTTCCCGATGCCAGCGCAGCACGTTGGTGCACTCTTCGGGTACCTTGATGCGAGCCGGCTTCATGAAGTCGATGGCGACCAGCCCGGTGATGTCGGCGATCGAATAGGCATCGCCGGCGATGAATTCCCTGCCGGCGAGCTCAGTGTCCAGAAATCTCAGGAATTCGATCGCCTTCGGCTTGTTGGCCTCGCCCCATTCGGGGATTTGCGGGATCTCCCATTCCCTCATTGCGGGGTGGATGTGCCGGAACGCCGCGGCGACGCAGCCGAACAGATTGAACTCCACACGTCTTTGCCACATCTCGACGATCGCCTTGCCGAGCGCGCCACGCCCGAACAAAGCCGGCTCGGGGTGCAGTTCCTCGAAGTAACGACAGATTGCGACGGATTCGGTGATGACTGTGCCGTCGTCGAGCTCGAGCACCGGCAGACGCTTCAGCGGATTGCGCGAGCTGACCGGCTGCTCTTTGTGCTCCAGCGCGCCCATGTCGACGGGCATCAGCGGAACCTGAAGTCCCTTTTCGGCCAGAAAAATCCGAACCCGACGTGGATTGGGCGCGCGCCCGCCGTCGAACAGCTTCATCTCTATCCTCCTCGTCCGTCTCGACGAACTATAGGCGACAGCTCACCAGAAGCGAAAAATTTCGCGCAAGGCGTCGCCGATCGACGCCAAGGTACCGTGCTTTCTTTCGACCAGCTCATGGCCGTGGCTCTCGCGCCAGTTCTTCGGCTCGTCGAAAGTTCCGCCCCAGATGCCGGCTTTGCCCGCGCGCGCAGCAGCTTCCTCGGTCTCGAAATCGCCAAAGGCGACCGCCCAGCCGGCCTCGACCTGCGCGCGGTTGAGATCCTTGCCGCCGGCCTTGCAGTCGCCGAGCAGCCTGCCGTAGCGGTCGCGCTGCCAGCCGCTGCAGGAGACGGCTTTGCCGGCGATCAACCGCACCAGGGACTGCCGCGCGAGCTTGCCGCAGGGAGAGTCGGCACCGTCCTTGCGGCAGATCTGCGAATATTCCGGCGCATCGATGCCGCGCATGCGGATACGCTCGCCGCCGAGCGTGATGCTATCGCCGTCATTGACGGTGGCCGCGCCCTCCGTCTTGCGCGTCTCGATCCGGTCGAGGCGCGCCGCCAGGAGGATCGCCAGGCCGAGCACGATGAGTGTCAGCCCATAGTCCATTAGTCGGCGCCACAGGCTTCGCGGACGTGGCGCATAGTATCGCTGGCGCGGCCATCGCGACCACGAACGGCTCATATGGCAAACCGTTGGTTAATCATTCGAACGTAGCTTAACGATTTGAAATTGCTGCCCGTGTAAATTGAAGACTTCATGCCCCTGCAACGCTCGACCACGGCGGACAAGTTTATTGTGGACCGCAGGAAACGCCATCGCAACAGCGATGTCGCGCGCGCGGTGCGCAAGACGCGCGACCGTCTTTCGCAGCAAGCCGGAAATCCCGACTTCGACCGCGAGCTGTTGAAGCTCCACGCGCTTTCGATGACCGGCGGCGTGATCGTCCTTCCGCTGCTCGTTCTGGCAACGGCCGCGGCAGGCTTGCTCGCGGGCATCGGCAAGGAGATCGGCGTCTGGGCGCTGTTCACATTCATCTGCTATACCATCGTTGCATTCATGGCCAAACGCGTCACTCAAGCGTCCGAGCTCAACCCGCTGGAAACGCATAGGGATTTCCTGATCGGCCATTTTCTGTGCGGGCTTGGCTGGGCTTGGTTCGCATGGCTCGGCTGCGAAACTTGCCAAATGGATCAGTTCCAGGTCGCCAAGGCGGTGGTGCTGCTGCTCGCCATGTCGGCAACCGCGATCCTGGCATCGTCCCTTCGCGGTGCGCTGTTGGCGACCTTCGCCCTCCCGGTCGCCATCTATGCCTATGCCAGTGCAAAATTATGGATGCCGGTCGAAGTGATCATGGCCGGGTTGCTGATCTCGTCGCTGCCGTTCTTCGCCTATGTGGCGCGCCAGCTCAACCGTTCCTCGCTGATGCTGTTTTCGTTCCGCTCCGAAAAGGATGCGCTGATCGCCGAAGTGGAGACGGCGAAATCGATGTCGGACGAGGCACGGCGGCGGGCGGAAGACGCCAATCTGGCGAAATCGCGTTTCCTGGCCTCGATGAGCCACGAACTGCGCACGCCGCTCAACGCCATTCTCGGCTTTTCCGAAGTAATGGCCAACGAGGTGCTCGGCCCGATGAGCAACCCGACATATCGCGACTATGCCCGTGACGTGCACGACTCCGGACAGCATCTGCTCGACCTGATCAACGAAATCCTCGACCTGTCGCGCATCGAAGCGGGCCGTTATCAGCTCAATGAGGAGCCGATGATGCTGCTTTCCGTCGTCGAGGATTGCTGCCACATGATGGAGTTGAAGGCGCGCAACAAGGACATCTGCATCGTCCAGGATTTCGAAAACGCCTTGCCGCGCCTGTTTGCCGACGAACGCGCGGTGCGGCAGATTGTGCTCAACCTCTTGTCCAATGCCATCAAGTTCACCGCGACCGGCGGCGAAATCCGCGTGCGCGTCGGCTGGACGGCGGGCGGCGGGCAATATCTCTCCGTCAAGGACAATGGGCCGGGCATACCGGAAGACGAGATTCCGATCGTGCTCTCGGCCTTCGGCCAGGGCTCGATCGCCATCAAGAGCGCCGAACAGGGTACAGGGCTTGGCCTGCCGATCGTGCAAGGCCTGCTGGCCATGCATGGCGGCGAATTCCAGCTCCATTCCAGGCTGCGCGAAGGGACCGAGGCGATCGCCATCTTCCCGCTGAGCCGGGTGATGGAGGAACTGCCGGCGCTGCCGACCAAGGCGGTTGCTTCACGCCGCCGCTGAATGCTACCCGCCGACCGCGGCTGCCATGCCGGAGCTGGTCAGCGCGGCCGCCTTGACCAGGCCGGCGGCAAGCGCCGCCCCTACCCCCTCCCCTTGACTGACGCCCAGATCGAGCAGCGGGCGAAGGCCGAGGCGCTCGGCGGCCTTGGAATGACCAGGCTCCGGCGACAGGCTTGCGAGCAGACAATGATCGAGCGCGGCGGGGTTGGCGGTATGTAGGACGCCAGCGGCCGCAGTTACCGCAAACCCATCGAGCAGCACCGGGATCTTCTGCATCCGCGCCGCCAGAATGGCGCCGCAGATCGCTGCGAATTCCCGTCCACCGACCCGGCGCAGCGCTTCCAGCGGGTCCTTGAGGCTCGCGCCGTGAAACGCGATCGCGGCATCGACTAGCTCCGCCTTGCACCTTTGCATCGCCGTGTCGGCCCCTGATCCAGGGCCGACCCAGTCGGCGCCGGTGCCGCCGAACAGTGCCGTGCAAAGGGCCGCGGCGACAGTCGAATTGCCAACGCCGAGATCGCCAAGGCAAAGCAGGTCGGTGCCGCCGGCAATCGCCTCCATGCCGAAGGCCATGGTGGCGGCGCAACCGCGCTCGTCCAGTGCCGCATCCTCGGTGATGTCGGCTGTCGGAATGTGCAGAGCCAGATCGAACACCTTCAAGCCGAGATCGTTGGCGATGCAGATCTGGTTGATCGCTGCGCCGCCGGCGGCGCAGAGCTCGACTGCATTTGCCGTAGCGGCGGCGGGGCGCGGCGAAATGCCGTGGCGGGTGACGCCATGATTGCCGGCAAAGATCGCCACCAATGGTCGCGTCACCGCCGGCGGCGCGCGACCGCTCCAGCCGGCGAGCCAGGCGGCGATGTCCTCGATGCGGCCAAGCGAGCCTTCGGGCTTGTCTGCCTTGGCAAACAACTGGCGCACCCGGGTGTTGGCAGCCATATCTGCCGGCGGCAGGCTCACCAGGAGGTCGCGAAAATCGTCGAAGGGCAGTGCGCTGGTCATGTCGATGGCAATCGTCCTTGTGAATTGGTGAGCGGCATAGCCGCCTTGGCGGGCCGACACAACCTCGGCACAACTTCGAGGTATTGACGCGAAAGCACCTGCTGGCGGCGCATCCCGGAGGGCTTGCATTGACTTTGTCGTTGCACCATGTGGAGGCTAGCCAAGGAAATCCTTATGACGGCCATTGAATCCCCGTGCATCCTGGTCTGCTCGATCGATATGAAAACCGGCTTCTGTTTCGGTTGCGGCCGCACGCGCGAGGAAATCGCAGCCTGGATCGACATGACCCCGCAAACCCGCCGCAGCGTCATGGCCGAGCTCCCGGCAAGGCTGGAAACGGTCGAGCGACGCCCCCGCCGGGAAACCCGTCGCAGCCGCATGGCACGCGAACGCGACGCCCTCTCGTGAACCGGCCGCACAGATGAACCGACTGCTGTGGATTCTGATCGTCGCGATCGGGGCAGGTGTACTCCTGCTCATGCTCAACGATTCCGCCGGCAGTACATTCGGCATTGAGAATTACGATTTCAGCCAGTTGATCTGGCTTGGCGCTTTAGCGGCACTCGTCGGCGCCGGCCTGCTCAGATCGGGCAGGCCGTTGGGCACCATGGCCCGCAGCCTCGGCGCCTGGGGCGCCATCGTGCTGGCGCTGATCGCCGGCTATCAGTACCGCTATGAGTTGCAGGATTTCGCCAGCCGCGTCACCGCGGGCCTTGTTCCCGGCAGTCCGCTGGCGCTGGGCGTGGAAGAAGGCCATGCCACCGTCACCCTGGACAAGGCCGGCAGCGGCCATTTCGAAGCGCGCGTCACGATCAACGGCACGCCGATCCTGACGGTTGTCGATACCGGCGCGACCAGCACAGTGCTGACCGCCGAGGACGCTCTGGCGGCCGGGTTCAATTCGGCGGCTCTCCACTTCACCATCCCGATCTCGACCGCCAACGGCATGACGCGCGCAGCGTCGGTGCGAAGCGACGAACTGTCGATCGGCGGCATCGTGCGCAAGGACATGCCCATCATGATCGCCGCACCCGGCACCCTCGGTCAGAGCCTGCTCGGCATGAATTTCATTAGCTCGCTGTCGGGTTTCGACGTGCGCGGCGACCGCATGATCTTGCGGGATTGAGTTTGCTCAGGCCGCCTCTGCGGTCCTGCCGAAATCGACCTCGGCGAAGGCTGACTTCAGCACCTCCGGTCCGGCACCCGGCCGTGTCGCCTCGGTGGAGAGGATCTGCCGGTAGCGGCGTGCACCAGGCAGGCCGTGAAACAGCCCGACCATGTGCCGGGTGACATGCCCGAGCCGTCCACCCTGTTCGATATGGCGTGCTGCATAGTTCGCCATGGCGTCGATCAGCGCGGCAAAGTCGAACAACTCAGCTGTGCTGCCGTAAAACGCGGCATCCATGCCGGTCAGTATCCCTGGCGTGTGATAGGCAGCGCGGCCGAGCATGGCGCCATCGACATGGTCGAGATGCGTCAGCGCTTCTGCGAGAGATTGAATGCCGCCGTTGATGCCGATGAATTTGTTTTGTTTTCTGGCTTTCAGCCGATAGACGCGGTCATAGTCGAGCGGGGGGATGTCACGATTTTCCTTTGGGCTCAGTCCTTCCAGCCAGGCCTTGCGGGCGTGCACCCACAGCGCGTCGGCGCCAGTCGCGAAAACACCATCGGCCAACGCATCGAGTGCCGGTTCCGGATCCTGCTCATCGACGCCGATGCGGCACTTGACGGTAACCGGTATTTTCACCGCCGCCTTCATCGCCGCAACGCAATCTGCGACGAGCACAGGCGCCTTCATCAGGCAGGCTCCGAAGGTGCCCGACTGGACGCGGTCGGACGGGCAGCCGACATTGAGGTTGATTTCATCATAGCCGAAGGCTTCGCCGATGCGCGCCGCCTCGGCCAGCTTTCCCGGATCGGCGCCGCCGAGTTGCAGCGCCACCGGATGTTCGCTGTCGTCGAAGCCAAGCAGCCGCTCGCGTGCGCCGTGGATGACCGCATCGGCCACCACCATCTCGGTGTAGAGCAGCGCCTCGCGCGTCAGCTGGCGATGGAAGAACCGGCAGTGCCGGTCCGTCCAGTCCATCATAGGTGCCACGGCAACTTTGTGGCGTAACATATTCATTTTACTAGTTTCTCTGTCTCAGTCCGTCCGATACTCCGTTCGAATGACAGAGCAATTTAGCAAGAGATACAACACCTAACTAACCCGATATACGATTTTGCCGCCGCAACTGAAAGCAAATTGGCATGTCACAATGTCACTGTACGCACCAGTTAGATGCCTGCCGTGGAACGATGCACCGCCGGCGGCATACCAGTCAGCCAAGGCGAAGCGTGTTGCGGGCGATCTGCCACGCGGATTCGACATGCCGCCGCGCCGCCGCCGCCTCGTCCGGCTTGCGCGACCGGATTGCATCCATGATTTCGGTCATTTCGGTGATCGCCGGCTTTCAGGACCCGACTTCCGGCGATGTCTTGCTGGAAGGAAAATCACTGCTTGCAGTGCCTTCGCACAAGCACAACATCGGCATGGTCTTCCAACGCTACACGCTGTTCCGCATCTGACGGTGGCCGAAACCGTCGCTTTTCCGCTGCGGGTTCGCCGCCGGCCGGACACCGAGGTGAAGAAAAAGGTCGCCGACATGCTGGCCCTGGTGCGGCTCGAAAGCTTTGCCGGGCGCTTACCCGGTGCGCTGTCGGGCGGCCAGCAGCAACGCGTCGCGCTGGCCCGGGCGCTGGCCTACGATCGTCCGATCCTTTTGATGGACGAGCCATTGTCGGCGCTCGACAAGAAGCTGCGAGGAAATCCAGGGCGAAATCCGCCGCATCCATCGCCAGACCGGCGTCACTATTCTCTACGTCACCCACGATCAGGAAGAGGCGCTGCATCTGTCGGACCGAATCGCCCTGTTCAAGGATGGCCGCATCGAGCAGACCGGCACCGGCGAGGATCTCTATCTCAGGCCGGCGACCGATTCCGTTGCCGGCTTCACCGGCAATTCCAATTTCCTTGCTGCCGAACATCTCGGCACCACCAACGGCACGACAACGATCCGCATGACAGACTGTTGGGTCATATCCGGAGTCAGGGCCAACGGCACGTTCGGCAAAGGCCAGAAGACCAGGCCTGATGATCCGGCCCGAAGCCTTTAGCATGGAGCGGAGCCCGGCGAGCGCGGAACTGAATGTCGAGATCGTCGACATCGCATTTTACGGCTAGCGCCGGCGGATCGTCGCGCGCATCGCCGCTGGGCAGGAGGTTGACATCAGGCCGACCTCCGCCGCCATGCAATCGCAGGATGTGTCGCCCTGCACCCGGCAGGTCTTTTTCGATCCGGCTGCTGCATTCCTGTTTCCGGCCTGACTAAGCCGCGGTGGATCGCCGCCCTTCAACGCTTCGCAGCGATGGAGGCGTGCTTAGGATAAGTTGTGGTTCGGTCCATCATCAGCTTCGGTCGGCAAGCGCGTAACGTGTTCGACACTACCGGCTGCTGATTGGATGGCGGGGGTAGCTCGTGTATCCATTGACAGTCGTCATGCTCGGTTGGAAGATGAAGAAGGTCAGCGGCGATAGCCATACGGGAAGGCAATGGTCCAACCGCCAGATACCGGACACCATCCTGGCAGCGTCGTCGCGGTCATCGTCATTTGTTTGATCATCGTTGCTTTGTTCTTCATAGGCTTCAGATACTCAAGGCCGGGCCAGGGTACTCTCGTTATTCCTGGCGGTACGCAGCAGCAACCGTGAATCCGCCCCTTGGCGCGCGCTGATGCGGAGCCGTTCTCGTGCTGCCAAAAGTAGCCGGCGGGACTGGGGGACGCAGCAGAATGGTCCGGCGCGTCGCAGCCGGTCTTTTTGCTCCCGCCGCGGCATTCCTTTCCCACCTAAAGAACCAAGCCTGGCCGGCGTGGTGTCGACCATGCTGGGAGATGACGAGCCCTCATCCACCAGGCACTAGACGGCCCTGATCAGCCGGAGCAAAGAAAGCGCTTCGAAAAAGGTCCCTTTGCGAAAGGCGAGATAGGTCGGCTCTTCGACACCATGGAACCGGCGCTTGAAGGCCGCCTGCCCCTGCAGGTTGAAGCGGGTGCGATTGACCCACGGCGATTCATAGGCACGCTGGAAGGCGCGCCGCCAGAAATCGCTTTCGGCAAACCCGCTAGGTCCGATTTCGACAAGCGGCGACAGGCCGAGGGTGACCACGGAAACACCTTCGTCGCGAAAGCGGTCGACCGCGAATTTGGTCAGGCCGATCTCGGCATGCGCCGAGGCATCGATGTGCTTGCGCTTGAACGACGTGGTGTAGCCGATGACCTTGCCGTCGCTGAACAGCGGATCGAAATCCAGCAAGGCCACGAGCTCTCCATCCGGACCGTGCAGGACGAAACGGCGCATATCGACGCCAAGGTGATCGGCAAAAGGCCTGTTGAGAAACCTCATCTCCCAGCGCTTGACGATGCGGTCGGCCCGCCAATTCTGGGAGAGCCTGGCAATCTCGTCGAGGAAGACGGTCCCATTGTCCTCCGCGAAGGAAAACCCCTTCCTCAAGAGCCAGCGTTCGGAATAACGCACTGTCTCATTGCGCTTTCCGGAAAAGTCGTGGCCGGGCAGGACAAGCCTGGTGTCGACGCCGAGGCGGTTGACCTGATAGCCAAGTCCGGCAAGCACGTGCGCCGTCTGTTCGCCGATCTGCACGAACCACGGGCTGCCGGCAACCTCGATGAAACGTTCGATATAGTCGCGCCGATCGGCCGGGGCAGCCATTGGATCACCGAGCGCGAAGTGATGTCGCGTTTTGGTTCCGTAAGCGATGTAGCCCTGGGCATCGCCGAAGTAGTGAAGCCCCTTCTGCACGGCGGTCGAATAGGCAAGGGAAAAATCACCATGGCGACGGACCAGCAACAGGCGCTCGACATGGTTCAGCCGCAGCCGCGGTATTTTACGCCCGCGGTTTTCCAGGAAACGATCGAGGCGTCTTCGCAGTGACGACATGGTCGACTTTCGCGTGCCGGCTAGGCCGATGAAAGAGCTGACGGACCCCAAACCGATCATATTGCCGCGAGCTGATCCTTATCTCAGCGCGTCATGCTTCCCCAGCCGGAACCGCCAGATTCCTAGGCGCAATCTGCCCCGGTCCCGCCCCGAGGCGGCACCACGCGTTGTTGCCGACGCCGATGCCACTTCGGAAGCGCCCAGGTCACCTGCCAAACACGATGCTCTTATCGAACTGCGCTCTGAGAAGATTCTGCCTGATCGGAAGCCAGGAACTCGTCGCGTTCTGCTATCCACAAGTCGGCATAGTCGACATTCTGCCACTCGGCAAACCACGGGCCGCCGCTCGTATAGTGGACCGCCTTAGGTGTGCCGACAGCAGGCTTTTCGTTCCAGCCTTCGAGCCAATTCCACTCTACCGGCAATGAACCCAAATCTTTGTCGGCAACCCACTGCATTCGGTGAAGATAGGCGCCACTTTCCTGATTCACGACCTCTGGCGTGAGCGATTTGACCGAAGGATGCGCGCAATTGAACAGCATCAGCGACGACCAGTTTTTCCGAGGATAGGATGTCTGGACCACGCCATCCATCTTGGTTGTGGCCTTCGGCGTATAGTCATGCTGGACGCAATAGACCGCCTTGTCCGAGTCCGTATATTTCAGCAGGCCTGCGACGTCACCAAGCCACAGGAAATCGCAATCACAAAACAGGGCCCAGCCCGTGTAGTCGGCGAGAAAAGGCGTGAGGAAGCGCGTGTAAGTGAACTCCGTCGAGGCGAGTGGATCTTTTTCCCGCCAATACAGCCGGCGGGCACGCATCTCGTCTTGTTTGATCGGAATGACGGAGACAGGCGCCGACGCATGTTTGAGCAGCGAGTGTCGCGCGACGTCGTACGCGATCGGCTCACGGCTGTCCCATCCGATAAATACCCTAAACGCATCAGTCATATTCACTACCCTGGCTTTCGATTTTATCGGTCGTACACTAACTAGTTGGCGATGGCTCGGCAACAATTGCGGTCAACCGAGCCGGTTTCTCACAGATTTGTCCTGGCCTCAGCCTTGCTTTTTTGGGTGGACCCGGCCTCGCATTCCCAATGCGACACGCGCCCATTTCTGATAGGTGTAGCTGGCCGAATACGCGGCCACCATCGCACCAATGGAACCGTCCAGAAATCCCAGCCGGAAAATATAGCTGCGCACATAGGCCCAGACGGAACGCAAAACTGCCTTGCCTATCGAGCTTTTTTTGCCCTCGGCAAGCAGCTGCGCGGCGGATGCTTCTGCGTACCGGCCGATCTTGTCGTGGGCATCTGCCAGGTCGGTGATCGAGTCGTGCTCGATCGGCTGGGACAATCGCCCGACCTTTCCGTTCAACACTACTTTCTCGTGCACGGTGTCGTCGCTGAAGCGCCCGGAGCGGCGACGGAAGAGCCTGAGCACTAGATCGGGCGACCAGCCACTATGGCGGACAATGTGCCCGCAAAAGCGCGATCTTCTCGGTATTTCGAAGCCGTCATAGGCTTTTGGGTCGGCGATTACGGCCCTGATTTCCGTGCCGAGCGGCGCCTCCACCCACTCATCGGCATCCAGCGAGAGGATCCAATCGCCCCTTGCCGCGGCCAGCGCACGGTTTTTTTGCGCGCCGAAACCGGGCCAATCAAGGGTCATCAAAACCTTGGCCCCCAAGTCACCGGCAATCTCCCTGGTGCTGTCGCTGCTGTCATTGTCGAGAACGATGATTTCGTCTGCAAAATCCACCGAGCGAAGGCAGCGCGCGATGGACGCCTCCTCGTTGCGGGTGATGATAATGACCGAGAGCGCCGGCACGGTCAGAAGGTTCCGGCATCAAAGCTGCCACTGTCATTCGAATGCATCTGCAGCATCGGCTCCCGGCCCGTTAGCACATTGAGGGTACTAATCTAATTCAACAAAGTCGAAAATCATTTCAGATCAAGGCTTTCATACAGCGCCATCATTCGCTTGATCATGACATTGAAATCATAGTGTTCGGCCGCCACTCTCACCCGGGCTCCGGTTTCAGGTCGTGACGCCAACTGCAGCGCGTGGGCGAGCGCTGCTGCGAGGTCACGTTCGCTGGCCGCATCGCAAACGAGCGTCGGCTCGAACCGCTCGACAAGCTCGCGCGCTCCACAGCCGGTGCTTACCACGGCGGGCAAGCCGCTGGCCATCGCTTCGATGACCACTGTGCCGAAAGGATCATAGATGGAAGGCAGCACGGCAATATCGGCCGCGCCGTACCACGGCAGCATGTCTTTCTGCGGCCCCAGCATCTTGAGCCGTGCGCCGAGACCGAGCCTGTTACCGGCCTGCCTGAAGGCGTTGGCGCGCGAATCATGGCCGATGACCCACAATTCCGGCTCGCCATCGAGCCTGGCGACAGCCTTCATCAGTGCAAGCAGTCCTTTTCGCGCAAAGCCCGAGCCGACAAACAGGACGACCGGCCTGTTTTCGTCGACGTCGAGCTGCGCGCGGACCGCGGCCCGATGCTGTTGGCGCAGTTGCGGATTGAAGCGGTCGAGATCCACCCCGTTGGGAATATGGTGCACATTTTCGGCCGGATAATCATAGTGACGGACAATGTCCTCGGCGACCATCTTCGAAATCGCTATGACAGCTTTGAGCCGTGGACTGGCATAGGTTGCGCGCTCGAGGCGCAGCGTCTGGCGGTGAAAGGGGCTCAGCGCCATTGCCGCCCTGCCGAGCCGCGTCTCGAAACGCCGCCGTTCGGCAAGATAGGCGGCATGAACGCCCTCCCCGGCCCGGAAAACATCGCAGCACGGGAGGCGATCGTTGCTCTGCACCAGCGCCGGTGGCATCTCGGCGATCTTGCGGCAGGCGGCTTGAGCAAAGGACGCCGCCCGCAGCGAACGCGGAAAGCGGCGGCCGGCGCAATGGATGAATTCTACGCCTTCATAGCGCGGCCAGTCACCCGAGAGCACGGCCACCGGCCGCTGACGCGCGGCAAATGCGGCCATGATGTTTTCCAGCATGATCTCGCCGCCCCCAAAGGGCGCATAACGCTGGCGCACGAACAGGATCGGCCTGTCGAATTGATTTTCGATGCCACGAATGCCGGCATGCATTGGGTCAGGGCTCCGGCCTTGTTGCCATCTGACGATGTCTATAGAGGCCAGCGCGCATCGGCAACAGTTGGAAGGCTCACTCGCGGAACTCAGAACAGGCCTGTGTCCATTGTCCGCGACTGCTTGCGATTTGCCTGACGGTGCTGCATGTAGAAATTAACTGCAAACAGCGGATCAGCGCCAGCCGGGTAGTGACCGCTATGAGGGGGAAGCGACGGCTTGAGCAAAGCAACCTGGCCCGCCATTGTCCGCCGGACGATTACCGACACCGCCATATATCGGCTGAGACGCACCTTCGGAAGGCGGGCAGAAGTGTCATCGCTACGGCCGATAACGCCCCTTAAAGCGAATGACCTGCCTTTGATCCTCGTCATCCGCAACGAGGCGGACAGGCTGCGCCCGTTCCTGAAGCACTATCGCGAGCTCGGCGTCACCAGATTCGCCGTCCTCGATGATCGCTCAACCGACGGAACAGCTGAGCTTCTGGCCGAGCAGCCAGATGTCGATCTATTCAGCTCGCCGCTCACCTATTCTCAGTCGGACCTGGGAAACCTTTGGCGGCAGCGTCTTGTGCAGATTTATGGTCAGCCTCGCTG
The DNA here is from genome assembly GCF_040318565.1 of Mesorhizobium sp. M1142. Lineage (NCBI taxonomy): Bacteria > Pseudomonadati > Pseudomonadota > Alphaproteobacteria > Hyphomicrobiales > Phyllobacteriaceae > Mesorhizobium > Mesorhizobium sp. M1142. The sequence goes on from NZ_JAMYMK010000010.1 coordinate 147,682, forward strand.
GTATCTGACCGTCGATGCGGACGAATATCTTGTCTATGACGGCATGGATCAGAATCCGCTCGGCGCGATGGCCGCCTGGCTCAAGCGGCGCGGAATGACACGCCTGCTGGCGCCGATGATCGACATGTATCCGAGCGGAAACATCTGGGACGTACCCTTCGATCCCATCGTGCCGCCATGGCAGGTTGCGGACCATTTCGACGGCAGCGGCTATGAGGTGACGAGGAGCCCCCGGCATCTCAAGATCACAGGCGGCCCGAGGACCCGGCTTTTCGCCAGGCAGCACAAGTTGACCAAGTTTCCTCTGATATATGTTGATCGCCAGACGATTTTTACGTCGATTCACGCACCGCTGCCCTACTGGCGAAACTATATAAAGGGATTGGCCGGCCTGCTTCATTTCAAGTTCTTCGCCGATTTCAACGACAAGGCGCAGGTCGCGGTGGCGGAAGGTCAGTATTGGAACGGCGCTTCCAAATATCGCCAGTATCATGAGGTATCGAGCGGTAAAGCCGCTCTCAGCGCGATGAGCGAACAGTCAATGCTGTACGAAGGCGCTCACAGCCTATTCCAAACGGGTTTGATCGACAAAATTGATTGGTAGACGGCACTCCGGCAGATGCCGAACCAACATCATGCATAACCGAACGCTTTCATGAGCTGGGCACCTCGTCCTTGTACCAGGTCCTGTAACTCGGCGTTTCCAAGTTCGGAGCGCCATCTCCCGCTCCCGTCATAGATTGGCTGATTGACCTGGTGGTTCCGGAGCACCTCGTGTGGCGTCTCGACGCTGGCGTCGGTCGGCTTGAACCATTGCTGCGGGTTCTTGTGGTAGTCGAGGAGATCCGGGCTGAAGGTCACATCAAGAAAGCCGCATATCTGCTCGACCACTTTGGCCGGTTTCTCGACCAGATCCTCATAGCGATAGATCAGCACATCCGGCTTTCCCCGTTCCGCGAGAACCAGCGCATTATCGTTGATCCAGCGGTCGAGAGCCTCCTGTGGGTCGTCAAGTCGTTTCGTCAGCGACGCCACGACGTCGCGCCCGTCTCGCACCGGCATGATGAAACGCGCGCCGGGCACGAGCCGGCGAATGCGGGCCACACGGCGGATATGCCGCGGCGTCTTTTCAAGCAGCACGTTCTTTCCAGCCTCGCGCGCCGCCCGCTTCAGTTTCCAGAAGCGGAACATGGCCAGTGGCGTCCACTTGAAGAAAATGTTGGTTTCCTGAAGCGGCAGGTAGACGTCAGGATGCGACGCAAGGATCGTCGCAATCAACGTCGTCCCGCTATGGCCGCAGCCGCAAATGAATCCGGTCCGCATCACCATGTCGGCAATGCCCCCTAACCCAAGGCGACCCGGGCGCGGTTATCGACGCGAGCGTAGCACAAGCCGTTCGTGCTAAAGACCTTGTCCAGCTTCTCCCAATATTCGAACTTGGCTAACTGCTCGTCACAATAGGCCACGTCGTTCTCGGAAAGATATTCGCCGTAACCGCCTATCTTACCCTTGCGCACCTTGAAGCTTTCGGGATCATTCGCATCGCGCGGCTGTAATATCTTGCCGTATCGATCGGACAGATCACCGGTCGATTCACTCACTTTCATCTTGTCGAAGGTTCGGTTGTTCGCCACGTCGACAAGCGTCTGATCGTCAGCCTGCTGGTTCAGGAATCCAAGGATCGCGCGAAGGACACCAGCCGTATCCCGATGCATATCTTCATATTGAAGATACCGGATTTCGCGCATCCGGGGCATGGCCGCGAACCAATGCAGATTGAATCTGATGATCTTTTCAATCCCATGATTGTCGCTTCTGATAAAATCACTGAACGATCCGGCTGGAAGCATGTGGCGCTTCTGAACCTGAAAGTACCCTGAGACCACCGTATCTCTTGGATCGCGAACAAGCATTATTGTTCTTCTCTTCTTGTATCGAGATTTATTCTCCTTGAGGCTCGATTTTGGTCGAAGTAACTTGTGGTCGGTTCCGTCGTGAATGTATTGAACTTCAACTCCGAGATCGTCCAGCATGACACGCAGCCACGTGCGCCCTGATTTTGGAAAGGATACGATAAGAGGAAGAGGCGGCGCTTTGGCCTGGAAAAATTTTAGAAAGGACATGGGAGAGACCTCCTTTAGATTATCAGAGCTGGCGCCCGAACCGCTGCAGGCCAGACCAACCCCATTACTGGGCGCCTAAGCCTACGGCTGATTCGAACACAAGGCAGAAATGCCGGCAAGAATTGCGATCCTCTGCGGGGCGAATTGGCCTTTACTATATCCCGGTTCGGAATGCCTTATGTTTTTTGGCCTGTTGCGACGAGTGTTCGACACGGGCGCTCCATTCCGCGATCCGTCGGCCGAACGCTTAATGCGGATCGCGTCGATGCGTATTCAGTGACGCGCTTTCGGACGACATGCATTAGCCACTCACTTTTGTGATCCATGGCGCCAGGATGGCCTCGGCCTCGCTCATCACCACGGACCAGGGGCGTTCCCGTTTCGAGACCAGCACGGCCGATGGATAGTAGGGCGTGCGGTCGCCCTCGACCGGCCAGGAGCGCTTGAAGCCGTCGCCCAGAATGAAAACCGAGGGGATGCCGAGCGCGCCCGCCAGATGCGCTCCGGTATTGCTGATGGTCACCACGGCGTCCATCGCGGCAACCTGCGCGGCGAAAAGGTCCATGTCGACGAGCTGATCGACCGATCTGTCATAAAGAATGCGCTCCGGCTCACCGTCGGTCAGGATCTTCAGATCGGTCTCGATCTGGCCGTACTGCAGCGAGACGAACCGGAGGTCCCGGCGGCCGATCAGGTTTCGCCAGGCGGCAAGCGGCGGCAGGTCTTTGCCGGGATTGGAGCTGCCCCATGCGACACCGACCAACGGCCGCCCTTCCTTCCGGTAGCGGGCGCGAAGTTCAGCGACCCGGGCCGGATCCGGCTTAAGGGGCACGAAATGCTCGCGGATCGTCGCCTCGTCGGTCTCGAAAACGGCAGTCAGATGCTGGACGCCGGCGAAGGCCTGCGCCTCGGCATAGACGGCCTTGCCGCCAGCACCGACCGGCCGCACATCGGCAGTTGGAAAAGTGCGCTGAAAGAGCGGTACCAGGCGGCGCTCGACGAGGACGATCGAACGGGCGGCGCGCGCCAGGGCACAGCCGACGGAGCTGGCATGATGGATCGCGGTGGCCAGACCCTGCTTTTCGGTTTCCATCAGATCGATCAGCAGTGTCTGGCCAGAAATATCCTGGCCCAGCCACTCGCCATCGACGCGGCCGTTGACGATGTGGCGTCGTGCAATCCTGAGTTCGGCGGCTGCGCCATAGGCGCCCATCCGCATCAGCGCCTTGCTGAGCTCGTCGATCAGGTGGACCTCGCCCCTCGATCTCGCAATGGATCCAAGAGCCAGGGCTTTCGGCAGTGCCGCCGGCCAATCGCGGGACTCGACGCTTCGCCGATAATCCGCCATCTGATCGGCAATGTCGCCGTCACGCCAGCGAAGGAAGAGCTGCCGCCGGTGACGTCGGAACCAGACCTTGTATTTGTAGCCTGCAAGCGCGACAGCGCGGCGCAACCGCCCGAGAAGTAGGCTACCTTCCATCGCCAGCTCCGCCGATGATTTGCATGACCCGTCCGCCTGCTTCCTGCACTGCCGACGCCCAGGTTCGGCCGCCTTTTCGGACCAGTCGAACGCTCGGATATGCGGCGACGGTCTCGCCGAAGGCAGGCCAGGACAGTCGAAACCCGTCGTCGAGCATGACAACCGTCGGCACGCCGAGCGCTCCGGCCAGGTTGGCGCCGGTATTGCTGACCGTCACCACTGCGTCGAGCGCCGCGATTTGGGCGGCAAAGCGGTCCATGTCCGTCAACTGGTCGACGGAAGCGTCATGGATGATGCGGCCCGGCGCGTGGCGCTCGAACTCGGAGAGAGCCGGCCCGACATCGCCATATTGCAAGCTGACGAGGCGCCCCGGCAGGCTGCCGAACAGCGTCCGCCAATCGTCCAGAGCCGGCAGATCCTTGCTCTTGTTCAGGCTTCCCCAGGCAAATCCGATCAGCGGACCTGGGCCGCCATCGAGATAGGTGCCGCGCAGCTCGGCAACCAGTCGGCGGTCCGGCTCCAGCGGAACGAAGGGCGCGCGTGCCGCCGGGTCGTCCGGCCAGAAATGCTTTGCGAGTGTCTCGAAACCGGCAACGACATCGGCGTCCACTGCCGCCATGTCCTCTTCCCCTTCAATCCTAACATCGAGCGCAGGATATGTTCTGCGATAAAGCGGTGCCAGTCGCGGCTCGACGAAGACGATGCATCGACCGGCAGCCGCGACGACTGGACCAAGCAGCGACGCGAACTGGAAAAAGATCGCCAGGTCGCCTTCGCGACGATCGACGAGAAGCGTGCGACCCGCAAGATCACTGCCATCCCAATCGGGTCTGCCGCGCTGCTTGCTCGCCGCCATCAACTGCCAGATGCGATTTCCGCCGTCGAGACGCCTCAGTCCGCGCCCCGCTTTCTTGATCAGGCCGAGATCGCCAAGCTGCTCACCAAGCGCGCCAAGCGCCAGTGCATGGTCGCGAGCAGTTTGCCAGTCACCACGCTGCACGCTTTCCTCCATCAGCCTCATATGCCTTTCGGCACTTTCGTCGGCGTGGCGCGAGGGACGTCTAAGAAGTTCCTTTGCCCGCTCGAGAACCTTCTGCAGCCGCTTGCCGGCGGCGCCTTGCGGGCGCAGATCGGCGGTTTTTGCTTTCTGAAGGATGGTTCGTCTGTTCTGCACGGCGATGTTCTATCGTCCTCGGGGAGCGTCGGAAAGCGCCGTCAGGATCGATGAGAGCCGCCGGCCGGCCTCGTCGAGCACCAGCGACCAAGTGCGCCCCTCCTTGCGAATGACAATGCCCTTCGGATACCAGGGTGTCCGGTCGCCGGTCACCGGCCATGCCGTCTGAAAATTATCGTCGATGAGGAAAACAGTCGGCACGCCAAGGGCTCCGGCAAGATGGGCCGCCGTATTGCTGATCGTCACGACAGCATCGAGTGCGGCGACCTGTGCCGCGAAACCGTCCATGTCGACCATCTGGTCGACGCCGTCGTCAAAGATCAGACGCGCTTCATTGCCGTTGCGAAGGCGCCGCAACGCCGGCTTGATCTGTCCGTACTGGAGCGAAACGAAGGTCGCTTGTGTCTGGGCGATGAACCGTGCCCATTCAGGAAAATCAGGCACGTCCTTGGTGTGGGATTTGCTGCCCCAGGAGAGGCCGACCAGCGGCAGATCCGTCATCGCCCGATAGCGCTTGCGGAATGTCTCGACGTGTTCAGGATCTGCCCGCAGCGGCACGAAGTCGGCAGCAAGCTTTTCGGCATCGCGTCCGAACACCCAGGCGAGATCTTCGAAAGTCGCACGTTTGTTGGCGACCACATTCCGCTGCGCCGGGACCACGGTCGCCTTCGGGAACGTTCGCTGCAGAATTGGTACCAGGCGCGGCTCGACCCGGATTGTTGCGCTTTGCGCATAGGCAGCGGCAGCGCCGGCCAGTCGCGCGTGGCGGATAACCCGGCCAAGGCTGCGCGGGTCATCCTCCACAAGGTCGATCAGCAGTGTATCCGATCCGAGATTCTCGCCGGTCCACTCGTTCGCGCTTTTCCCTTTCCGCAGCCGGCGAGCGGAAAGCCGAAGCTCAGCTGCCCGCGCAAAGTTGCCAAGCCGTTCGAATGCCTGGCCCGCCTTCTGCATCAGCTCCGGGTCGCGATTATGATCGGCCGCGACAGCTATCTCATTGGTACCGGCTTCAAGGCCTTTCCAGTCCCTGCGAACGATCAGGGCCTCAACCCTGGCTTGCAGCTCAAGAATGGACCGCGGCTGCTTGGGGCCGGAAAACAACCTGCGCACCGCCTTTTTGTACCGGCGCACCTGAAGGCCCAGTCCACCAATCACATACCGAACATAGGAACCGTGATAAAAGCTGGTCATCGGCCTTCAGCGCAATACGCTCTGCCGCAGCTTTTTGCCGCTTTCGACCATCGGATCGGGCGTCTCCAGGTGGAATATCGAACGATATATCTCGCTGTGCTTGGCAAGCTGGTCATGCGTTCCAGCATCGACAAGCTGTCCGGCGTCAAATACGAGAATACGATCGGCCGCCTTGATTGTAGACAGCCTGTGCGCAATGCAGATCACTGTGCGCTGAAATGTGTTGTCGAAGGCTGCCTCCATGACTGCCCGTTCGTTTTCACCGTCAAGCGCCGATGTCGCTTCATCATAGACGATTACCGCAGCATTCTTGAGCAGGGCGCGTGCGATGGCGACGCGTTGTTTCTGCCCGCCCGACAGATTGGTGCCGCTCGGCCCGACAAGCGTGTCGAGCCCGTTTTCGAGCGCCGAAGCGAAGCTGGTGACCCGGGCGAGGTTCGCAGCGGACTCGATTTCCTGATCCGTGGCGTTCGGGCGGCCGTCGCGAATGTTGTCGCGGATCGAGCCTTCGAACAGGAAGACGTCCTGTGACACCAGTGCGATATTATCGCGAACGTCGGCCAGGCTGATCTTCGAAATGTCCTTTCCGTCGATCAGGATCCTGCCCTTGTCCGGCTCCATCAGGCGCAGGATCAGATTGACGATGGTGGTCTTGCCGGCGCCGGAGCGGCCGACGATCGCCAGCTTCTCACGAGGTCGCACGTCGAAGGAAACACCCTCGAGCGCCGGGCTGTTGCCGTCATAGGAAAAGGCCACATCTTCAAAGCGGATACCACCATCGACGTCGGCCAGGCGCTCGCCCGCGATTGCAAGTCGCCGCTGCTCGGGCGTGTCGATCAAATCATACATCTGTTCGACGGCGACCATTTGCTTCTGGATGTCGACATTGACCCGGGCCAACCGCTTGGCAGGCTCATAGGCAAGCAGGAACGCGGTAATGAAGGCCATGAATTCGCCGGGCGTCTTGCCGTTGCCGAGGGTCTGCCAGCTGGCGTACATAACGAAAAGCCCGATGATCACGCCGCCGCCGGTCTCCATCAATGGGCTCATCAATGCTGACGTCCGGTTGATCTGGATGCCACGTCTTTCCATCTTGCGGACGGCCTTTGCAAAGCTGGCAACCGCCTTGTCCTCGAGCTGGAAGGACTTGATGGTGCGGATGCCTTCGACGGCTTCCGTGCCGATCGACTGGACCTGTGCGGCCAATTCCGTCTCGCCCCTCGCCAGCGCCTTGAGCTTCCTGGTTATCGCGCCGACTGACAGGAACAGCATCGGCAGAACCGCCACGGATATTAGCGACATTACCGGGTCCTGCTTGACCATGACGCTGGCCAAGGCAATCAGGGTCAGCAGATCAGAGACGGCGCTGCTCGTGAGGGTGAGAATAACGGTCGCCCCGGCGCGCGCGTTGAACATGATCTTGGAGATAAATTTTGCCGGATGCTGGTTCGCGAAACGGCTGATGTCGAAATACACCATTCGGGAAAATTGACGGTTTTGAAGGTCTGAAACGATAGCCCGGCGAATCTTCCCCGTGGTGATGGTCTGGCAGTAGGCAGCTATGCCCTTGACCAGGAAAATGCCGATAATGACGACGCTGATACCCGATACAGCGGCAGCGTCTCGCTCGACATAGATGGTGTTGATCATGACTTTCATGATCCAGGCCGCTGCCCCGGTCGCCGCAGCAGCAGCGATCGAGCACAGCAAACCTGTCACATACAGCATCTTGTGCGGCGGCAGATTTTCGCCAATCAGACGCTTGATCAGCGGATATGCTGGGGCCGTTGACACTCGTTTCTTTGCAATCATCTCGTCGCCGCCCGTTGCGATCCCGTCCGGTCTTTGTGTTGTCTTGAAGCGCGAAACGGTTTCGATCACCTGTCTGTGGCTTCGTTCCCGACCGCAGTCAATGCCGAACCGGACCCTTGCACGTCATCGGCTTACGACCGTCGGTTCCTCGCATACGAGCATAGCGGACCCAGCCACGCGGCTCTTGCGCCATTCGCTGTCGGCCGCGCTATGCCCGGTCAGTGTTTCGCGAGGACCATGAGATGGCTTCCAAGAGGCGAGGTGTGATTGCTTTTGATTGAAAAGCCCACATCCGAAAGCACCGCGATCATCTCTCTATCCTTGCCAGGAGGAACGCGGGCAACGATCGTTTGAGCACGCCTGGCGATATCGCACAGCACGCGTCGCGCCTTGTCCGCGCCGAGGCTCCACTGCATGTGATGGTAGACCGCCAGCAGCATGACGATGTCATACTGCGGTTGGAGAACATTTTGCAGCTTCCGGCTGCCAAGATCGAGACAATCGAACCGGCTTTGAACCGGACAACCCAGGAAGATCATCCTGGCCGTCTCGATATGCGGCTTGAGAATGTCGATCCCATGGATCGAACTCGGTCCTAGCTTGGATATCTCATAGGCGACAACACCCATGTTGCAGCCAACATCGAGAATGGACTTCCCGGCGTAGTCGACCTCTGCTGAGAATAGGCCGTCCAGTCGGTCGTCCCACGTTCCCTTGAATCTCTTTTGCTTATTTGACCACCACAAATCATTGTTCTCCAAAAGCGGCGCCGGACTGGTTTCCTTGACGGAGGACGACTGTGCGCTGGGCCTTGGCCCCGGACCAGTTGCTGGCGCGCAAACGACACTGTCCAGAATGTCCTGTAAACGTAACCGCGGGAGAAAGGAACTCCTGATCACAGCATCCTGCGAAGACGTTTCGGGAAGCTGACGAACATCAGCCCAACAGATCGACACATCGGTTGGAAACCGCAATGTCGCTTGGCGCCCCCTACCCGGGCCTGCCCTCGAGTTCCTGAAACGTACGCCCTTTCGGCAAGGCAAGCCATGTTTGTTCTTGCTTTGTGCCGGCAGCTATGCTACTAATTTGCCTATGGTGCTGATTTGCACCAACGACCGTCTTGCCGCGAGATGCGGTTTTTCAGCCAGGCTCGATCAAAGCTCGCCCGCATTGCCGGGCTTTTTGGCCAACAAGGTCGAGCGCCGGCCTTTTCGGCAGCTTCCGAGAAGGGAAATCGGAAAAGCAGCTTCCGGTTCTCGTCGCAGATTTCGAAGGAAAGGTCTGTCAGGACTGGGCTGCCGCTGAGCAGACCCTCGGCCAGGATTTCCTTGGCCGAAGCCATGGCGTTGTCCTGGGCGGCAGACAGGCCATCCAGGTCCTGCCCCTCGAAATCTTCCGTCAAGCGGCCGTCATTGTTGGTAGTGTCTCAGTTTGAAATTTGAGACCGGTCAGCCTATCAGAATGCATGAAGTCATATTTCTTGGTTGGGACAATAGGGAAGGCCCAAACTGAAGCGGAGTTGGACCGACAACTCCCCGGCCAACGGCACCCTTGGGTGCTACCCAGACTCGGTGGAGGCGATGCTATCGCCTACGTCAGTTTGGAAGCCAACGGGGATGTCCAAGTCGATGTTAGCGGTCGGCACCACCCGAAGGATCAAGTCGTATTGCGCCTGCTGCGATTGCTCCGAAATGAAGTCGGCGGCACTATCGAAGATGACGGCTAGATGCCGCGTTTTTGTACGGCCCACGCTTGCCCGGCTTCGGCCCCTCCAAGAAGAACAACGGCGAAGGCAAAGAAAAGATGCTCACTTGGACCACGCTGAGCTCATTAAATGAAAACGATCTCCTCTACCGTGGCGCGGTGTTTCGCTTCCGTGCAGTAACACCAATCGAAGAGATCCGAGAATATATGCTGTTTGAAACCTTCGAAGCATCCGGTCTAGGGCTTGTCCGGTGCAGCGGCTATGGCGCGGGCCACGTCTCGTCTATTTGCCGAAGGAAGCGAGGGCAAAGGGCGCAATGGCAATATCGCCAATTTGGCTTGCCTCGCATTGGCGCAAATGGATCGGTCATTCTACCCCAAGCGAAGTTTGGGTATCCAAGGCGGCGCGGGAGCCGCCGGAGCGGCTGCCAGCCAGTGATGCCTTCGAGATGAAGCCGGGCAATCTTCCGCCCGATAAAAAATGAATTCAAACTGAGACACTACCTCATTGTTTCAGAAATGAAAAAATATCTCGGCATGCCTGCTCCGGCTGGTTGGTTTATGTCGTCGCGAGCGGTCTCAGGAACAGCGTTGGATTCGTACAGGACAGCACTGTACGATTTTGACATCGGGATTCATGGCATTCAGGCCTTCATGCGTCAGGTCGATCGAACAGCACCCCCAGCCCATGCTCGAACGCACATGCCGCAATCATTTCGTCCAGGGCTTTTCCGGAGACCGGGCAATTCGGCATGACAGCCGTGATCGCCATCTCAGCCGCTGCGGTGGAAACCTCATCGTGGCGCCTCTTCCTGGTCTCGATATATTGCTCGATCAGAATTTTCAGGCGCCGCGCTGCAATCTCGTCAACGACCATCGTTCTCCCTCGATTCGGCACAATGTCCGTCTTCCGGGTGAAAGGTCCGCTGCCATTGGGTAGCAGCGGACCACTCGGCTGGGTGACCCAATGGCCCGAGGCGGGGGTCTCGGACCGTCACACAATAGCTTCGAGAGGCCACTCGTTCCACAGAACGCTGTCGTTGGTAATATTCGTACACTGAACATTGCCGCAGGCAGTCGGCGACTGTGCGATTTTTCGGCCAAGCTGCAGTCGCCGGATACCGGATCAGCTCCGGCTTTGATAGCTGTAGATGCCTGCGCCGATCGCGACCGCTCCTACGGTGATCAGAATCGATGGCACCCCCATCAACGTCGCGACGATCCCCCAGACGATGGCGACGGCGATTGCGCCGGCAGTTCCCAGGACCAGTCTAAGCCGTTTCGACATTATCCATTCCCCCAAAAAATGCATCTTTGGCCCTTCCGGTCGAAATACCGCAATGCGGCACCATTGTCTGCGCTTCGTCCAACTTTCTATGCCCGCCCCTGAGCCCGACCGCTGAGGCGTAAGCGATCCGTATGCGGCCCTGTTGCAAACACCCACTCGACAGCGAGGAAGCTTTGGGCGCGAGCCCGAGAAGCGAGGCGTCAGAAAGCGAGGTATCTATGCAAAATTTTCGGAATTTACTCCGGTTCTCGATCATGGCCATGGCGGCCACGACAACCGCAATAGTCATCACGGGCCTTACGCCTAAGACAACCGAAGCGACTTTGATTTGCCATAGGTTGGTCTGCCAGAAGGCGAGCAATGAACCCAGTGCCTTCGGCACCAAAAATCAGCGTAAATCCACCTGCGAAAATGTAAGCGAGGGCGCTAACAACCGTCCCTCCCCGCACAATGTCAACAAGGGGCCCATCGGCAGCTCAAGCAGCAGCGGTTCGAGCGGACAAGCAGTTCGAGTGGCCGCAGCGGCTCGAGCGGCAGCAGCGGATCAAGCGGCAGCGGTGCTTCGAGCGGCGGCAATGACGGCAGTAGCGGGTCCAGCAGCGGCAACGATGGGACAAGCAGCAGCGCCGCAAGCGGCTCCAGCGGTTCGAGCGGCGGCAGCAGCGGATCGACGGCGGCGGATCGACCAGCGGAACAGGCGGTACCAGCGGCGGTGGCCACTCTACTTGACCCATGCCGGCGACCTGGCGGCCGCCAACGGCAATCAATCCTCATAACAACGGGAGTAGTAGCTTGACGCTCCAACCGAAATCGGCGACCGCGCCCCTCACCGGCCCCGCAGGATTGCTTGGTCTTGCGCTGGCTGTCGCGATGCTCGTCGACAGAAGCTGGCCTGTGCATTTGCAGGCCATGAACGCGTCTGTTCGCAAAAGCGCGTCGGTCGCCGATCGGGCGCTCCGGCTGAATGCCACCCGTGATCTGACGGTCTGCGGCAGTTGGCGCGCCTATCGCCTCAGCGCGTGATCGCGATGCCGCTCCTCGCCGCTCATCGGCAACGGCCGATCGCCCTCGAGCAGGCGGGTGATCCGTGCGAAGCCGGTAAAAGCCTTTCGCGCTTCCTCGGCCGACATCCGGCCGGCCATGGCAGCAGCGCAGCAATTCACGGCGCACTGGTAAACCGGCCCGCGCCGCCCGGCCGGCCATTTTCGCAAGAATGCCATTGCTTCGGCAACGCTGTCGATCTCCTCCACGGGCTGTCCCTGTCCGCGCAAAATCCGCACAGGTGAAAAGAATTGCAAACGGTCCATCGTTCCTCCCCGTCGACCGGTTGCGTGCGATCGAACCCCACTAAACTCGCGAACCGGGCTTTGGTTCCCGGCAAAGAGGGCTTGGCTTGGAAAATGTTGGCCGGACCAGACGAGCAGCGGTGGAAACGCCCGGCAGCCCCTATCGGATGACATCTTGCCCCAATTGGATGACATCTTGCTATGGTACGGGAACGTTAGCGCGGCTGATGCATTTCGATGCCACGAACAGTCTTGTTTGAGGGAAATGCCAAAACATGAGAATAGCCCATGTGGCGCCGCTCCATGAATCCGTGCCACCCCGGTTCTATGGAGGGACGGAGCGCATCGTCTCCTATCTGACCGAGGGATTGGTCGAGCTTGGCCATGACGTGACCCTGTTCGCCAGCGGCGATACCAAGACATCGGCGAAATTGGTGGCGTGTCGCGAGCGCGCGCTCCGTCTCGATCCGCGCCCGCACAAATCCGAAACCGCGGCGCATCTCGCGATGCTCGCCGAGGTGAGGAACCGGGCGCAACAGTTCGACATCATCCATTTCCATCTCAGCCACTTCCTGCATTTTCCTTTCTTCGAACACATACCTGACCGCACGGTGACGACACCGCATGGCAGGCTCGACTATGTCGACCTGGCCCCGGCCTACGAACGTTTTCCGCGCTTTCCGATGATCTCGATTTCGCGCAGCCAGAGAACCGGGCTACCCACGGCCAATTGGCTGGCGACCATCCATCACGGGCTGCCGATCAATATCTACGAGCCGACTTTCGAGACGGATGCGGACGAGCCGTATCTGGCCTTTCTGGGCCGGCTGTCGCGCGACAAGCGGCCGGACCGTGCCATTGAGATCGCCTTGCGCTCCGGGCTGAAACTGAAGGTTGCGGCAAAGATCGGCGACGACGACCGCGCTTTTTTTCACGACACGGTCGAGCCGCTGATCGACGGCGACCGTGTCGACTACATCGGCGAGATCGAAGAGGACAGAAAAGCGGAATTCCTCGGCAAGGCGGCCGGCCTGCTGTTTCCGATCGATTGGCCGGAGCCGTTCGGTCTTGCCGCGATAGAGGCTATGGCCTGCGGCACGCCGGTGATCGCCTGGAAATGCGGTGCCCTGCCGGAGATCATCGACCACGGCGTGACCGGTTTCCTTGTCGATTCAGTCGATGCTGCTGTCGCCTCGATACCGGAATTGCTGCGCCTCGACAGGCGACAGGTGAGAGCCGTATTCGAAAACCGTTTTTCTGCCACGAGAATGGCCCACGACTATGTGACTGCCTATGCGCGCCTGATCGGCACTCCCGGTGAAGCGAGAGCGTCCTGATCGGCGTCATTGTGGACGTTGGAAACGAAACGACAGAGCTTGTGACGTATGAATCAACTCGACGAGCGTAAGCTTGATCCCGCTGTAGCCCTTGCCTCGCTCGACGAGGTTGCGCCCCGGGAGCCGCACCGACTGTTCGCCCTCAAGCAAGGCGACTGCTTCGCGGTGGCCGACGCTTATGGCGACATCCGCGGCGCCGGCGACGGCTTTTTCCGAGACGACACGCGTGTGCTTTCGGAATTCCGGCTGACGATCGGTGGCCGGCAAATGTCGCTGCTGGGCGCATCGCTCAGCCAGGACAATGTGCTTTTCACCTCGAACCTGACCAATCTGCCGATCCAGAGTGTCGGTGGCCGCGACATTCCGCAGGGCGCGATCCACATAGAACGCGTCAGGCTGCTTTGGCAGGACCGGCTGTTCGAGCGCATCACCCTTTCGAACTACAGCCAGGAATCGTCGGCCATTCGGGTTTCCTTGCATTTCGCAGCAGATTTCCGCGACATGTTCGAGGTGCGCGGTTCGACCCGGCTCAAGCGCGGAATAGCCCACGCCGCCGAGACCAGTCCGACATCCGTGGTGCTTCGATATGACGGGCTGGACCAGCTCGTACGCCTGTCGGCGATCTCGTTCTCGCAGGCGCCGGACAATTTGACCGCCAGCCGTGCGGATTTCCTGGTTGCGGTGACGAAGCGCAGTAGCGAGGTCCTCTATATCGAGGTCGGCCCGGAGGTGGCGGAGACACCCGACCGCGACCGTTTTCGGGCTGCCGCCGCCCGCGCTCGCTTCGGCATGCGCGCCAAACGCCGCCACGGCGCGACGGTGCACAGCTCCGGCCGCGTCTTCAACGACTGGATCGAACGCGCGCGCGCAGACGTGGCGTTGCTGACCACCGAGCTTGCAACCGGACCTTACCCCTATGCCGGCATACCCTGGTTCTCGACGGCGTTTGGCCGTGACGGGGTGATTTCCGCACTGCAGATGCTGTGGTTGAATCCTGGGCTGGCGCGCGGCGTACTTGCCTTTCTCGCCCAGCATCAGGCAACCGAAACGTCGCCGTTCAGCGATTCGCAGCCGGGCAAGATCATGCACGAGACCCGCAAGGGCGAGATGGCGGCGCTGCGGGAGCTCCCGTTCGGCCGCTATTACGGCGGTGTCGATACCACGCCGCTCTACATTCATCTCGCTTGCGCCTATGCGGATCGTACCGGCGACATGGCGTTCGTCGACAGCCTGTGGCCATCGCTCTGTGCAGCGGCCGAATGGACGGAAGAGACAAGCCGCGCGACCGGCTTCGTTACCTACCAGCGCGGCGCCGAGACCGGCCTCGCCAACCAGGGCTGGAAGGACAGTTTCGATTCCGTCTTCCATGCCGATGGCCGCATGCCCAAGGGGCCGATCGCCCTGGTCGAGGTGCAAGGCTACGTCTTTGCTGCGTTCCGTGGGCTGGCGGCGCTCGCCCGCCGCCGCGGCGAGGACGACAAGGCCGATCATTGGGAGGAACGCGCCGAAACCATGCGCGCCGCGGTGGAACGCCATTTCTGGATGGACGATCTCAATTTCTATGCACTGGCGATCGATGGTGCAGGCGAGCTCTGCAAGGTACGGACGTCGAATGCCGGCCATCTTCTCTATGTCGGGCTGCCCGAGCCGGAACGGGCGCAGATGGTCGCCGATCAGCTGCTCTCCGCGTCGTTCCACTCTGGTTGGGGAGTGAGGACGCTGGCCGACGATGCGATATTCTTCAATCCGATGTCCTACCACAATGGCTCGATCTGGCCGCACGACACCGCCATGTGCGGTGCCGGCCTGGCACGTTACGGCGTGCGCGACAGCGTGGTCCGGCTGATGAGCGGCACGTTCGAATCGGCTGTCCATTTCAACATGCGGCTGCCGGAACTGTTCTGCGGCTTTACCCGGTCGCCGGGCGAAGCGCCGATCGCCTATCCCGTCGCGTGCCTGCCGCAGGCCTGGTCGGCGGGATCGGCCTTCATGCTGATGCAGGCCTGCCTTGGCCTCGAAATCGACGGCTGGAAGAGCGAAATCCGGGTCACCCGCCCAAGGCTGCCGATCGGCATCGACACGCTGACATTGCGGCATCTGGGTGTCGGCTCGACGGTGGTCGACCTCACATTCCAGCGTGTCGGCGACCGGGTCGTCGCCTTTCTCGCCGATCGGTATGAGGGGATGGTGCCGCTCATCGTGCGCACTTGATGCCGCCGCGCTGCGACGCATCGAAATGATGCCCGGCATTGCAATCGTCCGGAACCGATAGCCTCTTTGTGCGTTGCAAAATGGGCAGCGGGGGATGCTGTCGTCGTCACATGGCAGCGAACCAGAAAAACAAACAGAAACGGCTATCGGCCGGCCGGAGGCGAGATCACATTCGATGTCAGATTATACTGTAAACCTGCTCTGGGTTTTGCTGATTGCAAGTTTTGGCTTTTCCGCTTTTGCCATTCTCCTATCGATATCCCGCCAGCGCCGCGGCCGCGCAACGGCGGCCGCATACACGCCGAGCGAGGATGTCGCGTCGGAAGCGGCACGCAAGGTGCTGCGCGAGTTCGAAAAGAACGGCCAATCGGCCGATGCGGCACTCGTCACGTGGTCGCCCGACACCTTGCGCAAGATCCTGGCCGATGACCTGCCGGACGCACAGGTCATCGTCGTGTCCAACCGCGAACCCTACATCCACAACATCAAGGATGACGGCGTGCAACTTTTAGTGCCGGCCAGCGGGCTGGTTTCGGCACTCGAGCCCATCACCCGCGCCTGTGCCGGCACCTGGATCGCCTATGGCGGCGGCACGGCAGACCGCCTCACAGTCGACAAGGACGACCGGGTGCAGGTGCCGCCAGGCAATCCGTCCTACACGCTGCGCAGGGTCTGGCTGACGGAGGAGGAATATCAAGGCTATTATCTGGGTTTCGCCAATGAGGGGCTATGGCCGCTTTGCCATATCGCCTTCACCCGCCCCGTGTTTCGCGCCTCGGACTGGGACGCCTACGAGGCCGTCAACCGCAAATTCGCCGATACGGTGGTTGCCGAAGCCCGCAACGAACGGCCGATCGTGCTAGTGCAGGACTACCATTTTGCGCTGCTGCCGCGCATGATTCGCCAGCGCCTGCCGGACGCGATAGTCATCACCTTCTGGCATATCCCCTGGCCCAATTCGGAAGTGTTCAGCATCTGTCCGTGGCGTGAGCGGATCCTGGAGGGACTGCTCGGCAGTTCGATCATCGGCTTTCATACCCAATTCCATGCCAACAACTTCACCGAAAGTGTCGACCGCTTTCTGGAGAGCCGGATCGAACGGGCAGACGCGGCAATCTCCTATGGTGGGCAGACCACATTGGTCCACGCCTATCCCATTTCCATAGAATGGCCGGCCCAATTGCTGGCAAAACTGCCGTCTGTCGAGGAGTGCCGCGCCCGTGTCCGCGACAGATTCGGCCTGTCAGCGGATACCAAACTGTGCATCGGAGTCGAGCGCCTCGACTACACGAAAGGCATTCTCGATCGCTTCCATGCCTTGGACGAATTGTTCACGAAATATCCCGAATGGATAGGCAAGGTGGTTTTCCTGCAGATCGCGGCGCCGAGCCGGGGGACATTGCCCGCCTACCAGCAACTCCACGACGAATGCCGCCGCTATGCCGACGAGCTCAACCGGCGCTATGGCAGCGAGACATACAGTCCTATCCTGATGGTCGCCGAACATCATCGGCAGGAGCAGGTCTACGAGGTCTATCGCGCCGCCGACATCTGCATGGTCACCAGCCTGCATGACGGCATGAACCTTGTCGCCAAGGAATTCGTCGCAGCGCGCGACGACGAACAGGGCGTGCTTTTGCTCAGCACCTTCGCCGGTGCGTCGCGCGAACTGCTGGAAGCACTGATCGTTAACCCCTACGATGCGGCCATGATGAGCGAGGCGCTGTTGCAGGCGCTGACGATGACGCCGGAAGAGCAGCGCGAACGTTTGCGGCCGATGCGTGAGATGGTCCGCGACAACAACGTCTACCGCTGGGCCGGCAGCATGCTGCTGGACGCCGCGCGCCTGCGCAAACGCGGCGATCTCGACAGGGTGACCGGAACCGGCGAGCGCCCGCCATCGAACACCAACAACGTCATCTCGATGTTCGAGCGGGCACGGAAGGCAGCATCGTGAAAAGCTTTGAACAACCGCCGGCGTTGAACCTGTCGGAAGGGCAATGGGCGCTCTTCCTCGACATCGACGGAACCTTGCTGGAACACGCTGCCCATCCCGACGCGGTGTTCGTCGGCGAGGAATTGCGCAATCTGCTTGGACGCATCGAGCGGCGGCTGGATGGTGCGGTCGCTTTCATCACCGGCCGATCGATCCCCGCCGTGGACAAGCTGTTCCATCCGCTGAAGCTGCGGATCGCCGGACTATATGGGCTGGAGCACCGGCTGACGCCGACGGGTCCCATCGATGCCGCCGACGCGCCGGCCGACATCGCCGCCCTTGCCGACGAGATCGAGGCCGAACTGGGCAGCGGCAAGGTCTATGTCGAGCGCAAGGGGCCGGTCCTTGCCGTTCATACAAGAGCAGCACCGCAACTGCTTGCGCCCGCAATCCAGCTCGTCGAACAGGCATTGGCCCGGCTTCCGAAGGGTTATCGGGTGCTTCCGGGAAACGCCGGCGTCGAGCTCATGCCCCTGGAAGCCGTCAAAGGTGCAGCCATCCGGCGTTTTATGGACATTCCGCCCTTTGTCGGCCGGCGGCCGATATTCCTCGGAGACGATACATCGGACGAACACGGTTTCGAGGCGATCAATGAAATTGGCGGCATCTCCATCCGCGTGAAGCCGAACGGGCCGACGGCCGCAAACTATGCCCTCGACGACGTGACCGGCGCAATAGCCTGGCTCAAGGCCAGTTTCGAGATATCGGCGGTCTCCGGTGCTCTACCGGCCGACAAGCAGGCAGAGACCGAATCAAGGGCGAAGATCAACATCGCAGCCACGGCATCGTCCGGCCGATAAGCGCGGTTCTCATTGAATGTCTTTAAGGCCAAAGCCGGCAAATCGTCTGCTTGCCGGTTCCCCTGCGTCAGGCTTAACCTGCTCCCATGCGTGGAGGCGCGTGCCATAACGAGGGGAGGACATAGCAATGACCATACAAGGCGCATCACCGGACCTGTACAATGACGATCTCGCCCCGGCGAAGGTTCGAAACTGGGGACCGTTCTCGATCTTCAACGTCTGGACGTCGGATGTCCACAGCCTGTGGGGCTACTATCTGGCGGCCAGCCTGTTCCTGTTTTGCGGCGGCTTCGTCAACTTCATCATCGCCATCGGTATCGGTTCGCTGATCATCTATGCATTGATGAACATGGTCGGCTATGCCGGCGTGAAGACCGGGGTGCCCTACCCTGTCCTGGCGCGTGCCTCCTTCGGCATCTGGGGCGCCAACATACCGGCGCTGGTGCGCGCCATAGTCGCCTGCTTTTGGTACGGCGCGCAGACGGCGGCTGCCTCAGGCGCGATCGTAGCTCTGCTGATCCGCTCGCAGTGGTTCGCCGACTTCAACCAGAGCACACATTTCCTCGGCCACTCCGGGCTCGAGGTGATCTGCTTCGCCGTCATCTGGGCGCTGCAGCTCCTGATCATCCAGAAGGGCATGGAAACGGTGCGCCGCTTCCAGGATTGGGCCGGACCGGCGGTGTGGGTGATGATGCTGATCCTGGCCATCTATCTTTGCTTCAAGGCAGGCACCTTCGCCTTCACCAGCGACATCCCGATGGATGTGCTGCTGGAAAAGACGAAGGACGCGGGCGTGCCGGGCACGCCGGGCTCCTGGACCTCGCTGTTTGCGGTGGCGGCTATCTGGGTGACCTATTTCTCCGCCCTCTATCTCAACTTCTGCGATTTCGCCCGCTATGCGCCGGACAAGGCATCGCTGCGCAAGGGCAACATCTGGGGCCTGCCGGTCAATCTCATCCTGTTCTCGCTTGTCGCCGGCGTCACCACGATCGCCGCCTTCGACGTTTATGGCGAAGTGCTGCTGCATCCCGACCAGATCTCGGCGAAGTTCGACAGCTGGTTCCTGGCGGCGCTCGCAGCGCTGACTTTTGCGGTGGCGACGCTCGGCATCAATGTGGTGGCGAACTTCGTGTCGCCGGCCTTTGACTTCTCCAACGTTTTTCCACGCCAGATCGACTTCAAGAAGGGCGGTTACATCGCGGCGTTGATAGCGCTTGTGCTTTATCCTTTCGCGCCCTGGGAAGGCAGTGCTGCCTCGTTCGTCAACATCATCGGCGCGACGATGGGGCCGATCTTCGGCGTGATGATGGTCGACTATTACCTGATCCGGAAGGGCGAGGTCGACGTCGAGGCGCTCTACAAAGGGAGAATGGCGAATTCCGCTTCCAGGGCGGCTGGCATGTCAATGCCTTCATCGCCGCCGGTATCGGCGCGGTCTTCTCCTCGATCCTGCCCAACTTCACCAGCCTGCTGCCGTCATGGTGGGGCGTCTATGGCTGGTTCTTCGGCGTGGCAATTGCCGGCGTCATCTATTACGTGCTGCGCACGATGGCACTCGGTGCCGGAGCCAGGATAGCCAAAGCTTGAGCGATTCGGGGCGGCGCAAGCCGCCCCGTTCATTCTGCGACCATCTCGGCCAGGCGGCGTACGGTGTTCCAGTTGCGCGAGGTGCCGATGCCCAGGCGTTTGTGACTGACCGCTGCAAGCAGCCGCGAACTCGGCGTCTCGCGCGAAAAGACGATCCAGATGTCGCCGCCGACAATCCGCAGCTTCTCGCCCTTGCCGGCATAGGCCTCAAGCGCCGCGGCGGCCTCGTCGCGAACGGGCGCCCGCATCACGCGCACCGCCACCTGGTCCGCGGCCTCAGCCGATTCGGCTGGGAACGGATTGCCGGCCGCCAGCCCCAGCCAGCAGTCGGCGCGGCGCACGATGATGTCCACGTGGCGGCCGAAAGTCTTTACGAACGCCGCCTCCAGCCGCTGCTCCAACGCCGCAAGTTCTGTTTCTTGCGCCTCGAAAACAAGATTGCCGGTCGCCACCAGCGTGCGCGGGTTATTCAGGCCCAGGCCTTCGGCCATCGCCTTCAGATCGGACATGACGACCCGCCGCCCCTCGCCCAGAACAATGCTATAGAGCAGCGCGACGTAAGTTTGCATGGGCGGCTGTTTAGACCAGACGCGACTGCTCTACCGCCGCTTCGATGAAGCTGGCAAACAGCGGGTGTGGATCGAGCGGCCGGCTTTTCAGCTCGGGATGGTACTGCACGCCGATGAACCAGGGGTGGTCTGGATATTCGACCGTTTCCGGCAGCACGCCGTCCGGCGACATGCCGGCAAACACCAGGCCGCAATTCTCGAGCCGCTCCTTGTAGTCGACATTGACCTCGTAGCGGTGACGATGGCGTTCGGAAATCTGGGTATCGCCATAGATCGCAGCGATCTTCGATCCCTTGGCGAGGTCGGCCTGGTAGGCACCAAGCCGCATGGTACCGCCAAGGTCGCCGGTTTCCCTGCGCTTTTCCAGCATGTTGCCCTTCAGCCATTCGGTCATCAAGCCGACGACCGGCTCCTCGGTCGGGCCGAACTCGGTCGATGATGCGTGCTCGACGCCGGCCAGCGAGCGCGCCGCCTCGATGCAGGCCATCTGCATGCCGAAGCAGATGCCGAAATACGGCACCTTGCGCTCGCGCGCGAACTTCGCCGCCAGGATCTTGCCCTCCGAGCCGCGCTCGCCAAAACCGCCGGGGACGAGAATGCCATGGACCTTCTCCAGCCATGGCGCCGGGTCTTCCTTCTCGAATATCTCGCTTTCGATCCAGTCGAGCTTGACCTTCACCCGGTTGGCGAGGCCACCATGCGACAGCGCCTCGATCAGCGATTTGTAGGCGTCTTTGAGGCCGGTATATTTGCCGACGACGGCAATGGTCACTTCGCCTTCCGGATTGTGGATGCGGTTGGACACCGCTTGCCACCGTTCCATGCGCGGCTTCGGCGCCGGATCGATGCCGAAGGCGGCCAGCACTTCCGAATCCAGCCCTTCATTGTGATAGGCCATCGGCACGTCGTAGATGTGCGGGACGTCGAGCGCCTGGATGACGGCGCTTTCGCGGACATTGCAGAACAACGACAGCTTTCTGCGCTCTTCCTTGGGGATCGGCCGGTCGGCGCGGACCAGCAGTATGTCGGGTGCAATACCGATGCCGCGCAACTCCTTGACTGAATGCTGCGTCGGCTTGGTCTTCAGTTCGCCCGCGGTCGGAATGTAAGGCATTAAGGTCAGGTGGACGTAGACGGCGTTGTTGCGCGGCAGGTCGTTGCCGAGTTGGCGGATCGCCTCCAGGAACGGCATCGCTTCGATGTCGCCGACGGTGCCGCCGATCTCGCACAGCACGAAATCGTAATCGTCATTGCCGTTGAGGACGAAGTTCTTGATCTCGTCGGTGACGTGCGGAATGACCTGCACGGTGGCGCCGAGATAGTCGCCGCGCCGCTCGCGCTCGATGATGTTCTTATAGATGCGGCCGGTGGTGATGTTGTCTTGCTGGTTGGCCGAGCGGCCGGTGAAGCGCTCATAATGGCCAAGATCGAGATCGGTCTCGGCCCCGTCATCGGTCACAAAGACTTCGCCGTGCTGATAGGGCGACATCGTGCCGGGATCGACATTGAGATAGGGATCGAGCTTTTTGATGCGTGCGCGATAGCCCCGCGCCTGCAAGAGAGCCCCAAGGGCCGCCGCAGCAATGCCTTTTCCAAGTGAGGAAACCACGCCGCCTGTGATGAATACATATCGCGCCATGGGAGTCATCGCTTAACGCGGCCGAATTGATTCCGCCAGAGAAAAAACCGCCGCGAAGGCTTTTTCCCAAGAAGGCGCTCTGGTCGTTGGCGTATCAAAACAAAAGGGCCGGCGAGGCCGGCCCTTTTGGCACGATCTGTCAAAGCGTCAGATGATGACGACTTTGGTGCCTACTTTCACCCGGCGGTAAAGGTCCATGACGTGCTCGTTGATCATGCGGAAGCAGCCATTGGAGGCGCTGGTTCCGATCGACTGCGGCGCGATGGTGCCGTGAATGCGCAGGTGGGTATCCTTCTTGCCGTCGTAAAGATAGATGGCGCGCGCACCGAGCGGATTGTCGCCGCCGCCGGGCATACCGTCCTTGTATTGGCCATAGTGCTTGGGTTCGCGCTTTTGCATATCCAGCGTCGGAATCCAGCGCGGCCATTCCTGCTTGTCGCCGACGGCAACCGTACCCTTGAACTGCAGGCCTTCCCGGCCGACCGCGATGGCATAACGGCGGGCGGTTGACGATGATTCGACGAGGTAGAGACGGCGAGCGCTGGTATCGATGACGATGGTGCCCGGGTTGTAGCCAGTGAATTCGACCTCCTGCGGCACGAATTCCGGCTTGACCTTGAACTGCCGCTTGGCCTGCTTCCTTTCGAGTGCGGCGTCGAGCGCGCGTGTTTCCGGAAGCAGCGACATTGACGACGAAGTTGTGCCGCCGAACAGTCCCGCGAACAGCCCGACGCTCTGCGGCTTCTGCCCCACCGGTTCGCTGCGCAACTCGCCATTGTTGCCGGTCAGGGCAACGTTCATGGCCTCGGCCGGGATCGGCTCGGCCGACTGGATCGGCGCAATGGGTGCAATCGGTTCGATGATGTTGAGGGTCTTCTTCTTGGCTGGCGTAGCGTCAGCCACCTTCGCCGCCGCGAGCGGCTGGCTCTTCTTGGCAAGGAATGCCTGCCGTTCCGCATCGGCTTTGGCTTTCGCCGCCTCCCGCATCGCCAGCTTCCTGGCTTCGAGTGCTTTGGCGCGAGCGGCTTCCTTGTCGGCTGCGATCTTGGCTTCGATCTTGCGGATCTGCGCAAGGTCGTCCGGCGTCGGATCTTTCTTCTTCTTGAGGAGCTTCAATTGCGCCGCATCGCTTTTGGCAGCGACGTTGACGACGTCGGTTGTTGCTGCGGCTTTATGGGCCGAGTTTGCCGTCGGCATGGCCGCGTAAGCGGGCGCACCTAGGCTGAGCACGGCACAAAGGCCGGCAAAAATGAAGCTGCGAAGCTGCATGGGGAAGATCCGATCGTTCAATGCTTGTTGCCCACGGCATCGCCCGGCGCCCCCCAAGGACGCCGAGAATGCCGCGTGCAACCTATAATCGATTAGCCGGAAGCGCCTCAAGCGCGCGGTGCGGTCGAATCTTCGTGATCGTGCGGCATTTGCCGCGACTGTGTTCAAACGACAACAGATCGCGGCATAAGATGCCCGATTACTGGTTGGGGACCTGCGGCGTGGCCGGCGCGGTGGCGCCGTTTGTCGCTGGCGGCGTCGCCGGAGCGGTTGCCGGCGGCGTCGTTGCCGCGCCATTGCCGGACGGCGGGGTCGGCGCCGTGGTGCCCGAAGGCGGCGTCGGCGTCGTGGTTCCGGGCAATTGGTTGAGTACGCCCTTGCCTGCCCCGTCCGAGGTCGCCGGCACGCGATCGAGAATGTCGATCGGCTTCTCGCCATAGCGCGCTACGATCGACAGTGTCAGCGACGTGACGAAGAAAGCCGCGGCCAGGATCGCCGTCGCCCGCGTCAGCGCATTGGCGGCGCCACGCGCGGTCATGAAGCCCGATCCGCCGCCGATGCCGAGGCCGCCGCCTTCGGAGCGCTGCAGCAGCACCACGCCGACAAGCGCGAGCACGACCATGAGGTGGACGACGATCAGTACGGTTTCCATAATTTATCCTGGCAAGGCCTGGTGCGGCCGCTGATTTGGAGGCGGCTCAATACAATGCTTTGACGGCATTTCCAAGCCCGTGGCCGGAATATGGGAAGCAATGCGTCCTTTGCAACGATTTCGGCGCCGGCCGTCCGCTCAAATGCAGCAAGCAGCCTTGTATCAAGCGATGTTTCGATAGGCTTCCGCGATGCCGAGGAAGTCCGCCGCCTTTAGGCTGGCGCCGCCGACCAGCGCGCCATCGACATTCCTGACGCCTAGCAACTCGACGGCGTTGGACGGCTTGACCGAGCCGCCGTAGAGAATGCGCATCTTGGCCGCCGTATTGCCGAGCTTCCGGGCCAGTTCTTCGCGGATATGCGCATGCGCCTCGGCGACGTCGGCGGCGGTCGGGGTCAAGCCGGTGCCGATCGCCCATACCGGCTCATAGGCAATGACGGTGTTGGAAGCCGTGGCGTTTGGCGGGACCGAGCCAGCGACCTGGCGCGACAGCACGTCGAGCGTGGCTCCTGCTTCGCGTTCGGCTCTTGTCTCACCAATGCAGATGATGGCCACCAGCCCGGCACGCCATGCGGCGGAGGCCTTGGCCTGCACTAAGGCATCGTCCTCCTTGCGATCGGCGCGGCATTCGGAATGGCCGACAATGACATGGCTGGCTCCTGCATCCTTCAGCATCTCGGCCGAAATGCAGCCGGTATAGGCGCCGCTTTCCTCGGTGTGGCAATCCTCTCCGCCGGCCCGCACCGGTGTGCGCGACAGAATCTCGGCGGCGTGCGCAAGTAAGGTCGCCGGCACGCAGAGCACCGCTTCGGTCTCGGCGTCGAGCCCGCTCATGAAGCCGTTGCCGATCATCCTGAGCTCGTTGAGCGAGGCGCTGGTACCGTTCATTTTCCAGTTGCCGGCGACGAGCGGGCGGATTCCAGGCGTCATGGGATTGTTTCTCCGGGCAATTTCCAGCTGGCCCTCACTATCAAAATCAGGCCACAAAGCAATCGACAGTGAGCAGGAAGGGCGCTATTGCGCTTGTTTCAGACTCGGCGCATGCGAAATGCGCAAAAATCGGAAGTACTCATGCTTGGTATGTTGAGAAGTGCGGCGGGGACCTGGGTCGCGAAACTGCTGCTGTCATTGTTGGTGTTGAGCTTCGCCGTCTGGGGTATCTCGGGACGGCTGATGGGCGGTCTTGCCGGCCATGACGCCGTGATCACGGCCGGAGGCACCAAGGTCTCTATCAACGAATACCGCCTCGCCTACGATCGCCAGCTCAGCGTCATGTCGCAGCAATTCGGCCAGCGCATCAGCCGTGAGCAGGCGACGGCGCTCGGCATCGACAACCAGGTGCTGGCGCAACTCGTATCGGGTGCCGTCCTCGACGAGCAGGCCCGCAAGCTCGGCCTCGGCCTGTCCAAGGACCGGCTCGCCGAACTGACGCGTGAAGACCCGGCGTTCAAAGGGCCTGCCGGAACCTTCGACAGGAGAACGTTCGAGTACCTGCTTCGGCAGATCGGCATGCGGCCGGAAGACTATTTGAAGAACCGCGCCCAGGTCGCGGTCCGCCAGCAGATCGTCGAGGCGGTTTCGGACGGCCTCAAGGCCCCTGATACATTCTTCAAGGCGGTCGCGCTCTATCGCGGCGAAGATCGCACCATCGACTACCTGACCTTGCCGAAATCGCTTGTCGAGCCGATAGAAGCGCCGTCCGACAGCGTGCTTTCGGCCTATTTCGAGGAAAACAAGAAAACCTACGCCGCTCCCGAATACCGCAAGTTCTCCTATGTCAGGCTCGAGCCGGAAGACATCATGGATTTGAGCGCGGTGACCGACCAACAGGTCAGCGACGACTACAACAAGAACAAGGCGCGCTACACCACGCCGGAGATGCGCACCATCGAGCAGCTTGTATTCAAGACGCCTGATGCCGCAAAGGCGGCGCTCGATTCGCTCAGGACCGGCGCGACCTTCGACAAGATCGTCGCCGCCGAGGGCAAGACCCCGGCCGACACGCTGCTCGGCACGCTGGCCAAGGACAAGATCGCCGACAAGGCGGTCGCCGACGCTGCCTTCAAGCTCAACGTCAATGAGGTCAGCCCGGTCGTACAAGGCGCATTTGGTCCCGTTCTGCTGCGCGTCACCGAGATCAAGCCGGAAGTGGTGAAGCCGCTGGCCGAAGTATCCGAGCAGATCCGCAAGGACCTGGCACTGGGCGAGGCAAGCCGCATCTTGCTGGACGTGCACGACAATTACGAGGATACGCGCGCCTCGGGCAGTTCGCTCGCCGAGGCAGCCGCCAAATTGAAGCTGAAGGTCGTCACCATCGACGCCATCGACCGCACCGGCCAACGGCCGGATGGAAGCATCGTCAAAGACCTGCCGGAATCGCCGGCGCTCATCAAGGCAGTGTTCGAATCCGAACCCGGAACCGACAATGAAGGTCTCACCACCGCCGATAACGGCTTCGTCTTCTACGACGTGAGCGCGATCACGCCGGCCCGTGACCGCACGTTGGACGAAGTCCGCCAGAAGGTCGTGGCCGACTGGACCGCGGCGGAGACCACCAAACGGCTCACCGCAAAAGCACAAGAGCTCGAGAAGCGTCTCAAGGCCGGCGCCACGCTCGAGGTGATCGCCGGTGAGCTCAAGCTCGAAAAACAGACCAAACGCGGCGTCAAGCGCGATGCTGACGACGTCGATTTCGGCAAGGAAGGGGCCGCCGCGATGTTCGGCGTCGGCGAAGGCGGCACCGGGCTGATCCCCTCGCCCACCGGCGACGGACAGATCCTGTTCAAGGTTGCCGAGGTATTCGAGCCCGCCGGGGCCGACGCCAGCTCAGTACCCCAGGACGCACAGAAATCCTTCACATCCGGCATGTCCGACGACCTGCTCGACCAGTTAGTAGCGCAGTTGCAGACGCAATATGACGTCCGCATTGATCAGACTGCCGTAACCCAAGCCCTGGCCAGATGAGCGCACTGAAGATCCACATCGCCAAGGTCGCCGCCGGCAGCGCTCTTTCTTTCGAGGAGGCGCGCGAGGCCTTCGACATTATCATGTCGGGCGATGCTACTCCGGGCCAGATAGGCGGCTTCCTGATGGCATTGCGCGTGCGCGGCGAGACCGTCAGCGAGATCGCCGGCGCTGTCGCCACCATGCGCGCCAAGATGCTGCGCGTCGAAGCCCCCGAGGGCGCCATCGACATTGTCGGCACCGGCGGCGACAATTCGCACAGCGTCAACATTTCGACCGCATCCGCCTTCGTCATCGCCGGCAGCGGCGTGCCCGTCGCCAAGCACGGCAATCGCGGACTGTCCTCGCTGACCGGCGCCGCCGATGTGCTGATCGCATTGGGCGTCAAGATCGACATCCCTCCGGAGACGATCGGCCGCTGTATTCACGAGGCCGGCGTTGGCTTCATGTTCGCTCCGGCGCATCACCCGGCGATGAAGCATGTCGGCCCGACCCGGGTCGAGCTCGGCACCCGCACCATCTTCAACCTGCTGGGCCCGCTTTCCAATCCGGCCAGTGTCAGACGGCAGATGATCGGCGTGTTCCTGCCCGAATGGATCATGCCGGTGGCAGAAACGTTGAAGGAGCTTGGCGCCGACCACGCCTGGGTCGTCCATGGCGACGGCTATGACGAGATCACCACCACCGGCGAAACGCAGGTCGCCGAATTGGCCGGCGGCGAGATACGCAGCTTTGTGCTGACCCCGGAAGCAGTCGGGCTGACGCGTCACACCAAGGACGAGTTGCGCGGCGGCGACGCCGCCCACAACGCCCAGGCACTGCGCGACATGCTGGGCGGCGCCGCTGGCGCCTTTCGCGATACGGTGCTGATGAATGCCGGCGCCGGGCTGGTGGTAGCCGGCAAGGCGACGACGCTTGCCGACGGCATGGTAACGGCGGCGCAGGCCATCGACAGCGGCCGCGCGCTGAAAGTGCTCGACAGGCTGGTCGAGATTTCGAACGGTTAAAACCATGTCCGACATCCTGCGCAAGATCGAGGCTTACAAGCGCGACGAGATCTCGGCGGCCAAGGCACGCGTGCCATTGGCCGAGATCAAGGCACGGGCGACGGATGCCGACGCGCCGCGCGGCTTTCTTTCCGCCCTTGAAGCAACGCGCAAATCCGGCGGGTTTGCGCTGATTGCCGAAATCAAGAAAGCTAGCCCATCCAAAGGCCTGATCCGCGCCGATTTCGATCCGCCGGCGCTGGCCAGGGCCTATGCGAAAGCCGGTGCCGCCTGCCTTTCGGTGCTGACCGACACACCCTCTTTCCAAGGCGCGCCCGAATTCCTCACCGCTGCGCGCGCTGCCGTCGAGTTGCCTACCTTACGCAAGGATTTCCTGTTCGACCCCTATCAGGTCTACGAGGCCAGGGCATGGGGCGCCGATGCCATCCTGATCATTATGGCCAGCGTCGACGACGCGTTGGCAAGAGAACTCGAAGCGACAGCTTTCGGGCTCGGCATGGACGCGCTGGTCGAAGTGCATGATGAGGCGGAAATGGAACGTGCGCTGCGGCTGTCGTCGCGGCTGATCGGCATCAACAATCGCAATCTCCGGACTTTCGAAACCAGCCTCGAGACCTCGGAACGGCTGGTACCGATGGTGCCGGGCGGCCGCCTTCTAGTCAGTGAGAGCGGTATCTTTTCGCATGACGATTGCCTCCGGCTGGAGCGGAGCGGCATCGCCACTTTTCTGGTCGGCGAGAGCCTGATGCGCCAGCAGGACGTGGCTGCGGCAACGCGCCTGCTTTTGACGGGCAAGGCGCCGGCAGAGGCGATCTGAGATGGCGGCCGCCCTCACCCATCTTGGCGCGCAGGGCGAAGCCAACATGGTCGATGTCGGCGACAAGGCTGAGACGGTGCGCACGGCAGTCGCGGAAGGTTTTGTGGCGATGCGGCCCGAGACGCTGGACATGATCCTCGCCGGCGACGCCAAGAAGGGCGACGTGCTGGGCACCGCGCGCATTGCCGGCATCATGGCGGCCAAGAAGACGCATGAACTGATCCCGCTTTGCCATCCGCTGCTGCTGACCAGGATATCTGTCGATATCGAGCCGGACGCCGCACTGCCCGGCCTGAAGGTGACGGCATTGACCCGCGTCATCGGCAAGACCGGCGTTGAAATGGAGGCCTTGAGTGCCGTCTCGGTCGCTTGCCTGACCATCTACGACATGGCCAAGGCGGTCGACCGCGCCATGGTCATCTCCGGCATCAGGCTGGTTGAAAAGACCGGCGGTAAATCCGGCGACTACAAGATCACCGGAGACGAGGCCACCGAGGCAGGCCGATAATGGCGCTGGTCCCAGTTGCCGAGGCGCTCGAGCGCCTGCTGGACGGCGCAGCAGCGCTGCCGGGCGAACGCGTCGCACTGCTGGATGCCGCCGACCGCGTGCTGGCGGAGCCGGTTGTGGCGCTCCGCACCCAGCCGCCGTTCAACGCCTCCGCCATGGACGGCTATGCCGTGCGGGCGGCCGATATCGCGTCCGTACCGGCAAAGCTTTCGGTGGTCGGCATGGCGCCGGCCGGACGCGGCTTTGCCGGAACGGTGCAGCAGCGGCAGGCCGTGCGCATCTTTACCGGCGCGCCGCTTCCCGAAGGCGCCGACACTATCGTCATCCAGGAGAACGTCCGCGATCTCGGTGGCGGCAGCGTCGAAGTGACGGAACCGACGGTGCAGGGGCGCAACATCCGCCGCCTCGGGCTCGATTTCGCCAAGGGCGATGTCCTGCTGCCCAAAGGCCGCCTGCTCGACCCGGCGGCCTTGTCGCTGGCGGCATCGGCCAATCACCCCGAGGTGCGCGTGGTCAAACGGCCGCTGGTCGCCATCATCGCCACCGGCGACGAATTGCTGCCGCCGGGCAGCGATCTTGGCCCCGACCAGATCATCTGCTCCAACGCCTATGGTGTCGCTGCCGCCGCACAGTCGGTCGGTGCGCGGGCGCTCGACCTTGGCATCGCGCCGGACCGCAGGGAGGCGATCGCTGCGCTGGTTGAAAAGGCCGTGAAGGCTGGCGCGAACGTCATCGTCACGCTGGGCGGTGCCTCGGTCGGTGACCACGACTTCGTGCATGACGTGCTGACCGGGCAAGGCATGACGCTCGATTTCTGGAAGATCGCCATGCGGCCGGGCAAGCCACTGATGTTCGGGCGGCTGGGAGACATTCGCTGCATCGGCCTGCCCGGCAATCCGGTGGCAAGCCTGGTCTGCACTCAGCTCTTCCTGAAGCCGCTGCTGGCGCGGCTCGGCGGCCGCGCCTTTCAGCAGGATATACGTCGGGCACGGCTCGGTGCCGCCATGCCGGCCAACGATCTCAGGCAAGATTATGTGCGGGCTGTTGTCATAGATGACGCCGGTACGCTCGTGGCGACGCCGTTCGGCATCCAGGACTCCTCGATGCTGAAAATGCTGGCCGATGCCAACGGGCTGATCGTTCGCGCGCCGTTCGCGCCTGCCGCGGCGGCGGGCTCCCCCTGCGACGTGCTGATGCTACGCTGAACCTGCCTCACTCCGAGATCAAGGTCCGGGTCAGCGGATGGTCTGGATCGGCCAAACCGTCGATGATGTTGAAATGATGCCGGTCAGGCTCGACGACCGAGCTGGTCGCGGTACCCAGGCCGATCCAGATGTTGGCCAGCAACGCGCTCTGACGCAGGAATTCGGCGCGCTCGCCGCCGCCGGCCCAGCAGGTCAGGCGGGCCTTGTCCATCGGGCGCAGCAGCACCGGGCTTTCGGCCTGCGCCTCGGCCTCATCGATCGCGATCGTCTTGTTCATGCCGGTGCGCATGATCGGGCGCAAATCATGCACCCCCGAGATCGACACCACGTGACGAACGCGCCGGACGACTTCGGGCGCCAGCGGCGTCGTCGCCGTAACCATCCGGCTAACAAGATGGCCGCCGGCCGAGTGCCCGGTCAGCATCAGCGGCCCTGGGACCATCGCCGCCGCCTTGCCGATCGCCGCGCCGACTTCCTTGACGATTCCGCCAATGCGTATCTGCGGACAGAGCGTGTAGGACGGCATCGCCACCGCATAGCCGCGATCAACAGGGCCAGCGGCAAGATGCGACCAGAAATTCTTGTCGAATTCCATCCAGTAGCCGCCATGAACGAACACCACGAGTCCCTTGGGCTTGATGGCCGGCAGGAAAAGATCGAGCCGGTTGCGTGGGTTGTCGCCATAGGCCATGTCGAGCCGCGCCCTGCCCTCGGTCGAAAGCACGTCGCGGAAAACCCGCGCGGGCTCGATCCAGGCCGCCGGCCAGCGATCGCTGCCGGCTATGTTGGCGCCGTTGGCATAGGCGTTGTCCCAATCGGCAATGTGACGTTCGAACACCCTGCGCCCTCCCTGGCAATATGGCCTTGCAACCTAGCCGTGAGCATCGCGCGGCACGTCGTCGCCAGCCTCACGATTCCAGCTCTCGCATCAATCTCAAGTGACAGCTGCTTTGATGGCGAAGCGCGCATCCTTCCACGCACCGGTGCGCAGGATATCCTCAAGCACTTTGACGGCCTGCCAGACATCGGCATAGCCGACATAGAGCGGGGTGAAGCCGAAGCGCATGGTCGATGGCGCGCGAAAATCGCCGATCACGCCACGTTCGATCAGCGCGCGCATGACCTGGTAGCCATGCTCATGCATGAATGAAATCTGGCTGCCGCGTTTTTCCCCATCGCGCGTGCTTTCGAGCGTGAGCCCGTAAGTGCCGCACTTTGCCTCGACAAGCTCGATGAACAGATCCGCCAGCGCGATGCTCTTCTTGCGCACCGCCGTCATGTCGACATCGTTCCAGATGTCGAGCGCGCCCTTCAGCGTGCGCATCGACAGGACCGGCTGGGTGCCGCACAGAAACCGGCGGATGCCGGTGCCGGCCGCATAGCCTGGCTCGAAGGCGAAGGGCCGTGCATGGCCCCACCAGCCGGTGAGCGGCTGCTGGATGTCGGAAAGATGCCGCTCAGCCACATAGATGAAGGCAGGCGCGCCCGGGCCGCCATTCAGATATTTGTAGGTGCAGCCAACGGCAAAATCGGCGTTTGCCTTGTCGAGCTCGACTGGCATCGCGCCGGCGGTGTGGCAGAGATCCCAGACGATCATCGCCCCGGCTTCCTGAGCCCTGCGCGTCAGCGTCGGCATGTCGCGCAGTTCGCCCGACTTGTAGTTGACGTGGTTGACCAGCACCACCGCGGTGCGTTCGTCGATCAGCTCTTCGATGGTCGGCGCGTCGACCCCCGAGAGGCGCAGCAGCGCATCTTTTCGCGTCGAAACCACACCCTCAGCCATGTAGAGGTCTGTCGGAAAACTATCGCCCTCGGCGACGATGACCTGCCGCTCCGGTCGCATGGCCATGGCGGCGTGCAGCAGCTTGTAGATGTTGACCGACGTCGTATCGCAGACCACCGTCTGGCCGACCGCGGCACCGATCAGGCGCCCTAGCTGGTCGCCAAGTTCAAGCGGCATGTTGAACCAGCCGGCCGTGTTCCATGCGCGGATGAGATCATGCGACCATTCTTCGGTCGCGGCCTTGTACAATTCATCGAAAGCGGCACGTGAAGCAGCTCCTAGCGAATTGCCGTCGAGATAGATCACTCCTTGCGGCAAGACAAAGCGGTCGCGCATCGCGCCCAGCGGATCCGCGGCATCCATCGCCTTTACGGCCACGAGATCGGGAATTCCCGTCATGATTTGCCTGCTCCCTCAAAAAATCCAACGCAACGCCGGACACGCATCAACTGTTCTTCCATTACCGGGTAGCGCGTAGCAAGGCTCCACCGGCGAGAAGCAGCCTGACCAGGCGGTGGAAACCTGGAGTTAGCCCGAGGTTGGCGTTTTGAGTTCGTTTCGTTCACGGTGCATTGACCAAACCGCACAGTCGATACGGGTTCAATTCCGTGCCCTTTGCCGACCGACGGCCGATGCCAGTGCCGCCTTCAAGGAGGCCAGAACGGCGCAAACGAAAGCAGAATCAAGGGGATGAGGCTCGCGGCGGTGAAAATACGGTACGCCGGTAGGGGACGTCGTTTGTTTCCCGAGCCTTAACGCATTCATTAAACTTTAAACAGTTGCGGAACACAACTGGAACAGATAGTGTCTGTTCTGGGTTTGTTTTCTGATTCTGTTGGGGGTCGCTATGCTGACACGCAAACAACACGAACTGCTTATGTTCATCCACGAAAGGTTGAAGGAAAGCGGTATCCCACCTTCCTTCGACGAGATGAAGGAAGCGCTCGACCTGGCTTCCAAATCCGGAATCCACCGACTGATTACGGCGCTGGAGGAGCGCGGCTTCATTCGCCGTTTGCCCAACCGGGCCCGTGCGCTGGAGGTACTACGCCTGCCTGACTCGATCGCCCCCGGCCTCAATGCGGCACGCAAGTTCTCGCCGAGTGTCATCCAGGGCAGTCTTGGGCAAGGTGCCCCTCGGCAGGGCAAGCCCACATCGTCGCGCGTCCCTGCAGCCGGCAATGACGACGATGTCGTCGCCGCCGTTTCGATCCCGGTAATGGGCCGCATCGCCGCTGGTGTGCCGATCGATGCTATCCAGCACCAGACGCATTCGATTTCGGTGCCGCCGGATATGATCATGGGCGGCGAGCATTATGCGCTCGAGGTCAAAGGCGATTCGATGATCGAGGCTGGCATTTTCGACGGCGACACGGTGATCATCCGCAACGCCGATACGGCGAGCCCCGGTGAGATCGTGGTGGCCTTGGTCGACGAGGAGGAAGCGACGCTGAAGCGGTTCCGCCGCAAGGGCGCCTCGATCGCCCTGGAGGCCGCCAATCCGGCCTACGAGACGCGCATCTTTGGACCAGACAGGGTCAAGGTGCAGGGCAAGCTCGTTGGGCTGATCCGCCGCTACTGAGTTGCGCCCTTGGTGCCGGCTTTTGGATTGTCGGCTCTGCGGTATGGCGGCAGGCCGCGCGCCGCGCGTGAAAATTTCCGCTGCACGTGCCAGGGCCGGTATGATTTTTCGACGGCGAAGCGGATTTCGGCGCGTGTTGCCGCTTGTGGATCGAAATAGACGGCCGCACTTCCCGCGCGCGCCAGTTGCCGTTTGGTGACGACGAGGACCAGCCGGTCGTAGTAGCAGGGATTATGGGCGGTGGCGTCGTCGATGACGATCAAGCTGGCGAAGGCGCAGGCTGGCCGTGCGGTATCGCGGTCCTTGGCTTGCGCAATGATCGCGCCGGATGGATGCCTGGCGAGGCAGAGACCGTCCGTGCAAATGAACGGCATGCCCGGCGGTAGGTCGGCCGGATCGGCAATGTCGAATTGCGGATCGTTCTTTCCAGGTGTTTCCGGCGCGACGATAGCCTCTGATGTGAGCGCGCGTTTCCAGTTGTCGATCGTGAACTCATTCGGGCGTGCCCGGTTGACGGCGAGCTCACCGCTGCCGATCGGCAGCGCGACCAGCCGTGCGTCCTCCGAGATCAATACGTCGGGTACGCGCGTCTGCGTTGTCGTTAGCAAGCCGGCGAGCGCAAAAGGAATTGCCGCGAGCCGCAACCAGGTCGTCGCCATGCTGGCAACGACGAGGGCGATCGTCACCAGAAGGACAGATCTCAGCGAAATCAGACCCACCGCATCGATCGGCGAGCGCTCGGAGATCCAACCGGACAGGGCGATCATCGCCGTCAGCCCTTTGCCCATCACGTAAAGGAAAGGCCCATCCGCGCCGAACGGCATCGCCAGCGCGCTGAGCACGGCGAAGGGCATGACGACCAGTGAGACGATAGGCATGATGGCCAGATTGGCGAACAGGCTGAGCGGCGCTACGCGCTGGAAATGCCATATGGCGAAAAGCGCCGTGGCGCTCCCTGCAATGATCGAGGTCATCGCCAGGCCGCCCATGCCCAGCAGGACCTTTCGCGTGGCCAAGCGTAGCGGCGATCGCCGGGGCGGCGGCGTGGTGGCCCTGCCGGTGCGGTAATCGGACCAGCCGGCATAGGCGCCGACAAGGGCCGCCGTCGCGGCGAAGGACATCTGGAAGCTCGGACCGACCACCTCGTGCGGCGACACCAGAATGACCGCGATGGCCGAGATCGCCAGATTGCGCATGGTGAGCGCGGCCCGGTCGAACAGCACGGCGATGAGCATCACCGCCAGCATGATGAAGCTGCGTTCGGCCGCCACCACAACGCCGGAAAAGACGAGGTACGCCGCGATCGAAAAAAGCGCGGCGGCTGCGGCATATTTCTTGACCGGCCGTCGCGATGAGAAGTCGGGAAACAGCGCAAAGGCGCCGCGCAGCAGCGCCATGATGGTGCCGGCGACCAACGCCATATGCAGCCCCGAGATGGAGATGATGTGGTAGATGCCTGTACGCCGCATCGCTTCGTTGATCTCCTCGGGAATGCCGGCGCGCACGCCAACGATCAGCGCAGCAGCAATCTCGCCCTCGGCGCCGCCGATGCGGCTGCGGATATGGTCGGCGATGGATTCGCGCGCGTCTTCGATCGCGGAAGAAAGCCGCGCGGCAAGCGGCATGCTGCCCGAAGCCACGACCTTCGGATTGCCGAGAAAGAAGCCGCTGCCGCCGATACCGGCGAAATAGCTGTCGAAGGAGAAATCATAGCTGTCGGGCCGCACCGGGCCGGTCGGCGGCAGCAACCGCACATAGCCGGCGATCTCGGAACCAGCGGCCAGCTCAGCCGGTATCTTCATCGCCGAAATGCGGACCCGTTCCGGCATGTAGCGCAGCGTCGGCCTGGCGGTTGAGATCACATCGATCGTCAGCCTGATGCGGCCGCTAGCCATGGGTTCGTACGATACGACGCGACCCGTCAGCCGCGTCGAGATTTCAGAACCGAGCACATGCGTCCCGACACGCCAGGTCTCGAACTTGGCGGCAAGCACGCCAAGCGCGCAGAGCAGCGCCACCATGAAACACAGGCGCGTCCTGGGCCATGAACGCGAGACGACCGTACAAAGGGCCGCGAGGAGCACGATTGCGATCGGCTGCGGAAAGGCTGGCTCCACCGACAGCGCGAAATATACGACCACCCCGCATGCGAGGAACACCGGCACCAGCAGGAAGGCGACGCCACGGTCGAGTTCCAGGCCGGCTGCCGAGGTTACGCTGTTGCGGATACAGGACGGTGACGGGAGGCGGAAACGACGGCGTAGGCGCACGATGGGCTCGCCCGCGGGCACGAGAACCGTTGCTGGGTCGCTGGCCGGCAGCGACGGAGCATCGAAGCGCGGAGCGGGCAGCAATGCCGATACCGGCAGGGCAGGCGGGGGAGCGGCAAACAGCAAGCGTTCGCTGACGCCGCTACCAGCGTCCTCGCCCTCGCCCGCACCACGGCCTCGCACAGCCATCGGGTCTGCCCCTTGCGCCCTCGACCTCCTATGCTACATGAACGCGCAACGCGCGAAAGTCCGCAAACCCACTTCCTTGGCCCGCCTGAGAGTTCCATGCCCGATAAGGTCGTCACCCGTTTTGCCCCCTCGCCCACCGGTTATCTGCATATTGGCGGCGCGCGCACGGCGCTGTTCAACTGGCTGTATGCCAAGCACACAGGCGGCACGATGCTGCTGCGCATCGAAGACACCGACCGCGAGCGCTCCACCGAGGCGGCAACCGCGGCCATTCTCGACGGGCTTTCCTGGCTTGGCCTGACATGGGACGGCGAGCCGGTGTCGCAGTTCGAGCGTGCGCCGCGCCATCGCGAGGTGGCCGAGGAGCTCGTTCGCATGGGCAAGGCCTATTATTGTTATGCGACGCCTGCCGAGCTGGAAGCAATGCGCGAGAGCGCACGGGCCAAGGGGCTGCCTCCCCGCTATGACGGACGCTGGCGCGACCGCGACCCGTCGGAGGCGCCGCCCGGCGCCAAGGGGGCGATCCGCATCAAGGCGCCGACAGACGGCGAGACGGTGGTGCATGACCGCGTCCAGGGCGACGTGCGTTTTCCCAACAAGGATCTCGACGATTTCATTATTCTGCGCTCGGACGGCAATCCGACCTACATGCATGCCGTCGTCGTCGACGATCACGACATGGGCATCACCCACATCATCCGCGGCGACGATCATTTGACCAACGCCGCACGCCAGACCGTAATCTACCAGGCCATGGGCTGGGAGGTGCCGTCGATGTCGCATATCCCGCTGATCCACGGTGCCGACGGCGCCAAGCTGTCGAAGCGGCACGGTGCACTTGGCGTCGAGGCCTATCGCGCCATGGGCTACCTGCCGGAGGCGCTGCTCAACTATCTGGCGAGGCTTGGCTGGAGCCACGGCGACGATGAGATCATGTCGATCGCCGACATGATCGCATGGTTCGACATTGGCGATGTCAACAAGGGCGCCGCCCGTTTCGACTTCGCCAAACTCGAGGCGCTCAACGGCGTGCATATGCGCCGGATGAACGACGCGGCGCTGCTCGACATCTTCATCGCCACTCTGCCCTATCTCGAAGGCGGCCCGGCAATCGCCGCCCGCCTCGACGACAGACGCAAGGCGCAACTGCTTGCCGCTTTGCCCGGCCTGAAGGAGCGCGCCAAGACGCTGGTCGAACTTGTTGAAGGGGCTGCATTCCTGTTCGTCGAGCGGCCGCTGCCGGTCGACGAGAAAGCGGCGGCGCTGCTCAACGGTGAGGCGCGCGCGATCCTGCAGGGCGCTCATGCGGCACTGGCCACGGTTTCGGACTGGTCTGCCGCCTCGGCGGAAGCCGCGATCCGCGACTACGCGCAGGCCGGCGGCCATAAACTCGGCGCCGTGGCCCAACCTTTGCGCGCCGCGCTCACCGGCAAAAGTACCTCGCCAGGTGTCTTTGATGTGCTTGCCGTGCTGGGCCGCGAGGAAAGCCTGGCGCGGATCGCTGATCAAATCGATTAGCGAACTGGCCCAAGAAGATTGGCATTGAAAGGTGTGTTTCGCAGTGCAACATTGGGTCTTGGCCTAATCTGGCTCGCAGATTCAATTGCGGGCGCAAATGTGCGTATTCCGATGCTTTTGACGTGTTGGGTTCAGATATTTTGCCTTTGCCGGCCTGAGGAAACAAAAAGGAGTTTGCTATGACCGAACCTGCGACGAAAATGGAATTTGGCGGCAAAACCCAGGCATCGACGGCAAAGCTGGAGCTCGGCGGCAAAACCCATGAATTCAAGATCCGAAGTGGTTCGGTAGGACCTGACGTCATCGACATCGGTTCGCTCTACAACACCGCCGGCGTCTTTACCTACGACCCCGGCTTTACGTCGACGGCGAGCTGCGAATCGGAAATCACCTTCATCGATGGCGATGCCGGCATTCTTTTGCACCGCGGCTACCCGATCGACCAATTGGCCGAGCACGGCGACTTCCTCGAAGTCTGCTATCTCTTGCTCTATGGTGAATTACCGACCAAGGCCCAGAAGGACGATTTCGACTACCGGGTGACGCGCCACACCATGGTGCATGAGCAGATGTCGCGCTTTTTCACCGGCTTCCGCCGTGATGCGCATCCGATGGCGGTGATGTGCGGCGTGGTCGGCGCACTGTCGGCCTTCTATCACGATTCCACCGACATCTCGGATCCGTATCAACGCATGGTCGCCTCAATGCGGCTGATCGCCAAGATGCCGACAATCGCGGCGATGGCGTACAAATACCACATCGGCCAGCCGTTCATTTATCCGAAGAACGAGCTGAATTTCGCAGCCAACTTCCTGCATATGTGCTTCGCCGTGCCTTGCGAGGAATACAAGATCAATCCGGTGCTGGCGCGCGCGATGGAGCGCATCTTCATCCTGCACGCCGATCACGAACAGAACGCCTCGACTTCGACCGTCCGCCTGGCCGGCTCGTCGGGCGCCAATCCCTTTGCCTGTATCGCTGCCGGCATCGCCTGCCTGTGGGGTCCTGCACATGGCGGCGCCAACGAGGCAGCCCTGAACATGCTGGGCGAGATCGGCCATGTCGATCACATCCCGGAATTCATTGCGCGCGCCAAGGATAAGAACGATCCGTTCCGATTGATGGGCTTTGGCCACCGCGTTTACAAGAACTACGATCCGCGCGCCAAGATTATGCAGAAAACCGCGCACGAAGTCCTGGGCGAGCTCGGCATCAAGGACGATCCGCTGCTCGACATCGCCATGGAGCTGGAAAAGATCGCACTGACCGATTCCTATTTCATCGAGAAGAAGCTCTACCCCAACGTCGATTTTTATTCCGGCATCACCCTTAAGGCGCTGGGCTTCCCCACCACCATGTTCACCGTACTGTTCGCGGTCGCCCGCACCGTCGGCTGGATCGCGCAGTGGAAGGAGATGATCGAGGATCCGCACCAGAAGATCGGTCGCCCGCGCCAGCTCTATACCGGCGCGCCGGAACGGGATTACGTGCCGATCGCGAAGCGGTGAAGGTAGCGAGTAGCGAGTAGCGAGTAGCGAGTAGTAGCTGAAGCAGCTTGGCCGTTACCGCCAGCACCATTTCCTACTCGCTATTCACCATTCACCACTTCCTCACCATCCCCGTCACCACCCCCGCAGCAATCTCGCCTGACGGCGTGGCGGTTGCCATACGCCCGGCAATGTCGGCAAAACCGTGCTTCTGCCAGGTGCGGTAGGCGGTATCGGAGAACAGCGCTTCCAGTTGCCGCGCCAGATAATGCGGCCGCACATATTGATTGTAGTGTTCCGGCACAATCGGCCGGTCGGCAATGAGATTGGGCAAGGCTGCGCTCCATACTTTGATCAGCGGCTGCGCCATGCGCATGACCGGATCGAGCCGGTAGCAGGAGATCATCGGCACACCTGCCAGTGCAAGTTCCAGCGATACCGTCCCCGACGCGATCAGCGCCGCATCCGCCTTGCCGAAGGCCTGCCATTTGCGTTCGGCATCAAGGATGATCTCCGGCTTCTCGTCCCAGCTCGCAACCGAGGTCCTGACCAGATCGGCGACGTGCGGGACCGTCGGCAACAGCAGGCGCAAGCGGTGCCCGCGCGCCCGCAGGATCGACACCGTCTCGCCGAACGGCCCGACCAGGCGTCGCACCTCGCCGCGACGCGAACCGGGCAATACAAGCAACGTTTTGACGTGATCTGCGGACAGGTCACGTGGCTGCGCCTGCGCCCTGGCGGCACCGACTATGCCCGGATCGTGTGCAAGGCGATGCCCGACATAGGTCCCGGGCGGCCCGCCCAGGCGAGCGAGTTCCTTCACCTCGAACGGCAGGATGCAAAGAATGTGATCGACATACGGTTTCATCGCCGCCGCCCTGCCCGGCCGCCAAGCCCACACGCTCGGGCAGACATAGTGAACGATCGGGATAGTCGGATCGGCGGCACGCACCTTTTTGGCGACGCGCAGCGAGAAATCCGGACTGTCGATGGTGATAAGGCAATCGGGCTTTTCACCGGAATTCGCGTTTGCCGTCTGGCGGATCCGCGGCTTCTGGGGGGGATGGTGGGGCAGTATTGCGTTAAGCCCCATCAGCGCGATCTCGCTGCCGTCGAACAATGGCGCCAGGCCGAGTGCCTGCAAATGGCGGCCGCCGATGCCGACAAGCCGAACGTCGCGCCCGGTCATGCGTTTTAACGCCTGCACAAGATCGGCACCAAGCAGGTC
This sequence comes from Mesorhizobium sp. M1142, assembly GCF_040318565.1. Taxonomy (NCBI): domain Bacteria; kingdom Pseudomonadati; phylum Pseudomonadota; class Alphaproteobacteria; order Hyphomicrobiales; family Phyllobacteriaceae; genus Mesorhizobium; species Mesorhizobium sp. M1142. Next base: position 188,358 of record NZ_JAMYMK010000010.1, read on the forward strand.
GCCGGACTCCTCGCCGGCGACGACGGCTATCTTCAACGGCCGCTCATTCGCCATGCGCCGGCTCCGCAGCAGGCAGCCCGATCACGAACAGGCCGAGCGCATTGGCACGCCCGATGGTGGCGGGACCTTCGAGCACCAGCGAGCGGCCGGCTTCTACGGCAATGCCGGCCAGTCCGGCGGCATGCGCCGCCTCGACGGTCAGCGGGCCAATGGAGGGCAGATCGGCACGCAGTTCCTGACCGGGCTTGGCGCATTTGACCAGGACACCGCGCGTCCGGCCAGCCAGCCTGCCGTGCCCGCGCAATTCCCTTGTCCGCTCGAGCAGCCCGTCAGTCCCTTCGACGCCTTCCAGCGCAATGGCGCGGCCGCCGACCGCAACAGCCGCTTGGCCGATATCCAGCGCGCCGATGGCTTTTGCCGCCGCGTGCGCTGCCTCGATGTCGCGCCAGTCGGCTTTGCGTGGCGCCGCCTTGGTCAGCAGGCCTTCGGCTGCGACCAGCTCCGGCACGATCTCGTGAGCGCCGACGACTTTGATGCCGCTGCGCTCGATCCTGCGCACGAACAATTTCAGCACCGTATCGTCTCCCCGGGTTACACCGACGAAGAGGCTGGGCAGCCAGGCGAGCAGGCCCAAATTGAGGCGCATGGCGCTCAGCCTGGGGCGGCGCGTGATATGACCCGCGGTCACCAGATGCGTAACGTGATGCCGCTTGAGGATCGGCACCAGCGAGCCGACGTCTTCCAGCCTCAAGACCACCTGCTCATATGGCTCGAAATCGGCTATGCGATCGACCTCGCCCGCCGCCATCACGATGAAGGGCAATTTGCCTTGCCGGGCGAGCGCTCGGGCAATTTCGACCGGGAGGCTGCCGCCGCCGGCGATGATGCCGACCTTGGCATCTGGCGCGAGATCAAGGCCCTTTCCGGCAGCCTCAATCTTCGTCATCTGCTCTCAGTCTTCATCATCGGTATCGTCGCCGTCGCCACCCTTGAGCGACGGCACGGCATAGTGCCGCTTGCCGCGACCGGCGATGAAATCGACAATCTTCATGGCAGTCGGCGACGAGGCGAACTCCGCCTTGGCGAATTCGATGTTTTCGCCGACGGTCCGGGAGCGATCGAAGATCGTCTTATAGGCTTTGCGCAGCAAATGGATCTCCGAACGTGGCAGGCCGGCGCGCTTCAGCCCAATGATGTTGAGGCCGCGAAGGCTGGCACGGTTGCCAACGGCGATGGCGTAGGGAATGACGTCGCCGACGATCGCCGAGCAGCCGCCGAGAAACGCGTTATCGCCGATGCGGACAAACTGATGAACCGCGGTCAGGCCGCCGATGTAGACATTGTCACCGACTTCGCAATGCCCGCCTAACGTCGCTTGATTGGCGAAGGTGGCGTTCTTGCCGACCACGCAGTCATGGGCAATGTGGGCATAGGCAAGGAAATTGCCGTTGTCGCCGATCGTCGTCTCGCCGCGGCTGGAATCGGTGCCGACATGCATGGTGACGCCTTCGCGGATCGTGCAGTTCTCGCCGATCACCAGCGTGGTACGGCCGCCCTTGTGCTTGGTGTTCTGCGGTGGTCCGCCCAGTATCGCCATCGGATAAACCTTGGTCGATGCACCGATGGTGGTCGCGCCAATCACCGAGACATGGCTGACCAGCTCGACGCGGTCGCCGATCACGGCATCGGGGCCGACGTGACAGAAGGGCCCGATGCGGGCGCCTTCGCCGATTTGGGCGCCTGCCTCGATGACCGACGATGGATGGATGACTGTCTGGATTTTCATTAGCATTCGTTTGTCAGCCGCTTGCGACCATCATCGCCGAGATCTCGGCTTCCGCCGCCTTGGCGCCATCGACGAGGGCCTCGCAAGCGAATTTGAGAAGATTGCCGCGTTTCTTGATTTTCTTCACATGAATTTTCAACTGGTCGCCTGGAACGACCGGCTTGCGGAACTTGGCATTGTCGATGGTCAGGAAATAAACCAGCGACGGCTTTTCCGTACCAAGGCTGCGGATGCAGATGGCGCCGGCCGTCTGCGCCATCGCCTCGATGATCAGCACGCCGGGCATGACCGGCTGGTCAGGGAAATGACCTTGGAAATGCGGCTCGTTTATGGTGACGTTCTTGATGCCGATTGCGGATTCGTCGCCATCTATGTCGACGATACGGTCGATCATCAAGAACGGATAGCGGTGCGGCAGGAGCTTCATCAGCCGCATTATGTCAACCGCTTCGAGCGTCGCCGCTGCGATGTCAGCCATTTCCCCCCTCACCCTGTCTGCGCGTCCGTGCAAGTCTGCGCAAGGCCGCTATCTCGCGCATGGCTTCCGCCATCGGCTGCGCCGGATATCCTCCCCAAATCTCACCGGCAGGCACATTGCTCATAAACCCGCTTCTTGCCGCAAGCTTGGCGCCGGACCCGATGGTCAAATGATCCGCAAGGCCGACGCCGCCACCCATGGTGACGTTGTCGCCTATCGTCACTGAACCGGAAATACCCGAAAGCCCGGCTATTATGCAATTGCGGCCGATGCGAACGTTGTGCGCGATCTGCACCAGATTGTCGATCTTGGTGCCCTGGCCGATGATCGTGTCGGACATGGCGCCGCGATCGACGGTCGTATTCGACCCGATCTCGACGTCGTCCTGGATGATGACGCGGCCGATCTGCGGAACCCGCTCAGGACCCTTTGCGCCGGCCACAAAGCCGAAGCCATCCTGGCCGATCCTGGCGCCGCCATGAATGATAACGCGATTGCCGATCAATGCATATTGCACGCTGGCACCTGGACCGACATAGCCGTCGCGGCCAATCTGCGAGGAAGGACCGATAACCGCATGAGGGGCAATGACGGTTCCGCTGCCGATGGCAGCGCGCGGTCCGATGACCGCGCCCGCTTCGATGATCGCACCGGGCTCGACATGGGCGGTCGCATCGATATGGGCGTGCGGCGAGATACCGGTTTCGCCGGTCATCGGTCCAGGCGTCGCAGCCGCCGGGAAAAGCAGGCGCCCGACCATTGCGAAAGCCTGCTGCGGGCGCGGATGCACCAGAACCGCGATGCCCGCTGGCGCCTTGGCGGCAAATTCGGCAGGGCAGAGAACCGCTGCCGCCCGCAGTGACTGCATCAGGGCGAAATTGCGCCTGCCATCGACGAAGACAAGGGCGTTCTCGCCGCCTTCGTTGGCGGGAGCCAGAACGTCGATCGAAACATCGGAGAGAGCGGAATCGACAAGCATCGAGCCGGTCAGATTCGCGACTTCGCCGGCCGTATACCGGCGTGAGGGCGCGAAGAACACCGGATCGGTCATTCCAGAAGCAATATCCAGCTAGCGCATGACCCCGAAATCGGAAATCGATCCTCGGAAAGGATCATGCGCAAAATCAAATTGCTACAACGTTCTTTGAGCGTCCGATAGGACGCACTGCGCTGTAGTGTCGGATCACTGACATCCGGATCCAAACGAGCCGGAAGCATCGTTACCCGCACATTAGAAGCGGGTCGATATGCCGAAGTTGAATTCCTGCACGTCGTCGGTCTTTTCCTTCTTGACCGGGATCGCATAGTCGATGCGGATGGGGCCGAAAGGCGATGCCCACATCAGACCGACGCCGACAGAAGCGCGCCATTCCATGCCGGTCGTCGACTGATTGACGAGGTTGGAGGCAATCTTGCTGCCGTAGAGCGTTGCCGCATCGGCGAATACCGCGCCGCGCAAACCGAAGCTTTCCGGGATGACCGGCAGCGGGAACTGCGCTTCCGCCGAGGCATTGAAGTAAGTGGTGCCGCCGAGATGGTCATTGCTGTTGTCCGAGGCAACCGGACCGATGCCGCCATATTCGAAACCGCGGATCATTCGATCGCTGCTCTGGAAATGGTCGAAGACACGCAGGTCGCCGCTGCCATATCCCTGGACATGGCCGGCACCGCCAGAAATGAGGCCTACCAGATCCAATTGTTCGGACAACGTCTGATAAATGCTGCCGCGCGCTGTCACCTTGATGAACTTGGCGTCGCCGCCCACGCCAGCCACTTCCGTGCCGACGTTGGCAAAAATGCCTTCATGGGGATTCTTCATGTCGTCAATGGTATTGTAAACTAGGCCGAGACTAACCGACGATTTGAGCCACGGACTCTCTTCGACACCGTTTATAATCGCCTGGGAGACATCGCAGGTGGCAGGGTCGCAGTCCTCGTCGAACTCATACTTCTCCTGAGCGATATTATACGCGAGCTGCGTCGAGATGTTGTCGGTAATCGGCAGGCCGAAGCGCACTGTCGCGCCCGTCGTGTCGCTATCGTAATGGTCATAGTTTCGAGTCTGCTTGTAGATGTCGAATCCGGCAGCGATACGGCGACCAAGGAAGTACGGTTCGGTAAACGAGAAGCTGTAATCGCGCGAGTTCTTGCCGCCGCCAGCCGCCACCTTGATGAATTGGCCGCGGCCGAGGAAGTTCCGCTCACTGATTGAACCTTCTACGGACGGACCAGCCGTCTCGCCACCAGTCGAATAACCGGCACCGACCGAGAACTCACCGGTCGATTTCTCGACCACGTCGACCACCAGCACGACTTGATCAGGCTCAGAGCCCGGAACGGTGGAAATCTCGACTTTCTCAAAATAATCGAGTGCTTCCAGCCGCCTCTTCGCGCGCTGGATGAGAACCTGATTGAAAGCGTCGCCTTCGCTGACATCGAACTCGCGGCGAATGACGTAGTCGCGCGTCCGATCGTTGCCGCGGATCTCGATGCGCTCGATATAGGCCTTGGTGCCCTGGTCGATCGTATAAACGACAGAGATGGTGTGGTTTTCGAAGTTGCGGTCACCGCGCGGCGTCACCTGGGCAAAGGCATAACCAGAACCGGCGACCTTTTCGGTCAGCGCGATGATCGTGTCCTCGACATCCTTGGCGTTATAGACATCGCCCTTGTGGGTCTCGACCACCGATTCAAGCGACTTGCTGTCGACCTCGGGGATCGTGCTTTCGACGCTGACGTCCCCGAACGTATACCGCTCGCCCTCCTGCACCGTGATGGTAACGGTGTATTTGTTGGTTGTGTCGTCGAGTTCGCCGACAGCCGAGACGACCTGGAAGTCGGCATAGCCGTGATTATAATAGAAGCGGCGCAGCAGCTCCTGGTCGGCGCGCAGCTTGTCCTCGTCATAAACATCGTCGCGCAGCACGAACGACAGGAAGGACGAGCGCTTGGTGGAGATGATGTCCGACAGACGGCGGCTCGAATAGGCGCTGTTGCCGACGAAATTGATCGCCGCAATCTGGGTGCGGCCGCCTTCGTTGATGTTGAAGACCACGTTTACCCGGTTGTCGCCGAGATCCATGATCTGGGTGGTCACGGCGGCATCGTCGCGGCCGATACGCCGGTAGGCGGCCTTGACCGCCTCGACATCGGCGTCGAGCTGTTGTTGCGAGAAGGTGCCGCGCGGCTTCAATTGCACCGCGGCTGCAAGCGCGTTGTCCTTGAGCTTCTTGTTGCCCTGGAACAGCACCTGGTTGACGACCTGGTATTCGGAAACCTTGATGACCAGCGTCGATCCGACCTGGTTGATCTGCACGTCCGAAAACAGCCCGGTGCCAAACAGCGCCTTGACCGCATCGTCGATGTCGGAGCTGGAAAACGCCTTGCCGGGCTTGATTGTCACGTAATTGCGGATGGTGTCCGCGTCGACACGCTGATTGCCGGTGACTTCGACTCTGGAGACGACAGCCGCCTCGGCGGCCGATGTGGCAACGAACTGCACTGCGAGCGCGCCTGGTACAACCAGAGCAGCGGACATAGCCACCGCGGACGCGGCGCTCAGAAACTTGGATGCTGCCTTCATCGGGCTTTTGTACCTTTTCTCGAAGTCCCCACGGCGAGAAAACCGGACGTGCGGTAATTTCCCCTACCGTATTAACCGGATTTTCCCTACACGCAAGGCTTCTGGTTAATTTGTATTTACTTAACCCTGTGGCGTGGCTTTCGCGTCACGCATATCCCCACGCATGGTAAACGGCGTCTCAACATTGGTCGCGCTGAAGCCAAATTTCTTCATGATTTCAGCACCCAAACAGATCGTTCCAGAAAACAAAACCCATGAAGCCGAGCACCAGGATGAGGCCGCTCCGATAAGCCATTTCCATCATCCGTTCGGACACCGGCCGTCGGATGACAGCTTCCACGCCGTAGAACAGAAGATGCCCTCCGTCGAGGGGGGGAATCGGCAGAAGATTGAGAATTCCTATCCCGACTGACAGATATGCAACAAGCTGGACGAGCAATTCGAAGCCGAGCTTTGCCGCCTGGCCCGACATCTTGGCGATCTTGATGGGCCCGCCCAGCTGGCACTTGTCCTCGCGGCCAACAACGAAACGCTGCAGGAACTGGCCGGTGCGCTGGATGACGTGGCCGGTTTCCTGGATGGCCGCCCCGACTGCCCCGGCCGGGCTGTAGGTGATCAGCCGCGGCTGGCCGAGTTCCTTGTTGTTGATGACGCCGATCACGGCCACCTGGGCTTTGTTGCCCAATGCGTCTTGTTGTTCCATCAAACGCGGCGTCGCCGTGACGGTGATTTCCTTGCCGCCGCGTAACATAACGAAGGTGATGCTGTCGCCGGCGCGGCCCGAAACCAGACGCTGGACGTCGGCAAAGGTCTCGACCTTGCTGCCGTCGACGCTGACGAATCGGTCACCGGGCATGATGCCGGCCGCCGCTGCCGGACTGCCTTCGGTGACTTCAGCCACCATCGGCTCGTATACCGGCCGACCATATATGGAAAACAGCACGGCAAAGACGGCGATCGTCAGCAGGAAGTTGAACAGCGGCCCCGCCACGACGGTCGCCGCCCGCTTCCAGATCGGCTGCGTGTGGAAGGCAACCTTGCGTTCGTCGTCGCTCAGCGCCTCGACCTCCTCCGAGCTGGGCTGGCTCGACGTCGCGTTCATATCGCCGACGAACTTGACGTAGCCGCCGAGCGGTATGGCGCAAAGCTTCCAGCGGGTGCCGCGGCTGTCGTTGAAGCCGATGATCTCTGGGCCGAAACCGATCGAAAAGGCTTTTGCGCCGATACCGCACCAGCGGCCGACGAGGTAATGGCCCATTTCGTGGACGAACACGACCACGGTCAGCACGAACAGGAAAGGCACCAGCGTACCGAGGACAAGGCCGTCCGTGCTGAAAACCGCGTGAAGAATCTCGTTCAATTCATGCCCTCAAATTCATCCACGGCGCAGATCACGCCGCGACTGTGACATCAATCCAGGCGAATCCATGACGCAGCCCCGCGCCGGCCCACCGACGATGCCGTTCAAACCGGAAACAGCCCCTGTGCCGGATGGTCGGCGGTCGCGGAAATCCAGCCGATGACGTATAGGGCGAAAGCCGCCGCGACAAGCCCATCGACCCGATCCATGATGCCGCCATGGCCGGGTATCAGCGTGCCGGAATCTTTACGGCCGTGGCGTCGCTTGACCCATGATTCGAACAGGTCGCCGGCCTGCGCGACGATCGAAAGCACCAGTGCGACCACGCCAAGCACGGCGAGGTTGCCCGTTCCGGCTACTGCGGCCAGAAGCAGACCGGCCACTACGCCGCCGACCACCCCACCGAGCGCCCCGCTCCGCGTCTTGCCCGGCGAGATCGACGGCGCCAGCCTTGGGCCACCGACGGAGCGGCCGACGAAATAAGCAAAAATATCGGTCGCCCAAACCACGGCGAATAGGAACAGAATGGCCAGCAGCCCTGAATGGTCGCCATCACGCAAGAAGGCCAGCGATAAGCCCGATACGGCCGCATAGGCAAGGCCGGATGCTTCCCACGGTCCTGCCTTTCGCATCGACGCCGCGATGGCAGTGACAGCAACCAGAGCCGCCACGAGCGGCAGCAGCAAAGACGCAGGCAGGCCGGCGACGAGGGCACCAATAAAGACCACGATCAGCGCCTCGGGCAGAAAGCCGAGACCTGCCATAGGACTAGCACCTGCCGGGGCAACGGGGCGGCTCATCCGCGTCCACTCGTAGAAGATCACCGCCGCCATGGCAGCGCAAAGCAACCGGAAGGGCAGTCCGCCGAGCCAGGTCAGGCCAAGCGTCACGATGGCAAGCACGACGGCCGAAATGACCCGGAGTTGGAGGTTGCTCATTCCTCAGCCTGAGGCGACATCTTGGGCGGCAAGTCCGCCGAAGCGGCGCTCGCGGCCGGCGAAATCGCGCAGTGCATCGGACAGGTGCTCGCGACTGAAGTCGGGCCAATAGCAAGGCAGAAAAACGAGTTCACTATAGGCAGCCTGCCATAACAGGAAATTCGACAACCGAAGCTCGCCGCTGGTGCGGATGACCAGTTCCGGATCCGGAATGCCCTCTGTATCGAGCGAGCTGGCAAAGGACTCGGCCGTGATCGCCTCGCTGTCGATCTCACCGCGCGCCACCGCAGCTGCGAGCTTGCGCGCGGTGCGCACGATCTCGTCGCGCCCGCCGTAATTGAAGGCAATGACCAGCGTCAGCGCTTCGTTGCGGAGAGTGAGCGTTTCGGCTTCCTCAAGCAGGCCCCTTATGTCGGGCTGCAGCCCTGCCCTGTCACCGATGACCCTGATCCGCACCCCACTCTGGTGCAGCTCGGCGAGGTCACGTCGGATGAAAAGCTTCAGCAGGCCCATGAGGTCGCTGACTTCAGATTTCGGTCGTGACCAGTTTTCCGACGAAAAAGCGTAGACGGTCAGGAAGGAGATGCCGAGGCCGGGGGCGGCGCGCACTGTCTTGCGCAGCGCCTCAACGCCGGCGCGGTGACCAGCCAGCCGAGGCAAGCCGCGCGCCTTGGCCCAGCGTCCGTTTCCGTCCATGATGATCGCGACATGCGCGGGCGTTGCCATGTTCTCACTTCCGGGCCAGCCGTGGCCAGACCCTAGACCTGCATGATTTCCGCTTCCTTGTCGGAAAGCAGGTGGTCGATGGTGCTGATTGTCTCGTCGGTCAGTTTCTGAACCTGGTCGGCCCGTTTGCGATGGTCGTCCTCACTGATGTCGCCGTCCTTTTCCGCCTTTTTCAGAAAGTCCATGCCGTCCCGGCGAACGTGTCGTGCGGCGACACGGGCATTCTCGGCATAACCGTGCGAGATCTTCACCAGCTCCTTGCGGCGCTGTTCGTTGAGCTCGGGCAGCGGAATCCTGAGATTGGTACCGTCGACGATAGGATTGAACCCGAGATTGGCTTCACGGATGGCACGGTCGACCGCGCTGACCATCGACTTGTCCCAGACCGAAACCGAAATCATGCGCGGTTCCGGAACCGACACTGTTGCCACCTGGTTGATCGGCATGGTGGTGCCATAGGCCTGCACCTGGACGGCATCGAGCAGGTTGCTCGACGCGCGGCCGGTGCGCAGCGAAGCCAGATCATGCTTGAACGCGGCGATCGCCCCGTCCATGCGCCGTTTGAGATCGTCGTATTCGCCATTCATCATCGTCTCCTCGACCCGTTAACCCGGGTTCACTGCTTAGGGTAAGCCCTGTTCGAGCCTCATCCGCAACCGATCCCTTTCGGGTTCATGGTCCGGTCAATCGTCTGCGACGACCGTGCAACGGCCGCCACCCCTCAGGATATCGCCGAAACCACCCTTCTCGTGGATCGAATAGACGATTATCGGAATGTTGTTTTCGCGCGCAAGTGCAATCGCCGCCGTATCCATGATCGAAAGCCCGCGTTTGATGACTTCGTCATGGCTGATCCGCTCGAAACGTGTCGCGTGCGGGTCCTTCTTGGGATCAGCCGAATAGACACCATCGACCTGGGTGCCCTTGAACAGAGCATCGGCTCCGATCTCGGCGGCGCGAAGGGCTGCAGCCGAATCGGTGGTGAAGAACGGATTGCCGGTGCCGCCGGCGAAGATAACGACCTTGCCCTGGTTCATGTAGGCGGTCGCCTGACGCTGCGAAAAACTTTCGCAAAGCTCGGGCATGGCGATCGCCGACAGCACCACGGCGTCGACGCCGATCTTGTTGAGCGAGGTGCGCAGCGCCAGCGAATTGATGACGGTGGCAAGCATGCCCATATGGTCGCCGGTGACGCGGTCTCCGCCTTTTGACGCGACTGCGACGCCACGGAAGATGTTGCCGCCCCCTATGACGACACCGACTTCGATGCCCAATGCGCGGGCCTCGGCGATGTCGGCGGCGATGCGGTCGACCACCGATACGTCGATGCCGAAATGCTGCTCGCCCATTAACGCTTCGCCCGATGCTTTCAGCAAGACACGTCGGTAGAGGGGCTTCACCGTCATCTGGTCCTCGTCATCGTGCGTGTGACGCGTTTCGGTGCGCCCCGAAACACTCGGCGTTCCGATACACGAAGGGCGCCACGATGTCACGCGGCGCCCGAGCCCGAAAACTCTCTTCCAGCTTCAGCTTACACGGCAAAAGCACCTTGCATGAACGGGTTCGGCATGTTGCCAGCCGGCTTGTCACCGACTGTCTGACCTCCGGTAAGGCCATCCTGTATTTCCGAGCCGAAGAACGAATACGAAAAAGGGTGTGAAAGACCGGCTCACCGCATCGAGCCGTGCCCGAAGGTCCTGCGCAATGTCGAAATCGAGCGCGCCGAGGTCGTCCTTGAGTTGATCCTACGCCGCGCAAGAATCGGCCGGGCATCCTCGCGGACACCCGGCCGAAAAAGACTTTTAAACGAATAGTTTACTTCTTGACCGCTGCCGCGACTTCCGCCGCGAAATCGGTCTCTTCCTTCTCGATGCCCTCACCGAGCGCGAAGCGCAGGTAGGCAGCGATTTTGGCTGGCGCGCCGATCTCGCTTTCGGCATCCTTCAGCGCCTTCTCGACGGTGATGTCGGGATTGAGCACGAAAGCCTGCTTGAGCAGCACGACCTCTTCGTAGAACTTGCGCAAACGGCCCTCGACCATCTTCTCGATAATCGCTTCTGGCTTGCCGGACTGGCGTGCCTGGTCGGCGAAGATCGCCTTCTCGCGCTCCACCGCGGCCGGATCGAGCTCTTCAGTGGTCAAGGCCATCGGATTGGTGGCAGCGACATGCATGGCAACCTGACGGGCGAAGGCGTTCGCGGCATGCGCGTTGCCTGTCGTCTCGATGGCCACCAGCACGCCGAGCTTGCCAAGGCCGTCGGCGACCGCATTGTGAACGTAGGTTGCGACAGCGCCGTGCTCGACGGTGAGCTTGGCCGAGCGGCGGAAGCCCAGATTCTCGCCGATGGTGCCGACGGCGTCCTTGATGGTCTCGGCGACCGACTTGCCCGAGCCCGGATAGGGAGCGGCGGCAACGGCTTCGGTCTTGCCGCCATAGGCAAGCGCGACCTTCGCGACATTGGCGACGATCTCTTGGAACGCAGCATTGCGGGCAACGAAGTCCGTCTCGGAATTGACCTCGACGATCGCTGCCTCGCGGACGCCCGAATCGACGCCGATCAGGCCTTCGGCAGCGGTACGGCCAGCCTTCTTGTCGGCCTTGGAAATGCCCTTCTTGCGCAGCCAGTCGATGGCTTCTTCCATATTGCCGTTGGTCTCGTTCAACGCCGCCTTGCAGTCCATCATGCCCGCGCCGGTCAAGTCGCGGAGTTCTTTGACCTGTGCAGCCGAAATGCTCATTGTCGCCTCTTTGTCTAAATGCACTGACGCACCATCGATTTTCGATGATGCGCCTGGTGCCGGTAGCGCTTACCGCGCCAACATATTGGAAAGATGAAGGCCGCAGCCGGCCTTCGCTACTATGCTTCCGGGGTCTGGGCTGCCGGGCTCTCGGCGGCCGGGGTCTGCTCGAGCGCCGGCTCGACCGGAGCCTCGACCGATGCGCCGATATCGACACCGAGCGCGCCCTGCTGACGGGCGATGCCGTCGATAGCTGCCTTGGCGATCAGATCGCAATACAGCTGGATGGCGCGGGCCGCGTCGTCATTGCCGGGGATCGGGAAGTCGATCTTGTCCGGGTCGCAGTTGGAATCGATGATGGCAACGACCGGGATGCCGAGACGCTTGGCCTCGAGAATGGCGATCGCTTCCTTGTTGGTGTCGATCACGAACATCAAATCGGGCGTCGAACCCATATCCTTGATGCCGCCCAGCGCCTTGTCGAGCTTTTCACGCTCGCGATCGAGGTTGAGGCGCTCCTTCTTGGTCAGGCCCTGAGCCTCGCCGGCCAGCATCTCGTCGAGCTTGCGCAGGCGCTGGATGGAATTCGAGATCGTCTTCCAGTTGGTCAGCATGCCGCCGAGCCAGCGCGAATTGACATAGTACTGGGCCGAGCGCTGCGCGGCATCGGCGACAATGTCGGAGGCCTGGCGCTTGGTGCCGACGAACAGCACGCGGCCGCCCTTGGCAACAGTGTCGGAAACCTGCTTCAGCGCCTGGTGCAGCAGGGGCACCGTCTGCGAGAGGTCGATGATGTGGATGTTGTTGCGGGCGCCGTAGATATAGGGCGCCATTTTCGGATTCCAGCGGTGGGTCTGGTGGCCGAAGTGAATGCCAGCTTCCAATAGCTGGCGCATGCTGAAATCAGGCAGAGCCATTCTTATTTCCTTTCCGGTTAGCCTCCACGGACACAGGCATTTTTGGACTTTGTCCTCAAACGCCACCGGAGGTTTCAGCCGGATTTCTCCCGGGCAGACACCAAAGTCCGTGTGTGGAATGAGCGCGCATATAGAGGGGAAGCGCGACAAACGCAAGCGGTGTGGCGTCTTGCGGCTCAGCGTGCGGCGATCAGCGCACCGGTGTCATTGTCGCATCTTCCCCTTCGGCACCCGCACACGCCGGAAAACAGCGACGATCTCCTCGCGGGTGCATTCGATGGCGCCTAACCGCACTGCGCGGTCACGCTCCAGCCCGGTTATGTCATAATGCGGCGCCGATGTCTTGGGTGGCCCTTGATAGGACGAGCGCTTGACGCCGAGCTGCGCGGCGAAGCGATGCAGCTCGTCGGTATCGTCTGCCAGCAGATGACACCAGCGGTGGCCGACCCATTTCCAGATCGCCGCATCGACATAGACCGCCATGAGGTTTGCCGCACTCCTTCATCTTGCGCCGACCAACACGCCGCTAACGATGATAGAAGGGATTGGCACAGAAAATGAAGGCGCCGCCGGCCTCGAGTTGCGTCATCGTCCTGGTGACGGTCTCCTGCATCCGGTCGTGCAGTTCGGCGAGTGCCTCCTCTAAGGAGCCTTGATAGGCGTGCAAGCCAAGCGGCTCCGGTACCCGGACATAGGCGCGGCGTGGGCCTGCCGGCTGCGGCACGAAACGGTTGATCGTATCGCGCAGCGTACCTTTGCAATAGTCGTTGCGGATCCGCTTCAAATGTTCGGCGATCTCCTCCTGCGTGATGCGCGGATTGGCTGAGGCCCACGGCCCGACACGCTGCAGTCGCTGGATCGTATCTGCCAGCGTTCGGACCTGCGCCTGGTTTTCGGCGCCGTCTATGTTCTCCCGCAGCCAGCGCCGCGAGCGCCGCAAAAGCTCGGCAGTGTCGAGCGTGTCGGCGTCGACCGAGACAAGTTCAGCAAGGCGACGGCCGAGTTCCGCGAGCAGGTCTTTTTGACGTGCGTCATACGAAACCCGCTCATCGGACCGCAGGCCATATGCAGCCTCATCGCGCGACAGCAACGTCGCATAGATATGATGGATGCGCTCCGGCAGCGAATCGGCGGCACGGCGTTCGATCTTCAGGCTGTGCTCGACATAGGCACATTCCTTTGCCAGCGGTGCCTCGACATTCCCCGTGAAAGCAAGCTTCCAGATCACGGGCGCGATCCAAACCTTGAAATCCGGATCCGTCAGGCGGCCGCGCTTCAGCGCCTCGAACCGCATTTCGACCGCACCTGGCAGCAGCGGGGCAACGATGTTGGCATGCCAGCCGACACCGCCTTCGGGATGCAGGAGCACGCCGTGCCCCTTCAGCGCCCAGGCCACCGAATGTTCCTTGGCGGCCGCGCTGTTGCCCGGGATTTGCGCGATCAGATTGTTGGCCAACCAGAATTTCTGCATTAGCCGGCCAAGCCCGTTGACGACGCCGTGCGTGGCCCAGGATGCCGTCAGCGGGCTTACCCGCGAGACGACCTCCTTGTCGATCATCCAGTCGGTAAAGAATTCGGGATGGTTGGGCGTGATGAACGTCGCCTTGCCCGCACCGCAACAAGCCTTCAGCCTTTGCCGGTCATCCTCTGGAAAATAGATGTGGCGGACATTGGCGACGCCGCGCAAACCGGCCAGACGGTTGAACGGCAACAGGTCGCGAAAGCCTGGAATGCCGTGCAGCATGACAATTCGGTTGACGAACGTCATGGCCTTGATCAGCGTCGCATTGGGCCGCGGCGCCACAAAAACGTCGATCCTGCTCAACCTGCTCCCCACGGCGCTTACCGTCGTTAGGCGATGATGGGCAATTGCGGCATGCTCAAGTCGATACGACACGCCCGCAAGATCAAGCGCTACTATCCCGGATAGCGGCCGGCGGCTTGTCGTTGGTTCGAGCCTATTTCGACGGGCAGGTCTTTGGCTGATCGAACAGCGACAGATTGACCAGTTTGCCGGTCATCGAGAACTCGCCATAGTCCATGACGAGATCGCGCGTGATGCCGTTCTTGTGCAGCTTGAAGCTGATCCGGTATTCCGGCACCTCCTCGCCGCCTTTGTCGGCATCATCGAAATAGGCGATGTCGACCGGCCAGTATTTGTCGGTGGCGAGCTTGGCCAGCGCCGGCGCTTCCGGATCGGCGTTGTCGGCATCGGCTTGCTTGCCGACGACGACGGTGGTGGTCACCACCTTGTTGGCATCCTCAGAGCCGTCGAACAGGTTGGTTTCGTAGAAGCGCTCGCCCTTTTCCGCCTTGCCGATCATTTCGACCATTTGCTGGGTCGGGAACTGGGTCGGCGCGAGTTCCAGGCTGTTCTTCTCGGGCTTGTCGATATCGACCTTGAGACCGTTGGCCTCCTTCGTTGCGGTACCCTTGACCTCCTTGTCGAGGTTCTGGTCAACAAAGGATTTGTTCACGAAGGAGAAGGTCTTGCCCTCGGCGTCCTCAAAGGTGGTCATCTGCTGGTCTGTCAGCCTGGTGTTGTCGCTGGTTACGATCTGGGTCACCAAACGGAACTTTACCGTATAGCCCTCGCAAGGGGAGCCGTTGAACTCGTAGACCATGCGGCCAGTGATGCCGGTGATGCCGGAGCGGTCGGAGGCTTTGTCGAGTGAAATGTCGTAAACCGCGCGATGCGCCTGCAGCGCCGGCACCGCAAAAGCGGGAGCCGCCCAGGAAGCCGCTGTCAAGAGAACGGCGTTGAATGCGAGGCGCGTTGCGCGCATGGGGTGCTCCGATCATCGCGGCTAATGGCAGGCCGCATGGAAAGATGGTCCAGCTTAAAAAAAGTCGTGGCGGAAGCGAGGCAAAAATAGCAATTTCGGCCCGGCCTGCGCGGCACCTTCAAGCAATAGGGAAATAGCATGAGCGAAACAATCGAAAAGCGGCTAAGCGATCTCGGCGTGACGCTGCCGGCCGCCGCCGCGCCCGCCGCCAATTACGTGCCCTATTGCAGGACCGGCAATCTGCTGTTCACCGCCGGGCAGTTGCCGCTCAAGGACGGCAAGCTCCAGGCGAGCGGACTGCTTGGCAGCGATGTCGACACCGCGACCGGCAAGGAAGCCGCAAAATACTGTGCGATCAACATATTGGCGCAAGCCCAGGCAGCACTTGGCGATCTCGAGAAAATCCGTCGCTTGGTGAAGATCACCGTCTTCGTCGCCTCGGCACCGGACTTTGTCGAACAGCATCTGGTTGCCAACGGTGCCTCGGATTTTCTCGCCGCGGTGCTCGGCGATCGCGGCACGCACGCTCGCTCCGCCGTCGGCACCGCCTCCCTGCCGCTTAATGCCGCAGTGGAAATCGAAGCGATCTTCGAAGTCGAATGACCGGGACTGCAACCATGACCGATCTTTCCTGGCTGACCGCCCGGCCCGTCGCCCATCGCGGCCTCCACGACATGAACAAGACGCGCTGGGAGAACACCCTTTCCGCCTTCGCCGCGGCGGCCGAGCGTGGCTACGCGATTGAATGCGACGTGCACCTGTCTTCCGACGGCGTCCCCGTCATCATCCACGATGGCGATCTGCGGCGGCTGACCGGCGAAAACGGCTTCGTCTGGCAGCGTACGGCTGCCGAAATCACCGCGCTGAAGGTCGGCGGCACCGCCGACCATTTGCCGACGCTGCAGCAGGCGCTTGATCTGGTCGACGGCCGTGTGCCGATGGTTGTCGAACTGAAAGGAGCTGCCGGGCACGACGACGGCCTGGTCGAAAGCGTCGGTAAGATGCTCAAGCAATACAAGGGCAAGACTGCGATCATGTCGTTCGACCATTGGCTGATCCGAGAGTTCCCGAAATATGCTCCCGGCATACCCGGCGGGTTGACCGCCTACGGCAACGACAACCACCTGATCGAGGCGCATTTCGCCATGCTGGCGCATGACATCGCCTTCACCTCCTACGCCGCCGGCGATCTGCCGAACCGGTTCGTCTCCTTCGTGCGAGAAAAACTCGGCATGCCGGTGATCACCTGGACCGTGCACGACCGGCCTGCCGTCGACCTGACCTTCAAATATGCCGACCAGATGACGTTCGAAGGATTCGAGCCAGATCTGGTACGGCTTGCTTGAGCGGGCTTGTATGGGTCAGCAGCGAGCTTAAGTAAGCCTCATGGATCAAGGGGACGACTGCGAAAGACAAACGGCGAACGCGGAGCTGTCGATCCGCATCGCGGCGGGCATCGGGGCCTTTACCAGCGCTGAATGGGACAACCTCGGCGGCACTACACGCGGCGATGCCGAAAACGGCTACAACCCACTTGTTTCATTAGCTTTTTTGAGCGCGCTGGAAGATTCCGGCTGCGCTGTTCGGCGTACCGGCTGGCAAGGCCATCACCTGAGGCTGGAAACCGCCCGAGGCAAGCTGCTCGGGGCGGTCCCCTGCTATCTGAAGTCGCACAGCCAGGGCGAATATGTATTCGACCATGGCTGGTCGGACGCATTCGAACGCGCCGGCGGGCGCTACTACCCGAAGCTGCAATGCGCGGTGCCGTTCACGCCCGTCACCGGCCCTCGCCTGCTGGTCGGCAAGGGCGAGCACAGTCCCACCGTCAAGGCCGGTCTTGCGGCCGGCCTGAAGGCGGTGACGGATAAGCTCGGCGTGTCTTCCGCCCATGTCACCTTCGCGCCGGAGGACGATGTCCAGATATTCGCGGCGGCCGGTTTCCTGCATCGCACCGACCAGCAGTTTCACTTCTTCAACGAAGGTTTTTCGAGCTATGACGATTTTCTCGCGACATTAGCCTCGCGCAAGCGCAAGGCAATTAAGAAAGAGCGGCGCGAGGCGCTCGCCAACGGCATCTCGATCGACTGGCTGACCGGCAAGGATCTGACCGAAAAGGCCTGGGACGACTTTTTCGCGTTCTACATGGATACCGGCAGCAGGAAGTGGGGCCGGCCCTACCTCAACCGCGATTTCTTCTCCCTGATCGGCGAGCGCATGGCCGACGACACCCTGCTGGTCATGGCCAAACGCAACGGACGCTACATAGCGGGCGCCATCAACTTCATCGGCTCAGACGCGCTCTACGGCCGCAACTGGGGCTGCATCGAGGACCACCCATTCCTGCATTTCGAAGTCTGCTACCATCAGGCAATCGATTTCGCCATCTCGCGCAAGCTGAAGGTGGTTGAAGCCGGTGCTCAGGGCGAGCACAAGCTGGCGCGCGGCTACCGGCCCGTGACGATGCATTCGGCGCACTATATCGCCCATCCAGGTCTGCGCAATGCAGTGGCCGACTACCTCCAGCGCGAGCGGCGCGAAGTCGAGCGAATGAGCGAATATCTGGAAGAGCACACCCCGTTCCGCAAGGACATGGCGGAGTAGGGTAGCGAGCCCAATCGCCCAGCCGCGCGGGCCCGCACGGCCGATGTCGATCGATCATCTTGCCCGCCCGGAACAGCTTCGCTACACGAGACAGCGAGCCAAGAACCGGAGCGCGCGCCATGGCCGAAGCAACCTACGACAGCAGCAACATCTTCGCCAAAATCCTGCGCGGAGAAATCCCTTCGCATCGCGTCTACGAGGATGAAGCGGTCATTGTCTTCATGGATGTGATGCCGCAAGGACAGGGTCACACGCTGGTGGTGCCGAAAGCGCCGTCGCGCAACCTGCTTGACGCGGATCCGGCGGTGCTTGGCCCGCTCTTCGCTCACGTCCAGAAAGTTGCGCGGGCCGTAAAGAAGGCCTTCGATGCCGATGGCGTCACGGTTATGCAGTTCAACGAACCAGCTTCGGGGCAGACTGTCTTTCACCTTCACGTCCATGTCATTCCGCGCTTCGAGGGGATTCCCCTGAAACCGCACAGCGGACAGATGGAAAAGCCTGAAGTCCTGGCCCAGAACGCCGGCAAGATAAGGATGGCGCTGGCAAGCTGAACCGGCGCAAACTGCTCCGGCGGGCGCCGGGTGCTTAACCGGAGGGTGTCACAAAAAAAGCCCCGTTTCCGGGGCTTTTTTACTGGCTGGTTCGTCAGTTCTTACGCGGCAGTTGCGGCACGAGACTGCGCTTGCCGCCGTCCTTACCTTTGGGCTCCGGCTTCTGCGCCACCGCCTTTTTTGCAGCGGGCTTCTTCGCCACCGCCTTCTTGGCCTTCGGCACGTCGTCCGGCTCTTCCTTCTTCGGCTTCACCGGCGCCTCGTCGGCGAGCGATTCGAGCTTCAGGCCGGTCTCGCCGGTTTCCTTCTTCTCGACGGTGACACGCACCGTGCCGCCCTTTCTGAGCTTGCCGAACAGCACCTCGTCGGCCAGCGGCTTCTTGATGTGCTCCTGGATGACGCGGCCAAGCGGCCGGGCGCCCATGCGCTCGTCATAGCCCTTGTCGGCCAGCCATGCGATTGCATCCTGCGACAAGTCGAAGGTCACGCCACGCTCGGAAAGCTGCGCTTCCAACTGCATGACGAACTTCTGCACCACCTGATGGATGACCGGCACCGGCAGCGAGCCGAACGGAATGATCGCATCGAGACGGTTGCGGAACTCCGGCGTGAACAGCCGGTTGATCGCCTCGACATCGTCGCCTTCGCGCTTGGTCGAACCGAAACCGATCGCCGCGCGCTGCGCATCGGATGCGCCCGCATTGGTAGTCATGATCAGGATGACATTGCGGAAGTCGATCTGCTTGCCGTTATGGTCGGTCAGCTTGCCGTGGTCCATGACCTGCAACAGGATGTTGAACAGGTCCGGATGCGCCTTCTCGACTTCGTCGAGCAACAGCACGCAATGCGGATGCTGGTCGACGCCGTCGGTCAGAAGGCCGCCCTGGTCGAAGCCGACATAGCCGGGAGGCGCGCCGATCAACCGCGAAACGGTGTGGCGTTCCATATATTCCGACATGTCGAAGCGGATCAGCTCCACGCCGAGCGAGGCGGCGAGCTGCTTGGCCACTTCCGTCTTGCCGACACCGGTCGGGCCCGAGAACAGGTACGAGCCGATCGGCTTTTCCGGTTCCCGCAGGCCGGCCCGCGCCAGCTTGATGGCCGAGGTCAGCGCTGTGATCGCGGTGTCCTGGCCGTAAACGACGCGCTTCAACTCGATGTCGAGGCCTTGCAGCACCTTCTCGTCGTCTGCGGAAACCGTCTTCGGCGGGATGCGCGCCATGGTGGCGATCGTCGCTTCGATCTCCTTGATGCCGATGGTCTTCTTGCGCTTGGCTTCCGGCACCAGCATTTGCGAGGCGCCGGTCTCGTCGATCACGTCGATCGCCTTGTCCGGCAGCTTGCGGTCGTTGATGTAACGCGCCGAGAGTTCGACCGAAGCCTTGATCGCCTCGCTCGTGTAGCGGACCTTGTGGAACTCCTCGAAATAAGGCTTGAGGCCCTTCATGATCTCGATGGCGTCCTCGACCGTCGGCTCGTTGACGTCGATCTTCTGGAAGCGCCGCACCAGCGCGCGGTCCTTCTCGAAGAACTGGCGGAATTCCTTGTAGGTGGTCGAGCCGATGCAGCGGATGGCGCCGGACGACAGTGCGGGTTTTAACAGGTTCGATGCATCCATGGCGCCGCCGGAGGTGGCCCCTGCCCCGATCACGGTGTGGATTTCATCGATGAACAGCACGGCGCCGGGATAATCCTCGAGCTCCTTGACGACCTGCTTCAGCCGCTCCTCGAAATCGCCGCGATAGCGGGTGCCGGCCAGCAGCGTGCCCATGTCGAGCGCGAAGATGGTGGCATTGTGCAGCACTTCGGGAACGTCACCCTCGACAATGCGCTTAGCGAGGCCTTCGGCGATAGCCGTCTTGCCGACGCCGGGATCACCGACATAGAGCGGGTTGTTCTTGGAGCGGCGGCACAGCACCTGGATGGTCCGGTTGATCTCGCTCTCGCGACCGATCAATGGATCGATCTTGCCGGCCTTGGCCTTGTTGTTCAGGTTGACGCAATAGGCAGTCAGCGCGTCCTGCTGCTGCTTCTTCTTGCCGCCTTCCTCCTGCGGCTCGGCTCCGCTCTGGCTGCCCTGCTCGTCGTCGGCGCCGCGCGGGGTACGCGTCTCGGAAGCGCCGGGGCGCTTGGCGATGCCATGCGAGATGTAGTTGACCGCGTCGTAGCGGGTCATCTGCTGTTCCTGCAGGAAGTAAGCGGCGTGGCTTTCACGCTCAGCGAAGATGGCGACGAGCACGTTGGCGCCGGACACTTCCTCGCGGCCTGACGACTGCACATGGATCACCGCGCGCTGGATGACGCGCTGGAAACCGGCAGTCGGCTTGGAATCTTCATCGTAGCCGGTGACGAGATTGTCGAGCTCGGTGTCGATATAGGTGAGAACCGTATGCTTCAACTCGTCGAGATCGACGTTGCAGGCACGCATGACGG
Organism: Mesorhizobium sp. M1142; assembly: GCF_040318565.1. Lineage (NCBI taxonomy): Bacteria > Pseudomonadati > Pseudomonadota > Alphaproteobacteria > Hyphomicrobiales > Phyllobacteriaceae > Mesorhizobium > Mesorhizobium sp. M1142. Next base: position 209,256 of record NZ_JAMYMK010000010.1, read on the forward strand.
CCGCCGCCTCGGTGTCGTCGATCAGGGCGAGCAGCAAATGTTCAAGGGTTGCATATTCATGGTGCCGCTCATTGGCGAGCGTCAGCGCTTGGTGAAGCGCCTTTTCCAGGCCTTGGGAGAAAGCCGGCATGTTACCTCACTTCTTCTCCATCACGCATTGCAGCGGATGCTGATTCTGTCGGGCGAAATCCATGACCTGAGACACTTTGGTCTCGGCCACCTCGAATGTATAGACCCCGCACTCGCCCACCCCATGATTGTGAACATGAAGCATTATGCGTGTGGCGGCTTCGCGGTCCTTCTGGAAAAAGCGCTCCAGCACGTGGACCACGAATTCCATGGGTGTGTAGTCGTCGTTAAGAATGAGGACCCGATACAGACTGGGCTTCTTGGTCTTGGTTTTTGTGCGCGTGATGACGGCCGTGCCGCGACCGGCCTCATTGCCGTTGCTGCCGTTCTGCATTCGCACCACGTAGCTCGTGGCAGTCAAACCTGTAGTCACGTAGTCCTGCCTCTTTCGAATCCTCATGCATGCTCGACATGTAGGTGTTCGATGGACGATTTTAAGCCCTTCTGTTTAGCTGACAATATGGCTAGGTGGCCAAACTTGCCCGATTTTTCAAATCGTGAAGACCGTAGGCCCCCGATTTCGAGCTGGCATGAAAAAACCCGGCCGTGCGTTCGCGACCGGGTTTGTCTTTGCAAGCCCAGGGGCCGGCTCGGAATGTTCGTCGAATTTACTTCGCCTTGGCGACGATCGATTCGAACGGCTTGTAAGCTTCCTTGGCGAGTTCGGCATAGAGATCGCCAAGCTTGGTGGCCTCGGTGACGAAGCTCTCATAGGACTGCTTGGCATAGTCGGACTGGATCTCGATCGCCTTGTCCAGCGACTTGGCGGAAAAGAGCTTCTCGACAGCGGCGCTACCGGCTTCGAAGCTTTTCTTGGTGTACTCGCCCGCCTCGGCGGCGATAGCCTGTGCACCCTTGGACAGCGAGGCGAAGCTCTTCAATCCGGTGTCCGCAAATTCCTTGCCGTATTTGCTGAAATCTTCATAGGTCTGGGTCATTTCACGCTTTCCCTTGAACGGTTGCCTTGGACGATAGACGCGCCTTGTCGGGCCGCGTTGTGCAATGCGTGTAAATATATTGTGCAGTGCACAAAAGTCAAGATTCCCGCGGCAATGCGCATCGTGAGCTGCCGGCAATCGCTAAGATTCGAATAAAGAGAAGCTCAATCCCGCAGAAAATGGTGAACGCGGCGGTTACCATAAACGGATTGGTAACGCTGCCCGCGTTAGCGTGGCCGAAGGTGAGGCAGGACCCCTTTGCCGCCTCCAAGGCAACGGAAATTCAAAGGAACTATCAGTGCGTAAGGCGTTGTCGGGCTTCGTTTCCAAATCCGCGTCCCCCCTCAAAACGATCATGATCCTCGCTATGGCGATGAGCTTCGTCGTCGCGGACGCGGCTTCATCCATGGCGGCCAAGTCGGCGGCCATCGTCATCGATGCCAAGACCGGCAAGGTGCTTTATTCGTCGGATGCCGATGGCCGGCGCTATCCGGCTTCGCTTACCAAGATGATGACGCTTTATCTGACGTTCGAGGCATTGGCGAAGGGCAGGATCAGCAAGAATTCCCCGGTCGTGTTCTCGGCCAATGCCGCTGCCGAGCCGCCGACGAAGCTAGGCGTCAAGCGCGGCAGCTCGGTCACGGTCGAGACCGCGATCCTGTCGATGGTGACCAAATCGGCAAACGATTCCGCAACGGCGCTTGGCGAGATGCTCGGCGGCAATGAAGCCAATTTCGCCCGCATGATGACCGCCAAGGCGCGGGCGCTGGGCATGAGGGGAACCGTTTTCCGCAACGCCAACGGCTTGCCTGATCCCGGCCAGTTCACAACCGCGCGCGACATGGCGATGCTCGGCATCGCCCTGAGAGAGCATTTTCCGCAATATTACGGCTATTTCTCGCAGCGCTCCTTTCTTTATGGGCGGCAGCGCATCAACGGCCATAACCGTCTGCTCGGACGCATCAAGGGCGTCGACGGCATCAAGACCGGTTACACCCGCGCCTCCGGTTACAATCTGGTCTCCTCGGTCTCGGATGGCGATCGGCGGATCGTAGCGGTGGTCATGGGCGGCAGATCCGGCGGCAGCCGCGACAGCCAGATGGCCGGGTTGATCAATGCCTACATGCCGAAGGCCTCGTCGAGCGGCGGCGGCGTGCTGATTGCCAAGGCTGGCGGTGGCAATCCGATTTCAGCCTTGGCCAAGGTATTTCTACCGAACCATGACGCGCCGACACCGGACAGTAAGCCGAACGACGATGCCGTTGCCTCCCTTGTCGAGGAAAATGCGCCCGTCGTTGAAGAAACCACTCCGGTCGTTCAGGCCAAGAGGGTCAAGACGACGGCCGCGGCGACCGTGGACGACGTGGCGACAGCCCGGGTCGCCGCAGCCTATGCCGAACCGGCGGCAGAGGTCGATCCGGTCAGCACGGCCTCGGTGCCATCCGGCTGGGCAATACAGGTCGCCTCGTCGCCAAAACAGGCCGAAGCGAAGGCTTTCCTCGACAAGGCGACGAAGCAGGCACCCTCCGTTCTGGCCGATGCCTCCGGTTTCACCGTCGCCTTCGACAAGGACGGCGTCACCTACTACCGCGCCCGGTTCGGTGGTTTCGGTTCGAAGACCGCTGCCTGGAAGGCCTGCAACGCTTTGAAAAAGAAGAAGATCGAGTGCTACGCCGTCCAGCAGTAAGCGGCGCGCGAAACGATATCTTTCCCGAAAGTTCTGCGTCGAAGGAGACTAGTTGTGATTGGAGAGCAAGACGTCCTTGGCTTCATTGATCCGCGCCGCCAGGAAAGACGTGCCACCGATATCGGGGTGCAGGCGCTGCATCAGGCGGCGGTGCGCCTTGCGGACATCCGCCGCGGCAGCCCCCGCTTCAAGACCAAGGATCTTGTAGGCCTCCTCCTTAGTCATGGCGCCAGAACCTGGCGCAACACCCAGCCCTTCGCCGTCATTCGCATCAGCGTCTTTGCGCCAGATGGGAAATCTGCCGTCAAGATACGTCTCTAGCAATTGGCGGCTCTCCGGATCGCCGGAGAGTTCGCGATAGAGTTGCTGCAATTCGGCACGCCCCATCGAGCCAAGCATCTTGCCTTCATGGCGCCCGGCCAGCACGAGGCCTTCGAGGCCGCCGGTATCGTGATCGAGTTCCATTTCAAGCGCCGCGGTACGAACTGTCGAACGCTTGCCTTGTGCCAGTTTTGCCGCCGGCCGATTCATGCGCATGGAGCCGTACCAGGCGAGCGCAACCGACAGGATCAAGCCGCCGATGCCCTCGCGCCCGACCAGCAGCACGGCGACGCCGACCAGCCCGAGCAGTACAGGTCCAAGCGTTCTCATGCCGCCTGCAAGCTTCGCCGCATCGGCGCGCAGGAAGATGGTGAGCATGCCGAGAAGCACTAGAAGCAACGCTACAAAAGCGATAATTGCGCTCATCAGTTTCCGCCGCCCCGCATATGCTCGATCATCAGCCGGTCTTCCGGTCTGCCCCGGGCCTCCAGTGCTTTCAGCCCGCCGGTCGCAAACACGGCGACGGACGAAAGCAGGCCGGCCAAGGTTGCGGCAGCCCGCCGATCGAAGCGGAACCAGGCCCCTTTCGACAGCCGCGCAATCTCCTTGAACGCCTTTTCCGCGGCGGCATCATCGCCCTCCTGAAAGACGAAGACAGGAACGCCGTGCAGACCGAGGCTGCCGGCCTTTTCGGCCAGATCATCTATGTTTTCTTCCATCGCGTCGCCGATATAGACCAGCGCGTTGACCTTGGCCGCCGCCGTCTGTTTCAGGGCATGGGCGAGCACCTTGCCGATCTGGGTATGGCCGCTGCGGCAGTCGATGCGCGTCATCAGCTGCTTCAGAGCTTCGGTATCGGTGACGAATGCGGAGGAGCGGCACTCGCCAAGGCCGCGAAAATAGACAAGTTGAACCTTGAGCGCCCCGGCCTTGCCGACGGCGTCGAACATCTCGGCCTGCAGCGCACAGGCGAGATCCCAGGTCGGCTGGCGGCTCATCGTCGCGTCGAGGGACAGGATCAGCCTGCCTGACCCGGTGGCGGATGCAGCGAGCGTCCTTGCCTGACGGAGAAACGCGTCGATCTCGCCGGTGCTCGATTGAGACTCGACCGGTGCAGGATTGGCCCTTGCAGGCACGGGCTGCTTCTTGTCGCTCATGACATTCAAGATGTGGCGTTGTTCCCCGGCTTGCAAGCCCAGATGAGGCGACCTGGAGGACCGATGATGCAATTGCGGACAAGCACTTCGGCTGGCGGTCTTGGCGTTGCGGTTCTCGGCGTCAGAGCAGGCCGAGATCGGCAAGCTCTCGCCTGAGCTTCGGCGGCATCTCGATCAGCCCGGCTTTGCCCTTGCCGAGATCGGCCGGCGCGTCCGCCTGCTTCAGGTAGCGCCATCCCTGGAATGCACGGCGCGGTTGCCAGTCAGTGCGCACGACGTCGGGATCGAGGATCAGATGGCAACGGCCGATGCCCTCGTCATCGGTGAAGGGGCGGATTTCGGTGATCAGCTGGCGGCATTGGACATTGCCCTTGATCACCCAGTAGAGCGAGCCGCCGTCGGTAATCTCGACGCCGCGTGTCGGCACCATGCGGGTGGTGTGGTAGTGCTCGGCCGGTTCGCCGGCGCGGCGCCGCTCGTCGAGACGGAAGGCAATCCACTCTTCCAGATCCTCGACGCTGTCACAGCCGACGCAAAGCTTTATGAGATTGAGAGACATCGTTTAAGGTTTAGTCCAGCACGCGAACGCGTCAACGGCCTGATCGACTTCTCCACAGTGGTGGTCCAGGCCACCAGATTGGCTCTCAGCACTCCACGACATTGACTGCCAATCCGCCAAGGCTGGTTTCCTTGTACTTTTCGTTCATGTCGAGGCCGGTCTGGCGCATCGTCTCGATCGCGGCATCGAGCGGCACGAAATGAACGCCGTCGCCCTTGATGGCCAGCGAAGCGGCGGTCACCGCCTTGACGGCACCAAGCGCATTGCGCTCGATACACGGCACCTGCACCAGCCCGCCGACCGGATCGCAGGTCATGCCGAGATGATGTTCCAACGCGATCTCGGCAGCGTTCTCGACCTGCTCGGGCGTGCCGCCCATGACGGCGCACAATCCCGCCGCAGCCATTGCCGAAGCCGAACCGACCTCGCCCTGGCAGCCGACTTCCGCCCCCGAGATCGAAGCATTGGTTTTGATGATGCCGCCGACGGCCGCCGCCGTCAGCAGGAAATCGCGTATGCTGGGCTGGTCGGCTTCTGGATGGAAATGCAACCAGTAGCGCAGCACTGCGGGCAGAGTGCCGGCCGCCCCATTGGTTGGCGCGGTGACGACACGGCCGCCGGCGGCGTTCTCCTCATTGACCGCCATCGCATAGATCGACAGCCAGTCGTTGGCGAGCAGCGGGTTGGGCCGGTTCTGCTGCCATTGCTCCTGCAGCTTGTCGTGCAGCATCCGGGCACGGCGGCGCACCTTGAGTCCGCCCGGCATGATGCCGCCTTGCGACAGGCCGCGCTCGATGCAGCCCTTCATGGCGCTCCAGATGCCGTCGAGGCCGGCGTCGAGCTCCTCGCGCGACATCTGCGTCTCCTCGTTGACGCGCTTCATCTCGGCAATGGAAAGCCCGCTTTTCGCTGCCATGGACAGCATTTCGACGGCGTTCTTGAACGGATACGGAACCTTCTTGCCTTCGGTTGTCGCCGAGCCCCTTGCTTTCATCCGCTGCAGTTCCTCCTCGGACACTACGAAGCCGCCGCCGATCGAATAATAGACGCGCCTCAGCAGCAACCGGTCGCCGGCGTCATAGGCAGAGAAGGCCATGCCATTGGCGTGACCCGGCAGCGGCGTCTTGCGATCCAGCACCAGATCCATTGCCGGGTCGAAACGATAGGACGGATGGCCGGGCGGCGAGATCCGCTTCTCGGCGGCGATGCGAGCGACGATGCCGTCCGCCTGGTCGGGATCCACCGTCTGCGGCGTCTGGCCGGCGAGGCCGAGCACCACGGCACGATCGGAGCCATGGCCGATGCCGGTATAGGCGAGCGAGCCATGCAGGCTGGCCGCGATCCGGTCGACCTTGGCGCCGGCCGGGCGCGGCCAGTCGTCTCCCGCAATCTCGTCGAGAAACCGCCGTGCAGCCGTCATCGGCCCCATCGTGTGCGAACTCGATGGGCCGATGCCGATCTTGAACAGGTCGAAAACCGAAAGGAACACGTGGGCGTTTTCTCCTGGGACCTTGTTGAGGTCTACATATAGGAATTCCCATGGTGTTGTCCGCTGTTTTGAAGATTGCGGCGCTGCACCTGCCGACCTTGTTTGCTCCGGCAGCGACATTCCAGCTTCGGCCATCGAAGCGTCCCCTCCGCCTGTGGTAAAAGCAACGCATGAGCGATTCCTTTCATCTATCGATGGCCGACCTTGCGGCGCTGGGGTTCTTCCTTGCCGCGTGGGTGCTGCATACGCTCGCCGCGGACGGAATGCTGGTCAGCCGCGTCTCGCTGACGAGGGCGATGAACGCGCAGCGCGAGGCCTGGATGCGGACCATGGCCGAGCGCGAGATCCGCATCGTCGACACCGCCATCATGAGCGGCCTGCAGCAGGGAACCGCCTTCTTTGCCTCCAGTTCGCTGATTGCGATCGGCGGCTGTTTTGCTTTGCTCGGCGCCTCCGACCAGGTTCTGACCGTGCTGAGTGACCTGCCGCTTGGCGCCACGTCCTCACGCGCGGCGTTCCAGACGAAGGTGTTCGGCCTGGTGCTGATCCTGGCCTTTTCCTTCTTCAAGTTCGGCTGGGCTTACCGGCTGTTCAACTATTGCTCGATCCTGATCGGCGCCGTGCCGATTCCGCATGGCGAGGCGTCGCGCAATCCGGTCACCGAAACGGCAGTCTGGCGTGCGGCGCGCATGAACATGCTGGCCGGGAAGCATTTCAATTCGGGCCTGCGCGGCGTGTTCTTCTCGATTGGCTATCTTGGCTGGTTCGTCGATCCCGCCGTTTTCGTGCTTTCGACGCTGCTGCTGCTGGCGGTGCTGGTGCGCCGCCAGTTTTTCTCGGCGGCGCGGCAGGCGGTGCTCGGTCAGCCGCCCGGCCCGGGAAAAGGCCGATCGATGCGGCCCGACAGCCAGTAGGCGGTGAGCCCTATCCATTCGCGGATCGCAACAGTGGTGACCTCCAGCCAGTCGCCGGGATAGGGGAACGTGGCGATGCCTTCCCTACCGGAGGTGCGATAGTCGACTGGCCACGGAATGGTCGAAAAGCCGGCTTTGTCGAACAGCGCCTTGGCGCGTGGCATGTGGAAGGCCGAGGTCACCAGCAACCAGGTCTCGCCTGGTTTCGGCATCACCAGTTCCCTGGTAAAGACAGCGTTCTCGTAGGTGTTGCGGGATTTGCTCTCGAGGATCAGCCGATCGGCCGCCACGCCGAGAGCGGCAAAAAGACGCGGTGCGGTATCTGCATCGCCTTCGCCTCCGCGGAAGATTTCGATGCTGCCACCGGAGATAACGACTTTCGCTGTCGGAAACCGCCGCGCCAGCACGGCCGCCTCGACCATCCGGTCGCCACTGGAGTTCATTTCATAGCCGCCACGCACCAGATTGACGGCACCATCCAGACTGCCGCCAAGCACTATGATACCGTCGACCTTTTCCGGCAGCGGCGGCCTGGGGAAGCGCTCCTCCAGCGGATTTAGCATCATGGGGCCGAGCGGGCTCCATGTCGCAACAACAAGGATGAGGAAGGCGAGAGTGCTGCCAACGGCCGCCAATCGCCGCCGGCCGAACATCGCCGCGACCAGCCCCGCCAGCAGCAGGAAGATCGCGAGATTCAACGGCTGAACGAAGAACCAGAGAATCTTGGAGACATAGAAGAACATCCCTCACCCCCTCAGATGAGAAACGATCCTACCACCATTTATCCGGCTGAAATGTGCCGGCCGCCTGTTCGATGACATGGGCGGTCTGGAACAGCGTTTCCTCGTCGAAGGGCCGGCCGATCAGCTGCAGGCCGAGCGGCAGCCCCTTGGCGTCGAGCCCAGCCGGAACCGCTATGCCGGGCAGGCCGGCCATGTTCACTGTCACCGTAAAAATGTCGTTGAGATACATCTTGACCGGGTCGGCGGCCATGTCCTCGTCGGCGATGCCGAAGGCGGCGGAAGGCGTTGCCGGCGTCAGGATGACGTCGACGCCTGCGGCGAACACATTTTCGAAGTCGCGCTTGATCAGGGTTCGAACCTTCTGCGCCTGTAGATAGTAGGCATCGTAGTAGCCGGCGGAAAGCACATAGGTGCCGATCATGATGCGGCGCTTGACCTCGCGCCCGAAGCCGGCGGCGCGGGTCTTTTCATACATGTCGACAATGTCCTTGCCGGGCACGCGCAACCCATAGCGGACCCCGTCGTAACGGGCGAGGTTGGACGAGGCTTCGGCAGGCGCCACGATGTAATAGGCCGGCAGCGCGTATTTGGTGTGCGGCAGCGAGATATCGACGATCTCGGCGCCGGCATCCCGCAGCCAGGCAATGCCTTTCTGCCACAGCGCCTCGATCTCCGCGGGCATGCCGTCGACTCTATATTCCTTGGGGATGCCGACCTTCATGCCCTTGATCGGGCGGCCGATCGCCGCCTCGTAGTCCGGCACCGGCAGGTCGACGGACGTCGTGTCCTTCGGGTCGACCGAAGCCATCGACTTCAACAGGATCGCGGCATCGCGGACGTCGCGCGCGATCGGCCCGGCCTGGTCGAGCGACGAGGCGAACGCTACGATCCCCCAGCGCGAGCAGCGGCCATAGGTCGGCTTGATGCCGACTGTGCCAGTGAAGGCGGCGGGCTGGCGGATCGAGCCGCCGGTGTCGGTGGCGGTGGCGCCTGCGCACAGGAAGGCCGAGACGGCTGATGCCGATCCACCGGACGAACCGCCCGGCACCAGTTGGGCATTGTCCAACGTGCGCGCGGTCCTGGTGCCGCACGCCGAAACGAAGCCACCCTCGCCCTGATGTGTCGTCGGCATCACCACCGTGTCGAGGCGCGAACGCCGCCACGGGTTGATCACGGGCCCATAATACGAGGTCTCGTTGGACGAGCCCATGGCGAACTCGTCCATGTTGAGCTTGCCGAGCATGACGGCGCCATCCGCCCACAGATTGGCCGTGACCGTCGATTCGTAGCGCGGCATGAAGCCGTCTAGCACATGGCTGCAGGCCTGGGTGTGGACGCCTTCGGTGCCGAACAAATCCTTGATGCCGAGCGGGATACCCTCGAGCGACCCGCCCTCGCCCTTGGCCAATTTCGCGTCGGAGGCCTTGGCCATGTCGCGCGCCTTGTCGTCGGTGACCACGACATAGGCATTGAGCGCCGGATTGGCTCGCTCGATCGCCGATAGATAGGCCTCGGTGACTTCGGTGGCGGTGATCTCCCTGGAACGCAATTTGGCGCGGGCCTGCGAAATCGTCAGTTGGGTCAGGTCGGTCATCAGGCAAGGCTCTTTTCGTAAAATACCGACCACTCGGAATCGGGATAATCCAGTACCGGGCCGCAGCGGGAAAAACCGGCGCGTTCGTAGACGGTCCAGGCGGCGGGATGACGGTCCCCCGTCTCCAGCACCAGACGCTTAAGCCCTTCTTGGCGCGCCAGCGCCTCGATACGCTCGACAATCTTCGCGCCGATCTTGCGGCCGCGATGCGAAGGTCGCGTATACATTCGCTTGACCTCGCCGACCACAGCATCGTGGCGCTTCAGTGCGCCGCAAGCGATGGCAAGGCCGTCATCGCGGGCGATGAAAACGGTCGTGTCGCGATCCGCCATCTGCTCGACGGTCAAATGATAGCAATGCTCCGGCGGCGTCAGCTCCAGCAATGTGGCGTTCAGCTCTTCGACCAGCCCACGCACATCGTCCTGCAGCGGCGTCTCAGCGGCGATGTCGATTGCCATCGGCCTGCTACTCCACGACCTTCGGCACAAGGAAGAAATTCTCGTCGGTCGCTGGCGCGTTGGCGACGATGTCAGCTGCCTTGCCGCCGTCGGTGACGACGTCCTGGCGCTTTTTCATTGCCATCGGCGTGACCGAGGTCATCGGCTCGACGCTGGAAACATCGACCTCATTCAACTGCTCGACAAAGCCCAAAATGGCGTTCAATTCGCCGGTCATACGCTCTGCATCCTCCTCGCTCACCGCAATACGGGCAAGGTGCGCGACGCGCTTCACGGTTTTTATATCAACGGACATGTTTGTGCCTCGGGGAAAACCAGCGCTATAGCGGCGCAGCGCGTGCCGCGCAACATGCATCGTGCCGACAACTGCCCTATGGCATCGTGACGCCGTCGCAGAGGAAATAACTGCCGCCGTTACCGCTCTGCTCGCCTTCGTCGGCGGCAGGCCGTACCGATACCAGGTCGATCTGCTTCGGGCTCATCTGTGTCAGTGAGAGAACATCGGGAAAGACGTAGCCCGGCTCCTGGCATATAGCGGTCACCGCCCAGCTTGGTGAGCGTGTCGCTTTGGTGATCTGCAGGAATTCACAATTATATTCGATGCTTTCCAGCCCATTTGCCGACAGCACGATATTGCCGCCCTCGATCACCGTCTGCAGCGTATCCTTTTTGGCCTGCGCGCAGAGATCCTCCGATTGCAGATAGACCCCGTTGATGAAATCCTCGGCGGCCAGCGCCGGCGACGCGGCAACCAGCATGGAAATGCAAAGAGAGTTTCTCAGATCCATGTCGTCATTCCGGTTCGCTGTCGCTACAGCGTAATCGTCTCGCCGATCTTCGGCAACGCCACTTTCACACCCGATCCGTCCAGCCCGGCCACGAATTTGTCGGCGGTCTGATCTATCATCGGAAATGTGCCGAAGTGAGCGGGAACGACCGTCTCGAACTTGAAGAAACGCTGGCAGGCAAGGGCTGCCACCGCGCCGCCCATGGTGAAGCGATCGCCGATCGGCACGATGCCGATCTTCGGTTCATGCAACTCGTTGATCAGGGCCATGTCGGAAAAGATGTCGGTGTCGCCCATGTGATAAAGCGTCTTGTCCTCGGGGAAGTGCAGGACAAGCCCGCCCGGATTGCCGAGATAGGTATTCTGGCCGCCCTCGCCCGGAAACGACGATGAATGCAGAGCCTGAACGAAGGTGGTGGTGAAGCCGCTGCAATCGACCGTACCGCCGATATTGCCGGGATTGATCTGCTTGTTACCGACGCCCTTGCCGACCAGGTACATGCAAATCTCGAAATTGGCGACCAGCATCGCGCCGCTCTTCTTGAGCACTTCGATGGCGCCGCTGATGTGGTCGCTGTGGCCATGGGTGAGCAACACGTGCGTGACCCCTTCGGCCGGCCCTTCCCACCCACCCGTCCACGACGGATTACCGACCAGATAGGGGTCGATGAGGATTTTCGCGCCTTCGATTTCGATTCGGAATGCCGAATGTCCGTACCAGGTCAGTTTCATCAATGCTTTCCTCGATTTTTGCTTCGGTAGAGGATAGAACGCCGACGGCGAAATTAAAGTGCCGCGCACGCTTTGCGCGTATAGGACGTGCGGCGTCGCGGTCAAAGGAAAAGCCATTGGGCATCATCACCATCGAGGAGTTGCCGGCCCGGCTCGGCGGCGGCAAGACCCTGGCCGGTCTCGACCTCGGCGATAAGACGATCGGCGTGGCGGTTTCCGATCGCGGCTTGTCCTTCGCCCACCCGCGCGCTGTCATCATGCGCAGGAAATTCTCGCTCGATGCCGCAGTGCTGCTCGCTCTGCTACAGAAGGAAAATGCCGGCGCCGTGGTGATCGGCCTCCCCATCAATATGGACGGCTCGGAAGGCGCGCGCGCCCAAAAATCCCGCGCTTTCGTGCGCAATATGGCTGGATTGACCGATCTGCCCTTCGTCTTCTGGGACGAGAGGCTGTCGACGGTGGCGGCCGAGCGGACGTTGATCGAGATGGATTTTTCCCGCAAGAAACGCGCCGGCAAGATCGATTCGGCAGCTGCGGCCTTCATCCTACAGGGTGTTCTCGACCGGCTTCAGAGCCTGCTTGCAAACCCTTAACGCCAAGACCAATTGCTTCGCAGATCGCTAGTTTTTCACCACCCTTCGACACGCCAAGGATGGCCCGTATCTGTTCGTCGCGAATATGAACGAATTTTTCCGAAAGGACTTCGACGCGACTGAGGGCCGACAAGTTGTCAACTTGTCTGGAAGATTGCACCTGCCAATCTTGAAATGCCCTCTGTATTGATCTTCTGAAGCCGTCATCATCGCTTACCTGCCGCGGTGCGATTGGCGCAATCGGGAAAAGGCTCCTCCGTGCACATCAGTGGCCCGTCACGCTGCATCAACCCTTTCGAGCTTGGAAGCTTTAATCATTTCGCGCGCCAATTTTTTGGCTGTTTGTAGACCTTGCTTGTAATCGTCCGCCGCCATTGAAAGAGATTCGGGAGATGTTGCCCCTTCAAGATCGTCGGCCGACCAGTCGTCAGAAAGACGCTTGCTGATGGCGTAGCAAGTCACTTTCCCGACGCGAAACGCCGCTGATCGGCGTGCTGCACGGAGGCATTCCGATCGCACAACCTCGGGCTCCCCCGTGCCTACGAGTTCCCGTTCCAAATCGGCGGCCATACGTTCTATGATTGGGTACAGGCCATTGACAAAGAGCGTTTGAGATTCGCTGTAGTATCGTCCAGCACGGCCTTTTACGCCCTTGTCGGAAATCTCATCGGGGTCTAACAGGATCGTGATGGTGGGCACGCGCTCCAGCGCCTGCATCGCTTTGGAGGGCTTAGAACCGGCTGGTGCTTTGCGAACTTTTTCCTGCGTAGCACGTGCACCATTGCGGCCAGTCGGCTCATCGGGGCCGATGAATTCAGTGTTCCCAGGAAGATCTTGGTCGATATCTACGCGCTCGCTTGCGTCGCTACCCTCAAAGTGGCTTTCCATGTTCAACGCGCTAAAGTTTCTAGAAGGTTTGAACGCCACCGTAGGCACGCGAAACTCATCTAAAAGTTTTTGGAGGTCGGTTTGGATGTCATCCAGATTGTCATCGGATTCCGGTGACTCGGATCGAATGACATCTTTCACCCAATCCGGCATCAACTCCCGGACATAGTCGACAAAGTTTTCTGCGGTCAGTGGTGCACGGTCTTTGGGCCACATGAGCCCATCGCGATATTGGTTGGAAAGCGCCATCGTGTCAGGGATTTCGATTTCAACCGTAAGCACCTTCGAGCCAAACGGGATACCGAATTTCGGTGCTGCTGCTGACCAAGCTTTGCTGGTTTTGATGTCATAGCGTTCGCTCTTATGCACCACCGCGCAGAAGGTGGTGGACGAGGTTGCCGGATTGGCTCGAGCACTGAGCGAATGACTCGACATCGGGTGCTTCGGGTCGTGAATGTAATGGATAGTCAGGCCGGTGTCAGCGTCGTGGACGCGCTGGCTATTGGGCAGCTTATCGAGAACGTCCGCGAGTGGTCTGAGTTGCCGGTATTTGCCAGTTTCATCTTTGCCGCCTCCTTTGGTCATCGCGACGTCGATGCGAACTTCAACTCCCTCGGAGAAGGCGGCGAAGCGACGAAAGATGGTACTTGGTACATAGCTGCGATCGACAGATTTTCCTCTGCCCAAAGGTTCCGCGACGGTGTCATGATCCTCGCTTTCACCGAAAAGAATCACTTCGGTCCAGTCGTATTGCGTTTGTCTGCCTTCGGCGACAGCCGCCGCAGTGACGTCATAGACGGTATCGTAACTGCCGTCCGGCAGCATCGCAGGGAAGCGGACATATGTGCCTTCTTCCTTGTCGTAGCCGATGGTTATTTCGGACACTGAGCCGTTCTTGCATGAACGATATCTGATCCCGGCCTTAGACATCGTCAGTCCGGACACTTTGGCTCCGATCCCAAAATTGGCATCAAGAGCCATGTCCTTGCCGATCGATGAGGATAGGTCGGTCGCCCTCTTAAGCTCCGCACCGTCCATGCCAGGACCGGTATTCCAGAAGGCTAATTTGCGCACTCTATCGATCTCGACAGGATAAATCTCGATGCGCCGATTTCCGACCGGTGCCAGCGCCGCGCTTTCATCTGCGTTCTTGAAGAACTCTCGAATTAGGGTGCTGACAGGCGCCTGTTCAATCAGGCGATTAATAAGGAACCGTTTGTCGTTGATGTTAAGCGGTTCGGCTTTCACTGCGGTTGCCCCTTGAGCTTGAACTTGTTGAAAGTCTCACCTGTGGTGGAACTGAATTTTCGCTCTATTTCCGTCGTCGCGTCACGCAAGGCTTTGACGATCGTTTTAACATCAGCATCCGTGTATTCGTACGCTCGACTGTTCGAAAGATTGCCGATTTTCCTGATAGCGTCCAGCGCAAGCTGGGTACGCCCTTCCGCCAGTCTTACAAAATTTTCACGTTTCTCATTTTTTCCTGCCAAATCTTCCTCCGCATACATCCGATGAATATCAGATAGCCAAGACGCTCGGCAAAAGTCAAACATATTTTCATGAATTTCACGATGATATTCACATCATGAATTACGGAAAATGCTAAGTGGCGGAGATGCGTGACCCCTATCGCTTGGCGCGCCTTGGCATGCTGGAGAATTCCATATCGCGAAACACGGATTGCGATGTTTGTATTGTCGCACGTTGCTGCGTGCCCCGTCCGACCGGGATTCTTTGCTGAGAAAGCTAGCTTTGAAGCTTCTTGGCCAAATCTGTTGGTATCAAGAGAGCTCCATCAGGGCCGAGATCGACATACTCCATCAGATTCGCACGGCTAAAAATCTTCCAGATTTTTTGGCTTGCGCGTGCGAAAATGGCCTCTAGTCTAGAAAAAGGAGCATTCGACACTGCCGTTGAAGGGCCCGAAAGCCTAGCTCTCCCGGCCACGCGCCCTCATTGAAGAGGCGGTGAACGAAGAAGTCGCGTTTCGATTTCACCCATTGAGGTATGCGATACCTGCATGTGCCACCCCATGCTTCGACAAGGTCGTGATAAGATTTCCTAGGGTCGAGCTTTGAAGCTGGTCTCGCTTCTGGATCAGTTCCCACGCGGCGCTATCGGCTCCGAGGAGCTTCGACACCTTAATCCGGCCACAAATCGACATCGCATTGATGATGGCATCCTCCATCAGAGAGAGATGCACGAACGTGGAACCAATTTGGTAGCAATAGTGAATTCGTTCGGCGTTGATGTCCTCTTCCTGCGCAACAATCGTGCGAAAGCCTTGAGCATCAAGTGGTGCCCTTTTGCTCATGAGCGTCGAGCTATCTCCTCCAGGTTCAGCCCACTGGCCGCGAAATGTGCCTTGAGCACTTTGCGGTACTCCTGGCTCGTGCCGTCAATTGCTTCAGCTAGATCGATCTCAGTAACCTCGAATTTATCGGGAATTGAGAAAAGCAGTTCGTGGCCGATGACGCAGTCAACGACATAGTCGTAGCCAACACTGTGATCTTCGTGATGTTCGACAGCGCACAGACCAAAATGTTTGTTTATGAGTGGATTTATATTCTTGTACAAGAACTTAGCGCGAGCCTACGAAGGTCCACGTTCTCGCCAGGCGAGCAAAAATGCTGGATAGCATTGCGCGCTTTGCGCAACTTTTCAAAGCTATCCAAGTCGGGAAGGCGTTCGCCGGTAGCTACCCAGAGCAGTTTTGCAAGATGTTCAAAATTGTAGGTCTTTCCCTTCTCGATGATATGTTCGATTTTTAAATCTTGATTGACCGGGTCGTCGAGTTGAAATAGGTCGCGAAATATTAGGAGCGGATGCTCCTTTGCTACGATCGCTTTGATGAACAATTCGCCGGCCATGGCGGCGTTTAGAACAGACATATCGGTCCAGTGATCCATGCCAGGATCGTAATAAACCGCATGTTGATTAGCTTGGGTTAGCGCCCCAATCGCTACGTCGAGGATTCGAGCGGGTATATTTTTCAAAGCCTCATGCATATGCTTCAGGTGCTCGGCGTCGATGCCTGGTCGAAATAGCGGTTGCGCATCGCCGTGATCCAGCCACCAATTGCCTTGCGGCGGCGAAATGCCCAGAACCCCGTCAGCAGCAGCCCATCGAACACGCAAGCTTTCGCCACCATGCCCGGAATGAGTGCCGGATCGACGCCGAGCATCTGTCCATAGAGCTGGAAGACGAGATCGTGCAATTGACGGCTCAGCATGACGTAGCCGAAATTGATGTCGTTGAGCGACAGAAAGAACCAGCCCCAAAACAAGAGGAGCGGAGCCGCCCAAAGCGCGAACAAGGTGCGCATCAGCGGTCGTCCCTCGAATCCAGCCGGCCGGAAATGCGGGCAAGCGAGGAATTATGCGCCGCTGCCTTGGCCATGACATGCGCGGCCGCTCGGATGTCGCCGGTCCCTGGAACTGCCGCGGCAACGGCCGACCGCCGCTCGGCGAGCATCGCGACATAGGACGCCAGAAGTGCCGCCAATTGCACCGCAACAACCATGAACAGCCCATTGATGCCTTGCGCGGCGCCGCCGATGACTATCAGCGACAGCACGCCCAAGGCGGAGATGAAGGCGATCCGCACGACGCTGTCGGCAGGATCCGGGTTGGTCGCGTGGCTGGTCAGTGCTTCAACAAAGGCCCAGCAGAACAACACCGCGACGACAAGCAGTGCCACGGCGAGCGGTGCCACGACGACGGCGTTTTCGAGATCGGCAAATCGAGTGTTCTGGACGGGAACGCCCAGTACGCCAAGGGCCGTCGCCACGCCTCGATTCCCGTCGATGCAGATGAACGCCAGCAGGGCGAAAACGGCCGCCCAATGCAATGCCAGAAAAGAGCTCAGAATATGCCGCATGACGCTCCCGCTTCGCAGGGCAAAGCCGCTCAAGCTGAACAGTCCTTGCCTTAACCATAACATTGGGCTTTGCCACCGGCCGCCGCAACGGAAACCATTCGTTAAGGTTAACGGCCATCCACAGGGGCGCGAGAGCGGCAGCGAGTTTGGCGACGGCACCTAGTTGATCGGCGGGTAGAGCGTATCGATGATCATGCGGGCATCATGGCGCGAATCGATCATGCCATAGGTATTGCGCCACTGGCCGGCGAGGCGCGTTTCCACGAAGGCGTCGGCGATCCGCCCTGCCCCCAGCCTGCGAAGCTCTGCCGCCGCCGCCGACAATGCCAATTGCTCGGTCAACAGCCGCGCCGAGCCCTCGTCGGTTGCTGCGACCTGCATTGCCGCCTTGAGCACGCCGACGGTGCCGCGTCCGCCGGCGCCTAGATCGCGGTCGATGCCGGCCAGCACGTCGTCGAACAGGCCCGGCGCGCGGCCGAGCACGCGCAACACGTCGAGCGCCATGACGTTGCCTGAACCTTCCCAGATCGCGTTGACCGGAGCTTCGCGATAGTAGCGGGCGAGCGGCCCCTCCTCGACATAGCCATTGCCGCCGAGGCACTCCATCGCTTCATAGAGCAGCGGCGGCGCAATCTTGCAGACCCAGTATTTGACGACAGGCGTCATGGCGCGGGCGAAGGCCGCCTCGCCGCGGTCGCCGGCCGCCTCGTCGAAGGAGCGCGCCAGCCGGAACGACAGCGCGGTAGCGGCGGCAACGTCGAGCGCCATATCGGCCAACACACGCTGCATCAGCGGCTGCTCGATCAGATTGGTTCCAAACACCTTGCGGTGGCGCGTGTGGTGGACAGCCTCGGCCAGTCCGGCCCGCATGATCGCCGACGAGGCGACAGCGCAGTCGAGCCGCGTCAGGGTCACCATATCCATGATCGTCTTCACGCCGGCGCCGGGCTCGCCGACCATCTCGCCGATGGCACTGACGAATTCCACCTCCGACGAGGCATTGGAGCGGTTGCCGAGCTTGTCCTTCAGCCGTTGAAAACGGAAGCCGTTACCGGATCCGTCGCCGAGCAAGCGGGGCACGAGAAAGCACGACAGTCCCTCCGGCACCTGTCCGAGCACCAGGAAGGCATCCGACATCGGCGCCGACATGAACCATTTGTGGCCGGTCAGGCGATAAAACCCGCTGCCGGCGCGCTCCGCCTTGGTGACGTTGGAGCGGACATCGGTGCCGCCTTGCTTCTCGGTCATGCCCATGCCGAGTGTCAGCCCTGCTTTTTCGACCGGCGGCTTTTGGCTTTGATCGTACTTGCGCGTCGTCACCCGCGGCGCCCATTCGCGAAACAGCTTCGGGCTGGCCATCAGCGCTGCCAGCGAAGCGCTGGTCATGGTGATCGGGCAGAGATGCCCGGTCTCGAGCTCAGCCGTGAGATAAAAGCGCGCGGCGCGCACCTGGTGGCGACGGCCGATCTCGGCGTCGCCATTCTCCCAAACCGACGAATGCAGCCCGTTGGCAACAGAGCGGCGCATGAGCGCGTGATAGGCGGGATGGAACTCGACCTGGTCGATGCGCCGGCCCTGGCGATCATGGGTCCTGAGCTTCGGCGTCTCGACATTGGCAAGACGAGCCAGTTCCTGCGCTTCATGGGTCAGAACGAAACGGCCAAGCCCGTCGAGGTCCTTACGCACCGGATCGGAAAAGCGCTCGGCAAGCTGGATCAGCAACGGATCGCCCCGCCAGGCGTTGCCGCCGGCCAGCGGCGGCGGCTGGTTGGTCACGTCGTCAGTCACGCTTCGTCCTTATCACCTGAAGGCTGCGAATCCAAAGCCAAGGCGGTTTATAGCCTATGGCCAGCGGCGCGCGACGAAAATCCCGGGGAGAACCGATCCAATCCCAAGCCGATGCTTGCAGCCGCGGAGCCTCCCCCCTATAGCAGCGACTTGAGATGACCGACGCATCGTCCCTGCCACTTTATCCCCACCGCCATCTTCTGGGCATCCGCGATCTTTCCCCCGCCGACATAGAGCTTCTGCTCGACCGGGCGGACCGGGCCGTTGCCATCTCGCGGCAATCGGACAAGAAGACATCGACGCTGCGCGGCCGCACCCAGATCAATCTGTTCTACGAAGCCTCGACCCGTACGCAATCGTCGTTCGAGCTGGCCGGCAAACGGCTCGGCGCCGACGTCATGAACATGTCCGTAGCGAGCTCTTCGGTGAAAAAGGGCGAGACGCTGATCGATACTGCGATGACGCTGAATGCCATGCGTCCCGACATATTGATCATCCGCCATCAATCGGCCGGCGCGGCAGCACTTCTTGCCCAAAAAGTCGGCTGCTCGGTGGTCAATGCCGGCGACGGCGCCCATGAGCACCCTACCCAGGCGCTGCTCGACGCACTGACCATCCGCCGCGCCAAGGGTCCGCTGTCGAAGCTGATCGTGGCGATCTGCGGCGACATCCTGCATTCGCGCGTGGCCCGCTCCAATATCATCCTGCTCAACGCGCTTGGTGCCCAGGTCAGGGTCGTCGCCCCTTCGACGCTTTTGCCCGCCGGCATCGAGAAGATGGGCGTCATCGTCACCCGTTCCATGGCCGAGGGTCTGAAGGACGCCGACGTGGTAATGATGCTGCGCCTGCAGCGCGAACGCATGGAAGGCGCTTTCGTACCGTCGGTGCGCGAATATTTCCGCTATTTCGGCCTCGACGCCGAGAAGCTGAAGGCGGCCAAGGACGGTGCGCTGGTTATGCATCCCGGCCCGATGAACCGCGGCGTCGAGATCGCCTCGGAGATCGCCGACGGCCCGCAAAGCGTCATCCAGGAACAGGTTGAGATGGGCGTCGCCGTACGCATGGCGGTGATGGAAGCGCTGCTCGACCCGCGTCGAAACCACGAGGGTCGGGGCCGATGAGCATAACGGTCTTCAGCCGCGCCCGCATCGTCGACCCATCGCGCGGCATCGATGAGATCGGCACCGTCATCGTCGAAGGGCGCAAAATTGTTGCCGCTGGCAAGGCGGCCTTGAACCAGGGCGCGCCCGAAGCCGCCACGATCATCGAGTGCGCCGGCAAGGCGATCATCCCCGGCCTGATCGATGCGCGTGTCTTCATCGGCGAACCGGGCGGCGAACACCGGGAGACCATCGCCTCGGCCAGCGTGGCGGCAGCGGCCGGCGGCGTCACCTCGATTGTGATGATGCCCGATACCGACCCGGTGATCGACAATGTCGCATTGGTCGAGTTTGTGCTGCGCACCGCCAAGGATACAGCCATCGTCAACATCTTTCCGGCAGCGGCGATCACCAAGGGTCTCGAAGGCCGTGAGATGACCGAGTTCGGCCTGCTCCTCGAAGCCGGCGCGGTCGCCTTCACTGACGGTCGCCACATCATATCCAGCGCGCTGGTGATGCGCCGGGCGCTGACCTATGCGCGCGATTTCGGTGGCGTGATCGCCCACGAAACCCAGGATGCCGATCTCGCCTCGTCAGGCGTGATGAATGAAGGCCTATATGCAAGTTGGCTCGGCCTTGCCGGTATTCCGCGCGAGGCCGAATCCATCCCGCTGGAGCGCGATCTGGCGCTGGCGCGGCTGACCGGCGGCGCCTATCACGCGGCCAAGATCTCGACGGCGATGGCGGCGGCTGCTGTGACGCGAGCCAAGGCCGAAGGCGCCAATGTCACATCCGGCGTGTCGATCCACAATCTGTCGCTCAACGAGAACGATGTCGGCGAGTACCGCACCTTCTTCCGGCTGACGCCGCCGCTGCGCGCCGAGGAAGACCGGCTGGCGATGATCGAAGCGATCAAGGACGGCACCATCGACCTCATCGTCTCCTCGCACGACCCGCAGGACGTCGACACCAAGCGCCTGCCCTTTGCCGATGCTGCGGCCGGCGCCATCGGGCTGGAAACGCTGCTGGGCGCAGCGCTGCGGCTCTATCACAATGGCGACGTGATGCTGCTGCGGCTGATCGAGACACTGTCGACCGCGCCGGCAAGATTGTTCAGCCTGCCCGGCGGCACGCTGAAACCGGGGGCATTGGCCGACCTTGCGCTCGTCGATCTGGACGAGCCATGGGTCGTTAGCGAGAGCGGCATCCGCTCACGCTCGAAAAACACCTGTTTCGAAGGCGCGCGACTGCAAGGCAAGGTCTTGCAAACGATGGTGGCGGGCCGCACAGTGTTTTCGGCCTAAGACGAAGCGGGTGTCAGGTCTTCAACTTCGCTCAGCCAAGGAAAGTTCGGGGGAACAATGGTTTACAGTCCCGTCTTGGCATTGGTGTTCGGCTATCTTCTCGGCTCGATCCCGTTTGGCCTGCTGATAACCCGTGCCGCCGGCCTCGGCGACGTGCGCAACATCGGCTCCGGCAACATCGGCGCCACCAATGTGCTGCGCACCGGCAACAAGGGCTTGGCCGCGGCCACGCTGCTGCTCGATGCGCTGAAGGGCACCGCGGCGGTGTTGATCGCAGGCCGCTTTGCGCCCGAGCTCGGACTTTGGGCCGGATTCGGCGCGTTTTCAGGTCATCTTTTTCCGGTCTGGCTCGGCTTCAAGGGGGGCAAGGGCGTCGCCACTTACCTCGGCGTGCTAATCGGCCTTGCCTGGCAAGTGGCGCTTATCTTCGCCGTCGTCTGGCTGGCGGTGGCCTTCCTGTTCCGCTTCTCCTCGCTTGCGGCACTGACGGCAGCGGTCGTCGTGCCCGTTGCCCTGTATTTCCTGAGCACCCAGCAGATTGCCGGGCTTTTCACGGCGATGAGCCTCATCGTCATCGTAAAGCACCGCGCCAACATTGCGCGGCTGCTTGCCGGCACCGAGGGTAAGATCGGGGCCAAAGAGTGAGCGAGCCCGACGCCGGGCCGCGCCTCAGCGACCGGCAGCGGCTGAGCTGGCTTCGTCTGATCCGCACGCCGAATGTCGGCCCGGCTTCCTTTCGCGACCTGATCAACCGGTTCGGTTCGGCCGAAGCAGCGTTATCGATGCTGCCCGAGCTGATGATTTCGGGTGGCGCCAGAAAAATCGTCCGCATCCCGTCCATTGCCGAGGTCGAGGCGGAGTTGGAGACGGCCCGGCGGGCCGGCGCCCGCTTCGTCGGCATCGGCGAGGCGGATTATCCGCCACTGATGAAAAGCATGGATCATCCGCCGCCGCTGCTCGCGGTCAGGGGCAACAGCGCGGTGTTCCGCTTGCCAGCGGTCGCCATCGTCGGCGCTCGCAACGCATCGCTGGCAGGCATCAAGATGGCGCGGATGCTGGCGGCGGATCTCGGCCGCGACGGCTATGGCATTGTTTCCGGCCTGGCGCGCGGCATCGATACAGCCGCGCACCAGGGCAGCCTTTCGACCGGCACGATCGGCGTGCTCGCCGGCGGCCTCGATTTGCCCTACCCGCCCGAAAATGCCGACCTGTGCGACGAGATCGCCGAGCATGGCGGCGCCATCATTTCCGAAATGCCGTTTGGCTGGCAGCCGCGCGCACAGGACTTTCCGCGCCGCAACCGGCTCGTCGCCGGTGCTGCATTGGGATTGGTAGTGGTCGAGGCCGCACAGCGCTCCGGCTCGCTGATCAGCGCCCGCCTCGCCGGCGAGATGGGGCGGCTGGTTTTCGCCGTTCCCGGTTCACCGCTCGATCCGCGCGCCGCCGGCGCCAATGGCCTGCTCAAGGACGGCGCCACCCTTGTGACCGAGGCCGCCGATATCACCAGTGCCATAGCGCCGCTGGTCGGCGGCTGGTCGCCAAGGACATCGCCGCTTGAAGAGCCGCCCGACTTTTCGGCAACACCGCCGCCGCGCGAGGACGATCGCGACCGCGTCGTCGAAGCGCTCGGCCCGACGCCGGTATCAGTGGACGAGATCATCCGCCACACCGGCCTGCATCCCGCCCAAGTGTTCATGGTGCTGCTGGAGCTCGACCTCGCCGCCCGGCTCGAACGCCATGCCGGCGGCAACGTCTCACTGATTTGACCCAGAACTTGCGCATGTCCCGGCAAGCAATTCCGACGTGATCCGATGGCCGATCCGAGCAACAAACCAAAGCAGACGCTGTTCACTCGTACGACGGCCCTTGTCTGGTCAGCGCTGAGCGTCATGCTGGCGCTGCAATGGTCGATGGATCTCGGCATGTCGGGTTTTCCCGACGGCTACATAACGCCCTTCGCAAGAGCGACCAGCACGCTTCTGGGCATTCTGACGGCAGCCTGCATGGCCCAGGGTCTCTACTTTTTCTTGGCCGGCGCGTTCGGCAGGAAGGTAAGCGCCGTCGGTCTTTTCCTGCAAATCCTTGCCGCGGCGGTTCTTACCGTGGCGCCAGTACTTATCGTGAAGGATTGTCCGGGTTCTCAGGTGTGCAGCAGAGCCTATGAGGCGCTCACCGGCACGATGATGGACGATGGCGCGGGCGGCTAGCACTACTTTGGCAGTTTTTTAGTTCTGGGAGCGTTTTGAGGATTCCCAAGAGCGGTTTTGCGTGATTCATGAGAGGTCGGC
>NZ_JAMYMK010000011.1:0-214627 GCF_040318565.1 Mesorhizobium sp. M1142
GCATCCCGAACCCCCCAGCGCAAAGCGCGCCAAACTGTTCGCGATGTCCTCGCACACCTGTTCGCGATGTCCCCGGTCCAAACACCCCCTTGAGGGGGAGATGTCCGGCAGGACAGAGGGGGGTAACGGCGCCGACCATGCCTACCGCTCCTGCCTCAGTGCGCTCTCGTGCCAGCGCCGCAAAATGAGATGCGATACAAGCGACAGAACCAGGAAGATCAGGATGCCGGTGAGCGAGATCAGGATCAGCGCGGCGAACAGCCTTGGTGCGTTGAGCCGGTAGCCGGCCTCGATGATGCGCGAGGCGAGGCCAGACGACTGGCCGGTGGCGCCGGCGACGAACTCGGCCACCACCGCGCCGATCAGCGACAGCCCGCCGGCGATCTTCAGCCCGCCGAGGAAATAAGGCATCGCCGCCGGCAGCCGCAGATAGCGCAATTGCTGCCAGCGGGTCGCACCGTTGAGCTTGAACATGTCGCGCAGATTGCGGTCGACCGAATTGAGGCCGAGCGTGGTGTTGGAAAGGATTGGGAAGAAGGCGACGATCCAGGCGCAAAGCAAAAGCTTTGTCGTCTGGTTGTCGACATAGATGTTGATCAGCGGAAAGATCGCGACGATCGGCGTCACCTGCAGCACGATGGCGAACGGAAAGAACGACATCTCCACCCATTTCGACTGAGCGAACAGCACCGCCAGCCCGACGCCGCCGATGACGGCGAGAAGCAGGCTCAAGAAGGTGATCCTGAGTGTCACCAGCAGCGAGGAGAACAGCAGCCCGGCATCGTCATGCAACGTCTGCAGCACCACGCCGGGACGCGGCAGGATGTATTTCGGGACGTCGTTCCAGACGCAGACACGGTCCCACAGCCAGATCGCCAGGATCATGATGGCCAGCGGCAGCAGCCATCTGCCGATGCGCTCGAAGCGCTCCTGGCGGACGCGGCGCGCCTCCTCCGGGTCGAGCGCCAGGACTGGTTCTTCAATGGCCGTCATGATGCGGTCCGGCAGTTGAGTTGATGGCGCCGATCAGCACGTCGGATGCCTGGCGGCAGAGCGCGGCATAGTCGGGCGAGGTGCGAAACGCCTCGTCGCGCGGATAGGGCGCGTCGACGGCAAGCTCCGCGAACACTCGGCCCGGCCGCGCCGCCATGACGACGACGCGGTTGGAGAGGAAAACGCTTTCGAAGACGCTGTGGGTGACGAAAACGACGGTGAAATGCTCATCCTGCCATAGCTCCAGAAGGTCATTGTTGAGCTTGAAGCGGGTGATCTCGTCGAGTGCCGCGAACGGCTCGTCCATCAACAGAATCCGCGGCTTGGTCACCATGGCGCGGGCGATCGAGACGCGCATCTTCATGCCGCCCGACAGTTCGCGCGGCACCGCCTTCTCGAAGCCGGTCAGGTGAACCCGTGCCAGCATCTCCATCACCGTCGGTGCCGCCTTGGCCCGCGACACGCCCTTCAGCCGCAGCGGCAGCCAGACATTGTCGAAGACGTCGGCCCAGGGCAGCAGCGTCGGCTCCTGGAAGACGAAGCCGATATTCGAACGGTCGCCGATATTCGAACGATCGCGGGCGCCGCTGCCGCGCCAGTCGAGCAGGCCCGAGGTCGGCGTCGACAGGCCGGCAATCAGCCGCAGCGCCGTCGATTTGCCGCAGCCGGACGGGCCGAGCAGGCTGAGGAAGTCGCCTTCCCGGATCGTCAGCTCGACATTGCTGAGCGCGGTGACGCCGTTGGAAAAAACCTTGCCGACGCCACGCAGCGCCAACAGCGTCGGCCCCGGTACACTTCCTGGCTGTTGCGCCACTTTCTCCAGCTTCACGGTCTACTTCTTCAGGTCGAGCCCGACGCCCTTGTTGACGAAGGAAAGCGTGTAGGCCTTCTTGATGTCGATGCCCGCCGGCGCGACCTTCGCCTTGACCATCTTGTCGTAAAAACTCTGGATGCGCGCGTCGGTCATGGCGCCGATGCCGAGCTTTTCGCTGTCGCCGGAATCGACCACGCCGAACTTCTTCAACTGCTCGATCGAGAAGGCGATCTGCTCATCCGTCATGTCCGGATTTTCCTTCTTGATCATTTCGTTGGCGGCCTTGTTGTCGCCGTAGAGATAATTGTACCAGCCCTTGGCCGAACCATCGACGAAGCACTGGACCACCTCGGGCCGCTTGTCGATCGTCTCCTGCATGGTCTCGACCGTCGTTGCATATGTGTCCCAGCCATAGTCGGCCAGCAGGAACTGGTTCGGCGTGAAACCGCCCTGCTTCTGAACGGCGAATGGCTCCGAGGTGACGTAACCCTGCTGGATCGACTTCTTGTTGGCGATGAACGGCGCAGGGTTGAAGGTGTATGGCACGCGCTTGGCGGCATCGAAGCCAAGGTCGGTGACCATCCACTGGAAGAAGGTCTGCGCACCTTCGTCGCCGAGGATGTACTGGTCGGCGTTCTTCAGGTCTTCCCATTTGTCCAGCTCCTGGCCGGGATGGGACATGATGACCTGCGGGTCCTTCTGGAAGTCGGCGGCCACGACGCGCATCGGTATGCCTTGCTGCACGGCATCGAAGGCCGACAGCAAATTGCCGCCCATGTAGAAATCGATCTTGCCGGCCAGCAGCAGCGGCCGGCCGCTGACCTGTGGGCCGCCCTGCATGATCGTCACGTCGATGCCGCAGGCCGCATAGGTGCCATCCGCCACCGCCTGGTAGTAACCGCCATGCTCCGGCTCGGCCAACCAATTGGTGCCGAAGGTGACTTTTTCGTTCGCTGCCGCAGCAAGCGTGCCTGCGCCAAGCAGCACGATCGCGCCGGCCGAAATCTTCAGTTTTCCGTACATCCACACCACCCTTTGTTCGCTCCGGCGCATTACGCGGCGGGCTCGACACCATTGTTTCAAGAAGCAAGACACATGCCACCGGCGCGTTGCGCCGGGACCGCCCGCTTGTGCAATGCCCGCCTGTGCAATGGCGGCGCGAAGGCCGGACGGGTCATGCTGTACGAAAGGCATCGTGCCTATTTTTTGATCGCCTGTCCACAATCGCCCTCGTGACATGCACCGCCATCTTGATGCCCGCATCGATCCCGCATTAGAGCGACGTGCGTCCACTTGGACGCACAAAGTACGCTCTAAAACTTCGTATCCTGTCGCATCGTGCTTTCCGAAAATCGATCTCGATTTTCGGGCCGATGCGATAGGCTGCCGTGAACGGAGATTGCCATGTTCAAATTTCTCACGCCGAAGTCGATCAAGCCGCCCTTCGCCCGCTACAGCCACGGCGTCGAGTTGCCACCCGGCAAGCGGCTGGTGCTGTGTTCGGGCCAAGTTGCGATCACAGCGGACGACCAGATCCCGGAAGACGCCGGCGCGCAGGCCGAGCTCTGTTTCCAGAATATATCGGCGATTCTCGGCGAGGCCGGGCTCAGCCTGTCCGACATCGTCCGCATCAACGCCTACGTCACCGACCGCGCCTTCCTGCGCCCCTATATGGAAGTTCGCGACCGGCTGTTCGCCAGCCCTGCGCCGGCTTCGACGCTGATGGTCGTTTCCGGTTTTGCCCGGCCGGAATTCAAGGTCGAGATCGAGGTCATCGCTGCGGGTTGAGCAGGCGCTGGCCAGCGGCTGGAATCGACAGGCCGATGATCTCAAGTTACACGACAAAGGTTGGCGCTGCCCCTCATCCGCCTGCCGGCACCTTCTCCCCGTGTAGTGACGGGGACAGGGCTAGCCGGAACGCTGGCGATCGCCCTCTCCCCCGTCCTTCACGGGGAGAGGCTAAGGGTGAGGGGCAGCGCAAACGCCCATTCAGTCTCTTCGAGGTTCAAAATGGCCGGAACAAAAAAGCGCGTATGGTGGGGTGACTACCGGACCACCGAATACGCGACCATCGATCCTGAGGCGACCATTGCCGTTCTGCCGCTGGCAGCGATCGAGCAGCACGGGCCGCATCTGCCGGTTTCGACCGACACCTCGATCATGAACGGTATGCTGGAAACGGTGATCGCCCGCCTGCCCGGCGATCTCGACATCCGCATCCTGCCGGTGCAGGCGGTAGGCAAGTCGAACGAGCACCTGCATGCGCCCGGCACCCTCACTTTGCCGGCGACGACCTTGGTCGAGGCATGGACCGAACTCGGCCTGTCGGTCGCGCGCGCCGGCGTCCGAAAACTGATTGTCGTCAACTCGCATGGCGGCAATGAAGAGATCATGGGCATCGTCACGCGCGAATTGCGTGTGCGGGCAAAGATGCTGGCGTTAAAGACCAGCTGGCAGCGCTTTGGCCGGCCGGCCGGTATGTACACCGATCTCGAAGACCGCCACGGCATTCATGGCGGCGACGTCGAGACCTCGCTGATGCTGCATTTCCGGTCCGACCTCGTCGATATGGCCAAGGCCGACAATTTCGTGTCCAAGGTTGCCCGCGCCGAAAAGGAATTTTCGCTGCTGCGCCACACCGGAACGCACGCCTTCGCCTGGATCGCCAGCGATCTCAACCCGAATGGCGTGGTCGGCGACGCCAGCATTGCCACCGCCGAAAAAGGCCGGCTCACCGCCGAGCATCAGGCCGACGGCTTCATCGGCTTGGTGAGGGACATGCGCAAGGCCAAGCTGGCGGATTGGCTGGCGTAGGTGTTTGATCCCACCAGCTCAGGCCTCGCTCACGAGGGGCGATTCCATTCGCGCGCGAGGATCCTCACTTCCCCTCTTGAAGCGGCGACACCGTGTAGATTTCGTCCAGTATCTTCACCATCAAGGTGTTGGCGGTCGCCTGGCCGTCGAGCGCGAGAGTCAGGTTGGTCCATATGACCAGGGTGACGTCATTGGCCGGATCGTAGCCCATGAAGGACTGGTAACCGGGCACCTCGCCTTCGTGATAGTAGATTACGTTAGGCCCGAAGGTCAGCGTTAGGATGCCATAGCCGTATTTTTGCATGGCGGGTTCGCCCGGCTCCGGCGCCACAGGGCTTGCAAGCCACTGCCGCTGGAAGTCGGCATTGAAGAGCTTGCCCCCGACCAGCGCGCGCATCCACGTCGCGAGGTCATCGGCGGTGGAGATGACTCCGCCAGCCGCAAAGTAGGCGGACGGGTTCTGCCATGTGTCGTCGTTGGGCTTGAGCGTTCCGGCCCTGGCCGCAGCCTGGAGGTCGTCCGGATAGGGCGCATCAGCCAGGGCGTACGACGTACTGCCGTAGAGGTAACCGTTTGAGTATGGTTCGGGGATGGCGTTCGACGTGCTCGGCGGCAACGCCGTGTTCTTCATGCCGAGCGGCCCGAACAAGCGGTCCCGGAAGATGGTCGAGAGCGGCTTGCCGTCGATCTTCTCGGCAACAAGGCCGAGCAGATAGTAGTTGGTGTTGTTGTACTCGAATTCGGCACCCGGCGCGAAGTCCGGCGGCCGTTTGAACGCCATACCGAGTACTTCATCGGCGGTCCATACCCTGTAAGGATACTTGTCCAGGCTTTCGGCAAGTTCCGGCGCATTTGTGAAGTTAGGGAGGCCGCTCCGCATTGTTATGAGCTGTCGAATGGTTATCTCGTCGCCGTTGAGAACGCGCTGGACGTATTTCGAGATCAGATCGGCGAAGCTCAGTTTCCGTTCCTGCACCAGTTGCACGATAACAGCGGCGGTCATCGTCTTGGTGTTCGAGGCCGCACGGAAGTGGGTATCGGCGCGCGGCGGGTTCGTGGCACCCAGTTCAGTCGTACCGTAGCCGAAGACGAGGTTGCCCCGCGGAGTCTTGAGCAAAACCATAGCACCGGGCAGCATAAGTTCCTTGGCCAAACGCTCGACAGTGGCTTGGAGCGCTGCCAGGTCGATCGACTTGAGAGCCGGCATGGAGGCGGCCATGGCGCTGCCTGTCGTGCAGACCACGCCAACAACGATTGCCAAAATTCTCCCGATCATCATTCGCTCCTTGGCTGTGTCCTAGAACTCCTGCGCTCTTTCCTGGAACTTGTTTTTAGGCTCAGATTTTCAATTCGAACGGTGTGCCTTCGAAAGCATCCGCGCCGCGCCCGATCGCCTGGATCGCTTCGATCATTCGGCCCCTGCGATCGAGCAGCGTGTCGGCGATCGCGATCAGCCGCGGATTGGGTGTCGCCGTCGGCGACAGCCTGCGCAGAGTCTCGGCCAACTCGGCCTCGTCGCGCTTCGGCGCCAGCGCTGCCGCGATGATATAGGCCGAGGCGGTCGAGCGGCTGATGCCGGCATGGCAATGCACCACCAGCGGGCGCGAGCGATCCCATTGGCGGGCGAAATCGAGCAGGGTCACAACGTGCTCCTCGCCCGGCATGGTCATGCCCTCCTGCGCCACCGCAATGTCGTGCATGACCAGATGCAGATGGTTTTCCCTGGTGATCGAGGCCGGTCGCACCACCTCCGTTCCGGCGGCGAGCAGCGAAAGCAGCCGCCCGGCGCCGGTCTTCGCTACCGTTTCCTCGACTTTGGACAGCGAGCAGACATGGATCATTGGGTCGTTTCTCCCTTGGCATCATCGTCGCGCCGCGAGGCCCAGCCGGCAAGTGCGGATTCGAGCCGCCGCCATTCTTCGTCGGCTCCCGGCAGGCCGGCGCGCAGCACATCCGGACGATCGGCGAAATGCCGAAGCAGGATGCCGCGCTGGCCAAGCGCCGAAAACAGGCCGGCAGCGTTCGCCAGCCTGAGATAGCGGAACAGCGTGGTGCCACCGGCGACAGGCACGCCGAAGCGGCCGAACAGCGTGTCGAGCCGTGCGGCGTCCTCGGCCAGACGGCGCCGCATCCCGGCCTGCCAGCCGGTGTCGGCAAGCGCCCTTATGCCATATTCGAGCGCCGGCCCGGCAACCGCCCATGGCCCGAATTGCGCCTCCAGCCGCTCGACCATCAGCGCGTCGGCCAATGCAAACCCAAGCCGCAGGCCGGCCAGGCCGAAGAACTTGCCGAACGAGCGCAGCACGACGATGCCGCCCTGGTCGACGTCGCCGGCCAGGCTCTCGCTGCGCGGGCCGACATCCATGAAGGCCTCGTCGACGACCAGCAGCCCGCCTCTGGCGCGTAATGCCCGGGCAAGTCGAAGCAATCTTTCGCGCTCGACGACGCGCCCGTCCGGGTTGTTTGGATTGACGACGATCGCAAGGTTGGCCGCCGCCAGGGCTTCGAAATTATCGACTTCAGCCGCCGCGTGGCCGGCGATCGCTGCTGCCCGCCGATGCTCGGCATAAGTCGGCCCGAGCACCAGCACCTTGCCCGGGCTGACCAGCGAAGCGACGCGCGGCAACAGGATTTGCGTGCCGGGCGCCGCCGCGACGTTCGCCGCCGACGGCGCGCCATAGGCGCTTGCCGCGACTTCAGCCAAGTCGCGGCTGCGCGCCGTTTCCGGCAATCGCGACAGGGCGGTGGCGGGCAAATCGAAAAGCGGGTAGGAGTGCGGATTGATCCCGGTCGAGAGGTCGACGAAAGGCAGCGGCGCGTGAGGGAAAAGCGCCCTCGCCCGGCCAAGGCTTCCGCCGTGGTCCACTGCCGCCGTCACCCCATCAAGAGACTTCATGTCGATCCTGATCACTTTCCTGTCGCTGGCCATCGAACTTGTACTCGGCTACCCGGCCCGGCTCTTCGATGCCATTGGCCATCCCGTCACCTGGTTCGGCAGGCTGATATCCTTTCTCGACCGCAGGCTCAACCGCGCCACTGATTCCGACGCCGACCGTCGCCGCTGGGGCGTCGTCGCGCTGCTGGTGATCGTGCTGGTGCCGGCCGCCCTCGCCTTCTGGATCGAAGTCATGCTTTGGAGCATTCCCTTCGGCTTGTTGGTCACCGCAATCCTGGCGACGTCGCTGCTGTCGCAGAAGAGCCTGGCCGAGCATGTCGAAGCGGTGGCCGACGCACTCGACAGCGGCGGACTGGACATGGGCCGCATCGCCGTCTCCAGGATCGTCGGCCGCGATCCGGAAAAGCTCGACAGGGCCGCTGTCTGCCGCGCAGCGATCGAAAGTCTTGCCGAGAATTTCTCCGACGGCGTCGTCGCGCCGGCCTTCTGGATCGGTATTGGCGGGCTCGCCGGCGGCGTCGCCTACAAGGCCGCAAACACCGCCGATTCGATGATCGGCCACCGCACGCCGCGCCACGAAGCCTTCGGCTGGGCGGCTGCGCGCTTCGACGACTGGATCAACCTGCCGGCGTCGCGGCTGACGGCGCTGCTGATCGTGCTTGCGGCTTTCCTGGTCAAGGGCGCCGACGCCAAAGCCGCCTGGCACGCCGTGCGGCGCGATGCGAAAAAACACCGCTCGCCCAATGCCGGCTGGCCGGAGGCAGCGATGGCCGGCGCGCTCGGCCTGGCGCTCGCCGGCCCCCGTTCCTACGACGGCGTGATGGTCGAAGACGCGTTGATGGGCGAGGGCGGCCGCCGCGACGATGTCGAGAGCACCGACGTCCGACGGGCGCTGAAACTCTACCAGGTCGCCGACTTGCTGCTGATTGCGCTGTTCGGGGTGGTCGCAGTGGTTGTTATCTTGGCGTGACCTGCGCTCGAGATCGACGGAAACAAAAAACCCGCCAAGCGGCGGGTCGTTGGAGCCAATTAGCACCATAGCGAAATTAATAGCATAGCTGCCGGCACAAAGCAAGAACAAAATAGGGCAACGCCTCAAATAATCGGTTCAGGTCGGCGCTGCCCCTCAGCCTTAGCTCCCCGTGAAAAGACAGGGAGAGGGAGATCGCCAGCGTTGCGGCTAGCTCCTTGTCCCCGTCCTTCACGGGGAGAAGTCGCCGGCAGGCGATGAGGGGCAGCGCTGACCTTGACAAACCAGCAACACCCCTCAGAACTCAATCCCCTGCTGCGCCTTCACGCCGGCGGAGAAGTGGTGCTTGGTCACGGCCATCTCGGTGACCAGGTCGGCCGCCTCGACCAGTGCCGGCTTGGCGTTGCGGCCGGTGACGACGATATGCAGGCCTTCGCGGCGTGACTTCAGCGCCGCGACCACCTTTTCGAGGTCGAGATAGTCGTAACGCAGCGCGATGTTCAACTCGTCGAGCACCACCAGGCTGATCGACGGCTCGGCCATCAGCTCGAGCGCCTTCGCCCAGGCGGCCTCGGCCGCCGCGATGTCGCGTTTCAGGTCCTGCGTCTCCCACGTAAAGCCCTCGCCCATGGCGTGCCAGAGGACACGGTCGCCGAAGGCGGCAAAGGCGTCCTTCTCGCCGGTGTG
Source organism: Mesorhizobium sp. M1142 (assembly GCF_040318565.1). Lineage (NCBI taxonomy): Bacteria > Pseudomonadati > Pseudomonadota > Alphaproteobacteria > Hyphomicrobiales > Phyllobacteriaceae > Mesorhizobium > Mesorhizobium sp. M1142. The sequence goes on from NZ_JAMYMK010000011.1 coordinate 9,175, forward strand.
CCATTTGCCCTTGATGAACTGGACGACGCCGACACGCTTGCCGTAGCCGAGCATCCTGAGCGCCAGACCGAAGGCGGCCGTGGTCTTGCCCTTGCCCGGCCCGGTGTTGACGATCAACAGCCCCTTCTCGACCGTCTTGGCTGCAACCTCGGCGTCCTGCACCGCCTTGCGCTTGGCCATCTTGGCGCGGTGGCGTTCCTCGTCCCCCTGTTCAATGGTCTTGGGATCGATAGTATCAGCCATGTCATTTCACCTTGAGCGGCAGCCCCGCCACCATCAAAAGCACGGTGCCGGCGACCGCCGCGACGTCCTGGTTCAGCCGGCCGGCGGCATCGCGAAACCGTCTTGCCAGCGCATTGTCCGGCACGATGCCCTGGCCGACCTCGTTGGACACCACGAACCACGGGCCACGCGGCCGCGACAGCACATCGGCCAGCCTTTGGCATTCGGCCTCGACATCATGGTCGGCCAGCATATGGTTGGTCAGCCACAGCGTCAGGCAGTCGATCAGCACCGGCTGGCCGTCGGGCAGTGCCTCGATCGCGCCGGCAAGGTCGAGCGGCGCCTCGATGGTCGTCCAGCCATCGCCTCGCCGCGAGCGGTGCAGCGCGATGCGCTGACGCATCTCCTCGTCATAGGCTTGCGCTGTGGCGATATAGCTCCACGGCGCCGGACAGGCGCTCACCAGCCTCTCGGCATGCGCGCTCTTGCCGGAGCGCGCACCGCCGATGACCAGGGTCAGCGCCCCGGCAGCGCGGTCAGGCAAAGCTGTCGCGCAGGCTGGTTGCCGCGCCGGTGAAGCGTCCGCGCACCAGCCCGACGACCATACCGAGCACCAGCCAGAACACCAGATTGGTCAGCGTCACCGCCACCACGAACTGATGATGCAGGCCTTCCGGGATCGCCGTCTCGAAACTGTCGGGCTGCGGCGCGCCGACAATATGCGGCGCAACGATCAACGCCACGGCAAGGATCGCCAGCGGCAGCGATCTGCGGAAGGCGATAAGGCCGAGACCGGCCGCTGTCGCCACCACTGTTGCCCACCACCAGATCTGGCGTTGGACAAGGTCGGCCGCCGGCATCGCCGGCAGTTCCGGCGCCAGGCCGAGGCCGGGCGCCAGCGTGAACACGGCAAAGCCGGCCAGGCCCCAGAACAGGCCCTGGCGCCAATTGCCGATGCCGCCGGCGAATTCCGAAACCGCGACCAGGACCAGTGCGAAGCCAATGCCGGTGACGATATTGGCAACGACGCTGAAACCAAAGCGCTCGAAGCCGTCGGCCGGCGCCCAGCCTTCGTCTTCAGCCGGAGCCATTGCTTCAGCCGGTGCCGGCGCGGCGCTGCTCATAGCCATCGTGCCGGCGGCGTTTTCGGCCGGTGCCGCAGGTGCCGCGGCATGGTCATGGCCGCCGCCGGCCTGTTCGTAGACTTCCGCTTTCAGGATGAGCGGCACGGTGGCGTAGGCCTGCATGCAGGCGAGAACGACGCCGGCCACAAGCCCTGCGATCGCCGCGATGAAGACGACGTTGCGAAACAGTGTCATGATGTCAGCCCCTTGTCAGTGGCAGGGAAAGCCCATCGAGTGGCGATAGTCGTGCGCGGCATTGTGGACCGCATCGATATGCGAGAAGCCGACAAAGCCCATGACGAAAATGCCGAGGAATGCAGCAAGCGCCAGCTGCAGGAGACGCGACTGCGAGGAGGCGGAAGCGCCGAGCGAAACGGAAGCGGTATTCATGTCTTGTCCTTTCGCCCTCCACCCGAGGGCATAGAAGTCAGTTTCCTGTCGCCGGCAGGTCTCCTGGCTCGCGGATCAGCGCCCTTCCCCACCTTCCCGAAGGCGAACCTTCAGTGGCATATGGAGAGGACTACCGCACACAGTTGCGGGGGCAGCCACGGCATTGGGCAAACAATTTCGCCCGCACCGCATTCCCTCTTGGTTCCAAACGGAACCGACGACATCAGCGACTATAGGCAGAATCGCCGCGCCCGGCAAACCAAATTCCGCCGGATCGTGTGGCGAATGCGCCGCCTCGCCAAACCGGAGAACTGGCGCCGCAGACGTCGCGATCTGCGCGGTCAAACAGAACGGCCTGCGTTCGATGCGGCACTGCACCGCTTCCACAATTGGGTGTTCGAGCGCCATGCGGCGCTCGAACATCAAAGCGATTTGGGCAGATAGCGCCAGGTGACGAAGCCGCAGATCGCCGCCAGCAGGCCGAGTGTCGCGAAAACCGCGCCCAGGCCGAAGAACGCCAGCACCACGGAATAGACCAGCGGCGGCGTCAGCTCGGAAAAGTCGAGATAGGTGCGGTAGACCGCCGCCATCTGTGCCCGCTCATACGAGCGCACCGAGCGCATGAAGGCGGTCGAGCCCAGCGCATCGAGCGCGATGGTGAAGAAGGCACCGCAAAGCAGCAAGGCGCCGGTGATGAGCGGTGCGGCCTCGCCGACGGCGCCGGCCGCCAGCAGCGTTGCCGACATCGCGAAATAGGCGAACGTCATGGTGCGCCGGCCGCCGAAACGCTTTCCTGCCCTGCCCCAGAAGATGGCCATGAACAAAAGCGCATTGCCGGCCGAAACCAAGAGGCCGCCGGCGAGCTTGCCCTCGCCGGTGATCACCATGAACAGCGGCCCATAGACGAAGAACGTCGTCCAGAAGCAGGAGCGGCCGAAAGCGATCAGCCAGGCCAGCCTCAGCCTTGGCTGCGCGACGAAGCGGCCGATATTGGCCAGCGGATTGACCGGCCGCGTCTTGCCGGGGCGGATCGACGGGTTATCGCCAAGCCGGTAAGTCCAGAACAGCGCCAGTAAAGCCATGGCGAAGACGGCCACCGCGCCATGCGCGGCATAGATGCCGAAACGCGTGTAGAGGTAAATTCCGAGGGTCGGCCCGGTGGTCCAGGCAAGCATCGACCACGCCATGCGCAGCGACTCGGCCTGCATGAAATCGGTCTTGCGGATATGGTCCATGATGTAAAGGTTGAGCGTGATCGCCAGCGCGCCGGCGCCGACGATGCGGCAGAGCATGCCGACCACCTGGCCAGCCAGCGTATGGGTGACGAAGAACAGCGAGCCGGCGGCCAGCAGGCAGGCGCCGGCGGTATAGACCCAGCGCCGGGCAAAGCGGGCGATCAGCATCGGCATGAACAGCGTCGCCGACAGGCCGAGCATCGCCACGATCGTGTAGAGGATCGAAACAATCTGCTCGTTGTGCAGTATCTCATAGGCCTGGATCGGGATGACGCTGGACACGGTGGCGCGCGCGAAGGATTCGACCGCATAGAGCGAGGCGAAGGTGCGGGCATCCGCCGGCCGCAAGGCCGCAAGCCAGATCGGATGGCGCACATGGGTAGCCATTGTGTTCCCCGAAGCCGAATCGCCCGAAGCAGGGTTGGAGCACAAATCTGCCGCGGCGATTCCTGGCCGCGTAACAGGAAACCGACGCCTTCACGGCAAAAAGCGAAGCCGGCCAAAGGCTTTCCGGCTCTGGCCTAAAGCAGCCCTGATGCCGCCGTCACCAACGCAAAGCAAGGCCCTGCTTCTTTTGACGGTGGCAACCGTGATAGTCGTCTTGCCGGGGCTGAACCAAGACAGCGAGACCAATGAGCATCGACACGCCGAGCGCAGCCGTTCAGGATCAACCGAAGTCGAAGCGCATCGCCGCTATCGACATTGCACGCGGCATCGCATTGCTTGCCATGGCGAGCTATCATTTCACCTGGGACCTCGAATTCTTCGGCTACACCGATCCCGGCCTCACCGCCTTCGGCTGGTGGAAAATCTACGCGCGCTGCATCGCCTCGAGCTTCCTGTTCCTGGTCGGCATCAGCCTCTATCTCGCCCATGGCAAAAAAATCCGCTGGACCGGCTTCTGGAAGCGCTTCGCCATGGTTGCCGGGGCAGCGCTCGCAATATCGCTGGTCACCCGCATCGCCACGCCCGACGGCTTCATCTTCTTCGGCATATTGCACGAGATCGCGCTCGCCAGCTTGCTCGGCCTGGCGTTCCTGCGGCTGCCGGCGCTGCTGACGCTTGCCGTGGCGGCCCTCGTTATCGCCGCGCCTTTCTACTTGCGATCCGAGCTTTTCGATCATCCGGCTTTGTGGTGGGTCGGCCTGTCGGCGACCAACCCGCGCTCCAATGACTACGTTCCGCTGCTGCCCTGGTTCGGCGCCGTACTTGCCGGCATCGCGGTTACCAAGCTCGCCGCCACCTCCGGCGCACTGACGCGGCTGTCGGCCTTGGCGCCCGGCCGCTGGGCAAACCCGCTGGTCTTCATCGGCCGGCACAGCCTTGCCTTCTATTTGATCCATCAGCCTGTGCTGATCGGCTCGGTCTGGCTGTTTTCGCAATTCATGCCGGCGCCGGCCGAAACCAGGGAGGTGAGTTTTCTGAAATCCTGCCAGATATCCTGCGAGCAGGCACGCGACACCGAGTTCTGCTCCAGCTATTGTGCCTGCATGCTGGACACTCTCCAGGGCGAAGCCTCGCTTGACCGGCTCTACAGCAACGACCAGTCCCTGGAGTGGAAGGCGCATATTGGCGAGCTCGCCGGCACCTGCACCGCCCAAGCCGAGGCGGCGGAACTGGGAACGCGCTAATCGAGGGAGGACAATAATGAGCGACAGTCACCCGAAACCCGTGCAGCAAAATCCTGGGCAGCCGAAGCTGGGGCACATCCCATGGCCGCCGCTGATCTATATCGCCGCCATCATCGTCAGCGTCGCGCTAGGGCTGTTCTATCCGCTGCCGTGGATCGGCGATCTTCTCGGCGACATCCTGTTCGCCGCCGGCCTTGTGGGGTTGGTGGCGGTTGCCGCGCTCTGGTTCACGGCAATTCGCACCATGATCCGCGCCAAGACGACGCTCAACCCGAACGGCGTGCCTGACCATCTGGTGACCACCGGACCCTTCGCCGTCAGCCGCAACCCGATCTACCTCGCCAACACATTGCTGCTGGTCAGCCTCGCCTTTGTCACGGGGATCGCCTGGTTCCTGCCGCTGGCGGTCATCGCGGCGTTCTTGACGCAGAAGCTGACGATCGAGAGCGAGGAGAAGGTGCTGACCGCCAAATTCGGCAAAAAGTACCGGGACTACGCCAAAAGGGTGCGGCGCTGGATTTGAGCCGAGGCTGACACCGCGCCTATGTGGTGACGCCGAGTTCCACCAGCCGCTCGACGCAGGATTCCTCGGCTTGGTCGAGTTCGGCCAGGGTCTCTTCGAGGTCGCGGCGTTTCTGGCGCAAATGCTCACGCTTTTCCTCGATTCGCTTGATCATCAATTTGAGTTGGCCGACCTCGCCGGGCGGCTCCCTGTACATCTGGATGATTTCGCGGATCTCGTTGATCGAGAAGCCGAGCCTTTTTCCCCGCATGATCTGGCGGATCAGATGCCGGTCCGATGGCCGGAACAGCCGGGTGCGGCCGCGCCTTACCGGCTGCACCAGCCCTTCATCCTCGTAGAAGCGCAACGTCCGCGTCGACACGTCGAATTCCCGGGTCAGTTCCGTGATCGAATAATATTCCCGCATCGTCACTCCAATGCCCCGACCACGCCGCGAGTTCCAACTGGCCGGCGCCGCCGGCGCTCAGGCGCGTACCAGAATCGGCGGACAAGGCGCTTTCCAAAGCCTCGCACGGCATTTACGTAAAAGTCAATTGAGGTGCCGTTCAGCGCACGCCGAACCACCATGTGGCGAGCCCGAGAAAGGCAAAGAAACCGACGACATCGGTGACCGTGGTGACGAAAACCGCCGAAGCCACAGCCGGATCGATCTTGAAGCGGTCGAGCAGCAGCGGGATAAGGATGCCTGCCAGAGCCGCCACGAACATGTTGATGATCATCGCAGCCGCAATGATGCCGCCGAGATTGCGATCGTGGAACCAGGCAGCAGCCACGAGGCCGATCAGGATGGCGAAAATGATGCCGTTGATGAAGCCCACCCCGATCTCGCGGCGGATGATGCGGCCGGCATTGTAGATGTCGAGGTCCCTGGTCGCCAGCGCCCGCACCGTGACGGTCATGGTCTGCGAGCCGGCATTGCCGCCCATGCCGGCGACGATCGGCATCAGCACCGCCAGCGCCACGATATGCTCGATGGTGCGGTCGAACAGGCCGATCACCGAAGCCGCCAGGAAAGCCGTCAAAAGATTGACCAGCAGCCAGGGCACGCGCGAGCGCGAGGTCGAAAAGATGCTGTCCGAGAGTTCTTCGTCACCGACGCCGCCCATGCGCAGCAGATCTTCCTCGGCCTCCTGCTGGATGACGTCGACGACGTCGTCGATGGTCAGCACGCCGACCAGCCGCTCGTTCTCGTCGACGACGGCGGCGGACAGAAGATCGTATTGTTCGAATTCGCGCGCCGCCTCCTCCTGGTCCATGGTGGCCGGGATGGCATGCCTGGTCTCATGCATGACCTCTTCGACCTTGACCGAGCGCTTGGTACGCAGGATCTGGTCGAGGTCGATGGCGCCGAGCAGCTTGAAGCTCGGATCGATGACGAAGATCTGGCTGAAACGGTCGGGAAGATTGTTGTCCTCGCGCATGTAGTCAATCGTCTGGCCGATCGTCCAGAAGGGCGGCACCGCGACGAACTCCGTCTGCATGCGGCGGCCGGCGGTCTCTTCGGGATAATCGAGCGAGCGCCGCAGCCTGATCCGCTCGGTGAACGGCAGTTGCGACAGGATCTCGTCCTGGTCCTCCTGGTCGAGGTCTTCGAGAATGTAGACGGCATCGTCGGAATCGAGATCCTGCACCGCCTGGGCGATCTGCGCATTGGGCAGACTGTCAACGATGTCGCGGCGGATCGCCTCGTCAACCTCGGTCAGCGCGGAAAAATCGAAATCCTTGCCCAGCAATTCGACCAGCGCGCGTCGCTGTTCCGGATGCAGCGCCTCGAGCAGGTGGCCGAGTTCCGACTGGTGCAGATCGTCGACTTCACGCTTCAGCGTCAGCGTATCGCGATCGGCGATCGCGGCCCCGATCTGGGCGAGGAACGACGACAGGATGACGCCGTCCTCGTCATAGATGTCGGCGCGGCGCTCCTCGGCGGCCCTGGCGCCGGTCATCTGTTCGTCCTGGCCTTCCACCAGCGCCTCCCGCCATCGGATTTCCGGATAAGGTGCCTGTCAGGTCTAACGCATGACCCTGACAATCGGAATCGATTTTGCGAAAGGACCATGCGCAACGGCAAATTGCTACAGCGCCGTTCGCGCGTCCAAACGACGCAACGCATACCGGATGGTAGGAGGAGAGGACGTTCTACAAACCTGCGGCGCTGCAAAACCTTTGCGGCGCCAGGTAAAGGGCAGCGTATCTCCCCGCCCGGTCAACCAGATGGGGAGATCGACACTGATTCAAAACGGCGAGGCCGGCAGTGCGAGGGCCTCGCTGGTATTGGACTGGAAGGCTTCCCGATCAGGCGGCGTGGCGCTTCGCCTCGGCCGCATAGCGGTCCAGGAGACCGCTCCAGCCACCCTCGGATTCGAAGGCCTCGCGCATCGCCTCTGCGGTTTCGCCCATGTTCTCCAGAAGCCTGTGCTCGAGTTCCACACGCGTCGCGTTCTCACCGAGCGCGACAAAGCGGATCTCGACTTCGGTCAGCAGTGCCGGATCGTAGCGCCAGCCGGCTCCAATGCGCCAGGCGAGCGTCAGCCTGGACGGCGGATCCCAGGCGAGAACCTCGCCCCAATCGCATTGTGACCCATCCTCGCCAATCTCGTACCAGCGGCCGCCGGCTTTCGGTTCGATCACCGCGGTCGTCAGGGCGGATTTGCCGATCGAGTGCGAAGCCGGCCACCAGCGCCCGAATCCTGTGGTGAACACATCGAATGCCTTGTCGAGCGGCACCTCCACGGTCACCGACTTCCTGACCGGCGCGGGCTTGATCATGGTCGTCATTTCCTCTTCTCCTTGCTGTTGTCGACTTCCCGTTTGAAGGCGTCGAGCGCATCGCCCCACATGCGGTCGAGCCAGGCGCGCATCTCGCCAAGTCCATGCGGGTCGAGATGATAGATGTTGCTGGCACCTTTCGGCTCTGCGCGGACCAGCCGGGCTTCCTTCAAAACCTTGAGGTGCTGCGATACGGCCGGCTGCGAGACCGGAAGCACTCGCGTCAGATCGATGACCGAGCGTGGCCGATCGGCGATGAGCTCGAACACCTTGCGGCGTGTCGGATCGGCCAAGGCCACCATGCCTGCGTAATCATAAATCATGACTTATGATAAGCTAAAACTTATGATACGTCAACAGGAGGCGGCAGGCCGCGTTAAGCACCGACCAGTTCGGTTTCCAGCCCCCGGGGCAATCCCTTCACGCAGGGGCTTGGACAGCAAATGCGGATGCAAGATTACAGGGAAACAATCCGTCGCATGCGAGCCGGCGGCAAATGTCGACCACCGGGGAAAAGTAAACCTGGCGGCAAGGTTTTTACCTTATCGGTATATGTGTCTCTCCGGCGAAACGTTAAGAACGGGTAAATTGGTTTGGCCCTAACCACGGAAGCCTCTCGCTACAGGCCCTCCGCCATATGGCAATTGCGCCTCTCATTGTTCATGGCGACATATGTTTTAGGCGCATCCGCACTATACCCAGAAGTATTCTATACGTCTGCCTCAATCTATTCTCACAAATTTCTTGTTGGGATCCCGGTGTTGTTTATCGGTGGCGTCTGCTGTGCCGCGCTAATCCATGGCCGGCGGCAACCGGTTCGCTACGCACTGGATTTGGCTCAAGGGCGCTGGCGTGGTTGTCTGCTGGTGCTGCTGTTCTTCTTTGCCAGCTTGACCGCGTTCTCTACCTACAAGATCGCCATCCCGTCCGTCGTCCCATACTATGCCGACAACTGGTTGGCCGACGCTGACGAATGGCTGCACGGGATGCCGCCATGGGAGATCGTCCATAAGCTCGACAGCAACGATTGGTCGTCCGTCGTCTTCAACAGCTATGAAGTCATTTGGTTTTACCAGTGGTTCGGCACCATCCTTTTCGTGTCGCTCTGGTCGGACGAGATTGCCCGCATCCGCTATCTCTGCGCAGCAGCGCTGACGTTGTCCGTCCTCGGAACGGTCTTGGCCCTGGCGCTGGCATCGGTCGGACCGGTTTACTACCACCACTTTGTCGGCGTGGATCGCTTCCACGGATTGAATGCGGCCCTGGACAGGCTGGACCATAGTTACATGGTGCGGGACCCCGCGGCATATCTCCTGATGGCTTACCAGAGCGGCCGGCCAAGTCTTGGCGGCGGCATCTCGGCCATGCCAAGCATGCATGTCGCCTTTGCCGTATTGAACGCCTATTTGCTGTCATCGATCAATCGCTGGCTTGGCGTTCTGGGTTGGACCTTTGCAGCCCTGATCCTGTACGGATCGGTGTTCACTGGCTGGCACTATGCCGTGGACGGCTACGCATCGATCGTTGTTGTATCGGTGATCTGGTGGGCGACCGGACGCCTGGTGCGCGAATAGCTATGTGCGCTTGTCGATGGATGGCCATGGCCGCCGATGGCCAGTTCGCATAAGCCAAACTCGCGACCGCAATCAGGCACAAAGCACGTGCCCCGACAAGGACGCTCCCCGCCGTGCGAGAATTCAACGAGGAAGAGATTCCGCTTTCGAATTTAATGGTGCGGTCGAGATGCAGCGCCGCAACGCCTCCCGCGTTGATTTTAAAGCATTTCTCTACGATTCCGCGGCGATTTGTATTGAGGGCGGTTCGGCAGCGGCAGAGCATGTAGTTCCAGCCAGCCACTGTCGGCGGGCAATTGGCCGCCCTGGCAGCGCATCCTCCTCCTGACAAACACCTAGTGCGGTCAACCCTTAGGCGCCGCGCCGCGCCGCTCGAGCGCGGTTTTGCGAATGATTTCTGCGATCTCCGGGCTGCTGCTGCACAGCATCTGGAAATCCGCCGAGTGTAGCGACAGGAGTGAGACCACCGTTGTGGCGCTGACGGTCGCCGAGCGCGGTTCGCCGGTGATCAGCGCCATCTCGCCGAAGAAGGCGCCAGGGCCCAGCTCCACCGGGTTCGGCGTCGCGACGCTGACGCGCCCCTCCACGACGAAGAACATCTGATCACCGGTCTCGCCCTTGCGGCAGATCACAGCGCCAGCCGGCACGCTGCGAGGTCGTAATGCGCGCACGATCTCGACTAGTGTGGCCGGGCCGAGCTTCTGAAACAACGGCACGGCGGCGACCAATTGCCAATTGCGGACGAAATCCTCGCGACGGACTTCTTGATAAAAGCCGGTGGCAAGAATGCCAGCCCAGAGCGCGAAGATGCCGATGCCACTCATCATGACCGCCCCGGCAAGGACGCGGCCGGCGAAGCTTTCCGGAATAGCGTCGCCATAGCCGGTGGTGGACAGCGTGACCACCGCCCACCACATTGCCTGGGGGATGCTGCCGAACTTTTGCGGTTGGACGTCGCGCTCGATTACATAGGCTGCGAGCGCAACACCGAACAGAACGATGCCGAAGACCGTGGCGACGCCGATCAGGTTGCGCGCTTCGTTGGTCAGGATTCTGCCCAGCAGCGGGAAGAAAGTTGAATCGCGCAGCGGTTTCAGCAGCCAGACAGCACAGTAGAGGCTCCGATCGGGCGTGCCGACGAGCAGAAATGCGGCGAGTGGAACCAAAACCGCGAGCATATCAATGGCGATTGCCGGCGTCCTGTCCCGAACGTCTCCCGCCCGGCGCTTGAGCAGTTTCTCGGCCAATTCCAGGAGATAGACGCCCCAAATGACCGCGAGCACGGCAGCCAAAGCCAGTCTGCTTCGCCCGGACATGTCCGGTGTCGTGAGCGCAGCCACCGCCACAAGCCCAGTCGCAGCCAGCACCGCGTTGAGCGGCGCGTAAATTCTTAAGAAAGGCAGTACCGACATTCTATGCCCACGAGCGGATGCTACCCTCCAGAATAGGATGCCTTCAAGGCAAGCGCAAAGGTGCTTGCTTTCGCTGCGATGCCCATCACCAACCGTGAACTCAGATGTCCGGGAAAGTGAACAGACGGCATAGGACGCGAATTAACAAATTACGGTGACAGTGGGCTTTTTGCCGTATTTGCACGGCTGTGCGACAAGCCTGAAAAATCGCAATAACTTCCACAGCCAAAGACTGAACAGCCAGAAGACTGATTGGTGCGGTCGAGAAGACTCGAACTTCCACGGGTTGCCCCACAGCGACCTCAACGCTGCGCGTCTACCAATTCCGCCACGACCGCACGTGGTAGGAGCCGGAACCAACCGGCCCGCGGCGTGTAGCAAATCGTTTCCGGTGAAACAAGTGCGCGGCCAGCAATAATCGGCCGGACATCGGCATAACTCTTCAAGGGCCGAACGTGCCGGAACTGGACGTTTGTACCGATTGCCGCCATATGAGTGGCGAGACGAGATATCATGACGGACCGCAGCCAGATCGCCACGTCGTTCCTGCCCTTGCCCGGCTCGGCGCCGGTCGAATGGCGCATCGAGCCTGGGCTCACCGCCTATCCCGATGCGCTCGCCCTGATGGAGGCGCGAGCCGAGGCAATCCGCAGCGGCGCCGCCGGCGAGATGGTCTGGCTGGTCGAGCACCCGCCGCTCTACACCGCCGGCACCAGCGCCCGCGTCGAGGACCTGATCGAGCCGGACCGCTTCCCGGTCTTTGCCGCCGGGCGTGGCGGCGAATACACCTATCATGGGCCAGGCCAGCGGGTCGCCTACGTCATGCTCGACCTGAAGCGGCGGCGCGAGGATGTCCGCGCCTTCGTCGCCGCTCTCGAACAATGGATCATCGGCTCACTGGCCGCCTTCAACGTACGCGGCGAACGCCGCGAGGACCGCGTCGGCGTCTGGGTGGTTCGGCCGGACCGCCCCGCTTTGCCCGACGGCTCGGCGGCCGAGGACAAGATCGCCGCCATCGGCATAAGGCTGAGGCGCTGGGTGAGCTTTCACGGCATCGCCATCAATGTCGAGCCGGACCTTAGCCATTTCAGCGGCATCGTGCCGTGCGGCGTCCAGGATCACGGCGTCACCAGCCTTGTCGACCTCGGCCTTCCCGTAACCATGGCCGACCTCGACCTGGCGCTGAAATCCGCTTTCGAGGACGTGTTCGGGCCCGCCGCGGTGTCGCCTGTCGAAGTGTCCCGCAAGGCCGGCTGAAACACTCGCCCAATGCCTGCGCCAATATGCGAAGGCGGCCCTCGCTCATCAGCATCGAGCCCGCCCTTGAGCTCAATCCTCACATCGCGCCGATCCAGATTGCCATGGAAATGAGGAACGTGCTCATGCACACCAGCGAAACGACATCCTGAACAAGATCGGTCATAACTCTCTCCTGTTGTTAGTATGTTCGTATTTTGTTCTAATTTTGTTCGAATGTCAACGATCGCAGCCCGGGTGTCACCGGAATTGCGCTCGGTCATTTCGACAGGGTTAAGAAAGGGTTGAAAAGGGAGATGCGGGCGTTTCGGGGCCGACAGGCGCGCGCAAGTGGCGGGACGGCGCACGGCAGCTCGCAGGCCGGCATCGCCTCAATAGCAGCGCACCCCTAAAGCGGCACGACCTTGCCGTCGGCCAGCGTCACGCGGCGGTCCATGCGCGAGGCGAGCTCATGATTATGAGTGGCGATCAGCGCCGCCAGGCCCGATTGCCGGACCAGCGCTGCCAGCGCCTCGAACACATAGGAAGCAGTCACCGGGTCGAGATTGCCGGTCGGCTCGTCGGCCAAAAGCACCAGCGGCGCATTGGCGACGGCACGCGCAATGGCGACCCGCTGCTGCTCGCCGCCGGAGAGCTCGGAGGGGCGATGCTGTGCCCGCTTGCCGATCTGCATATAGTCGAGCAATTGCGCCGCCCGCTCGGCCGCCTCCTTGCGCGGCAGTCCTTTTATCAGCTGCGGCATCATGATGTTTTCCAGCGCCGAGAATTCAGGCAGCAAATGATGGAACTGATAGACGAAGCCGACGTCGTTGCGGCGGATCGCCGTGCGCTCGTCGTCGGAAAGCCGGCCGCAGGCGCGCCCCGCCAGGATCACGTCGCCGGCGTCCGGTCGCTCCAGCAGCCCGGCGGTGTGTAGCAGCGTCGACTTGCCGGTGCCCGACGGCGCCACAAGCGCCACCATCTCGCCACGCTTCAGCGAAAAATCGGCGCCGTTCAGGATGGTCAGCTTGCGCGGTCCCTGCACATAGTGCCGTTCGACGCTCTTCAGCTCGATAATGGCTTCGGCCATCACTCGTACCTCAGCGCTTCGACCGGATCGAGCCTGGCCGCGCGCCACGCCGGAAACAGCGTGGCCAGGAACGACAGCGCCAGCGCCATGAGAACGACGGAGATCGTCTCGCCGGCATCCATGCGGGCCGGCAATTGGCTCAGGAAATAAAGCTCGGGATTGAACAGCCGCTCGTTGGCCAGCCAGGAGAAGAACTGGCGAATGCGCTCGACGTTGAGGCAGATCACGATGCCGAGCAGCACGCCGGCGATGGTGCCGACAACGCCGATCGCAGCCCCGGTCATCAGGAAGATGCGCAGGATCGCGCTGCGCGTCGCGCCCATGGTGCGCAGGATGGCGATGTCGTGGCCCTTGTCCTTCACCAGCATGATCAGGCCCGAAATGATGTTGAGCGCCGCCACCAGCACGATCAGGGTCAGGATCATGAACATGACGTTGCGCTCGACCTGCAGCGCGTCGAAGAACGTCTTGTTGCGTTGCCGCCAATCGACAAGGCTGATCGGCCGCTGCGCCGCATCTTCGACCTTCGGCTTCAGCGCGTCGATATTGTCGGGATTGTCGGCGTAGATCTCGATCGTCTGCGCCCGGCCGTCCATGTTGAAGTAAAGCTGCGCTTCCGAGAACGGCATGTAGACGATCGAGCTGTCATATTCCGACATGCCGACCTCGAAGATCGCGGTGACCGGATAGCCTTTCATGCGCGGCGTCGTGCCAAGCGGCGTGATGTCGCCCTCGGGCGAAATCAGCGTGATCGTATCGCCAAGCACTAGCCCGAGATTCTCGGCCATGCGGCTGCCGATGGCGACGCCTTCGCCGGTGTCGAAGCCGACGATCGAGCCCTCCTTGATATTGTTGGCGACGATGGTGATCTTGCCGAGATCCTCGCCGCGTATGCCGCGCACCAGCGCGCCGGTGCCGCCGCCGACATTGCCTTGCGCCAGCACCTGCCCGTCGATCAGCGGGATGGCGTATTTGACGCCGGGCACGCCGTTGATGCGGCCGGCGACCTGGGCATAGTCCTCCAGCGGCATATCGAGCGGCTGCACGATCAGGTGCCCGTTGACGCCTAGGATGCGCGTCAGCAGTTCGGCGCGAAAGCCGTTCATCACCGCCATGACGACGATCAGCGTGGCGACGCCCAGCATGATGCCGAGGAAGGAGATCGAAGCGATGACCGAGATCACCGTCTCCTTGCGACGCGAGCGCAGATAGCGCCACGCCACCATGCGCTCGAAGCCGGAAAAAGGCCCGGCGCCCGATGGTCTTGCTGCCGCCGCTTTGTTCATGCGGCGGCACCGAAACGCTGCTTCACGTCCGCGATCGGCAGCGTCTCGCGCTCGCCGGTCCTGCGGTTCTTGATTTCGACCTCGCCGGCGGCGATGCCGCGCGGCCCGACGATCACCTGCCACGGCAGCCCGATCAGATCGGCGGTGGCGAACTTGCCGCCCGGCCGCTGGTCGGTGTCGTCGTAGAGCACCTCCTTGCCGGCGGCGGCAAAAGCGGCGTGCAGCTCGCCGCAGACGCGATCGCATTCGGCATCGCCGGCCTTCATGTTGATCAAGCCGACATCGAACGGCGTCACCGCCTCCGGCCAGATGATGCCGTTATCGTCATGACTGGCTTCGATGATCGCGGCGACCAGCCTGGACGGGCCGATGCCGTAGGAACCGCCAGAAACGAAATGATCCTTGCCGTCCGGGCCTGTCACCTTGGCGCCCATCGGCTTGGAATATTTGTCGCCGAAATGGAAGATATGACCAACCTCGATGCCGCGCGCCGAGACCCGGTCGCTCGCGGGCACCTTCTCCCATGCCGCCTCGTCATGCATCTCGTCGGTGGCGGCATAGGGCGTCGTCCATGTCTTGACGATGGCGCCGATCTCGGCGTCGTTCGAAAAATCCGTGTCTGCGCCAGGCACTGCCAGCGAGAGATAATCGCGGTGGCAAAACACCTGGCTCTCGCCGGTGTCGGCCAGGATGATGAACTCATGGCTGAGGTCGCCGCCGATCGGCCCGGTGTCGGCGCGCATCGGGATAGCCTGCAGCCCCATGCGCGTAAACGTCCTGAGATAGGACACGAACATGCGGTTATAGGCGGCCTTGGCGCCTTCATAATCGAGGTCGAAGGAATAGGCGTCCTTCATCAGGAACTCGCGCGAACGCATGACGCCGAAGCGCGGGCGCACCTCGTCGCGAAACTTCCACTGGATGTGATAGAGGTTGAGCGGCAGGTCCTTGTAGGACTTGACGTAGGAGCGGAAGATCTCGGTGACCATCTCCTCGTTGGTCGGCCCGTAGAGCATATCGCGGTCTTGCCGGTCCTTGATGCGCAGCATCTCCTTGCCGTAATCTTCATAGCGGCCACTTTCGCGCCACAGCTCGGCCGATTGGATGGTCGGCATCAGGATTTCGAGCGCGCCGGCGCGATTCTGCTCCTCGCGGATAATCCGGCAGACCTTGTCCAGCACCCGCTTGCCGAGCGGCAGCCAGGAAAAGCTGCCCTGCCCCTGCTGGCGGATCATGCCGGCACGCAGCATCAGCCGATGCGAGACGATCTCGGCCTCGCGCGGGTTTTCTTTGAGGATGGGCAGGAAATAGCGCGACAAACGCATGAACTGGTCCGTGAGAGAGGATGGCGGCGCCGGAATCGGCGCGGCACAGGCTTGCTTGCCCCGGCTTCATAGCCATTTCATGGCGGAATGGAAACCCGGCCCAGGCGCTGCACAGGCGCCGCAATTGCCGCACGCGGCTTGCTGGGCGTTTCGCAAGCAACGCCTGCCGTACTATTGTGCACTGCAGCACGAGATTGCCTGTTTCCGGGCAAAATTCTTCGTGACATTTTCACCCGCCTTAGGCTAGTGTGCCCACATAACCGAGAGGGTAGAGAAAAATCTGCCCTCCTACGCGGTCAAAGTCTTGGGAGGATGCGATCTAGGCGCGGTAACTCGCTGCCGCCGGACACCGGAAACAGATCGGACGCGTTTAAATTGCAAGGCCTCGCGCCTTGCATTTTTTTTGTGCAATCATTTGGTTAGCACGACAGATTACCAAACTACATGACGTTGCGTCAGCCCAAGCCCGCCCCGGGGCTTTACTTGGATTGACCGTGCTGGCTCAGCTTGATTTCAGGGCGTCGGCTAGGCTGGGATAGCCGGACACGGTAGGTAGCCGGCTAATGCGCTGGGCTCTGGTTGAAATCCGGCACGATATGCGGGATGTCATCGATGCCGAGGCCAAGCCCTCTCGTGATGCCGTAGAAGATAGCCATGAGGACCAGCGTGGCGATTGTCGTGCGCAGCGCCGCGCGCAGCATATGCGGTCCGCGCGGTGCGCTCGGAACCGTGCCAAGCGTCACGTCCCGGTCCTCGTCCTGTGTCCGCATGCTGAACGGCAGGACGGCGAACAACACCACCCACCATGTGGCGAAGAACAGGGCAACAAACGAAACCCAACTCATGCTTGCTCCAGTTCGACCAGCGTGCCGAAGAAATCCTTGGGGTGCAGAAACAATACCGGTTTGCCATGCGCGCCGGTCTTCGGCTTGCCGTCGCCCAGCACGCGCGCGCCGCTGGCCTTGAGACGGTCGCGCGCCGCAACAATGTCGTCCACCTCGTAGCAGAGATGGTGCATGCCGCCGGACGGATTCTTCTCGAGGAATGCGGCGATCGGCGAGGCTTCGCCGAGCGGCTCGAGCAACTCGATCCTGGTGTTGCCGACGTCGACGAACACCACCGTAACGCCATGCTCCGGCAGCGCCTGCGGCGCGGTTACGCGGGCGCCAAGCGTATCGCGATAGACCGCCGCAGCCGCGGCCAGATCCGGCACCGCAAGCGCGACATGGTTGAGACGTCCGAGCATAGGGTACTCCCGGGTTAAGGGAGTAGGGGAGTAAGGCAGTAGGGGAGTAGGGAAAAAAGGATCTAGAAGTGCAGACTGTTTGCGCTCCTACTTCCTGCTTCCCTACTCCCTTACTGCCTTACTGCCCTATTCCCTTGTTCGTCACCGCGTGACGAACACTGTCACCAGCGGCTTCTTGCCCCAGGCTTCGTTGGCCGCGCCGCGCACCGCGCGCCGCACCGCCTCCTGGACCAGGTCGAGGTCTTTTCGGCGCTGGCGGGGGATGGAGTCCACGGCGCCGATTGCCGCATCGATCATCAGGTCTTCCAGGCTCTCGCCGCTGCGGTCGGCCTCGGCGACGCCGATGGCGACGAGATCGGGATCGCCGGCAAGCTCGTATTTGTCGTCGAGCACGACGTTGACGGCGACATGGCCGGCAAAGGACAGCTTGCGGCGGTCGCGAATGCCCATCGCCTGATCGCTGCCGATCAGCCTTCCGTCCTTGTAGATGCGGCCGAACGGAACCTGGTCGATGATGGCGGCAGCACCCGGATACAGCCTGAGCATGTCGCCGTCGCGCACCTGCGCCACCTGGCCGATGCCGGACGTCGACATCAGCGAGCCCTGCGCCACCAGATGCGCCGCCTCGCCATGAACGGGAACGCCGATCTGCGGCCGCACCCATTCATACATCTTGCGCAATTCGCTGCGGCGTGGATGGCCGGAGACATGCACCAGCGCATCGCCGTCCTCGATGATCTTGATGCCGAGATCGATCAGGCGGTTCTTGATTTCGAGGATCGCCTTCTCGTTGCCGGGAATGGTGCGCGAGGAAAACACCACCGTGTCGCCGGCCGTCAGCGCCACCGACTTCATCTCGTCGCGCGACAGCTTGGCAAGTGCGGCAAGCGGCTCGCCTTGGCTTCCGGTGCAGATGATGACGAGGTTTTCGCGCGGGATGAAGCCGTAATCCTCCTCGGCGATGAATTCCGGCAACCCGTCCATATAACCGAGTTCATCAGCCACATCGATGACGCGCTTCATCGAGCGGCCAAGCACCAGGCATTGGCGGCCGGCATCCCGCGCTGCCTTGGCGATCGAGACGATGCGGCCGACATTGGAGGAGAAGCTGCTGACGGCGACACGGCCCTTGGCATTCTGGATGACACCTTTGAGGCCCTCGCCCACCGCCACTTCCGACGGTGATTCCCCTTCCCGCAGCGCGTTGGTGGAATCGCAGATCAACGCCAGCACGCCCTTGTCGCCATAGGCACGGAAGCGTGCCTCGTCGGTCATCGGCCCCACCGTCGGCGCCGGATCGATCTTCCAGTCGCCGGTATGGATGACGACGCCGGCCGGCGTGGTGATCGCCAGCGACATCGGTTCGGGAATGGAGTGCGCGACGGGGATGGCCTCGATCTCGAACGGACCGACGGTGAATTTCTCGCCAGCCCGGTAGATCGTCACCGGGATCTTCGGCGCCCCTTGCTCGCCCTGCCGCTTGGCTTCCAGCAGGCCGGCGCCGAACGGCGTCATCCAGACCGGCGCCTTGAGCTTCGGCCAGATGTCGTGCAGCGCGCCGTAGTGGTCCTCATGTGCATGGGTAATGACGATGCCGCGCAGATTGGCGACATTCTCCTCGATGAAGCGGGTGTCGGGCAGTACCAGGTCGACGCCGGGCAGGGTTGCATCGGGAAAAGTAACGCCGACGTCGACGACGATCCATTCGCGCGCATTGGCCGGCCCATAGCCGTAGAGGGCGAAGTTCATGCCGATCTCGCCGACACCGCCGAGCGGCACGAAGACAAGTTCGGCATTTTCCGCTGTCGCCATGGTCTTTCCTTCCTTGCCGGTCAAATTGTGGGCCGGTCAAATTGTGGGCCGGTCAAAATTGTCGGCCAATCAAAATTGTCAGCCGGTCAAATTCAAGCTGGTCAAATACCTGGCCAGTCAAACGTATTGGCCAGTCAACCGACGGCCGATGCGACCGCGCCGAAATGCACGTCGCCGGCGGCGATCGTCAGAACCGAGCCTTCATCGTCGCGGATCACGAAACGGCAGTCTTCGTCAATGGTCTCGAAGGTGCCGCGCACCACATTACCGTCAATTCTGACAGCAACCTGCCCGCCAAGCCCCGCCGCACGCGCCAGCCAGCGCCGCCTGACGGCGGCAAGCCCACGCCCTTCGTTCCACAGCCGGGCATTCTCGCTCCATGCATCCGACAGCGCCAGAAACAGCGTCTCGGCATCGCAAGCAGACCCCAGCGCGTTGAGCGACGTCGCTGGATAGGGCAAATCATTAGGATAAGCCACCACATTGACGCCGATGCCAACAGCCACCGCCGAACGGTCGCCATCCAGCATCGCCGATTCCAGCAGGATGCCGGCGAGCTTAGCGCCCGAGGCAAGCACGTCGTTCGGCCATTTCAACTCGAAGCGGTTCTTGCCCTGGCTCGCACCATCGAGGCCGATCGCAATCCTGCCTTTCGGCACGACGGCGTCGAGCGCGTCGGCCAGCGCCAGTCCGGCAACGAAGCCGAGCGTCGCGGCAAGTCGAAGCTCGGTGTTGGTGATCACCAGCAGCGTCGCCGCCAGGTTGCCTTCGGGCGTCGCCCAGGCGCGGCCGCGGCGGCCACGTCCCGCTTCCTGCTTTTTTGAGACGACCCAGAGTTTGCCCGGATCGCCGGCCCGCGCGTGCTCCAGCGCCAACGCATTGGTGGAGCCGACCGTATCGTGCGCCTCGAGCCGGAACCCTTCCGAAGCCGCGGTTGGAGCCAGCCTGAACGTCATTCCGTTAGAAGAAGGTCTTGGCCGCGGCGGCTGCGTAGGTTCCGATCGGGCCGCCGATCAGCACGTAGAACAGCACGAAAGCGCCGCAGGCGCCGAGCACGACGCGCAGTTCGGTCGCCATCGGCACGAAGCCGCCGACCGGTTCGTCGAACCACATGATCTTGATGATGCGCAGATAATAATAGGCGCCCACCACAGAGGCCAGCACGCCGATGATCGCGAGCGCGTAGAGGTTGGCATTGATGGCGGCGAGGAACACGTACCATTTCCCCCAGAAGCCGGCGAGCGGCGGGATACCGGCCAGCGAGAACATCATGATGGTGAGGATCGTCGCCATGATCGGGTTGGTCGCCGACAGGCCGGCGAGATCGCTGATCTGCTCGACATTGCCCTCCTTGCGCCGCATGGCCAGGATGAAGGCGAAGGTGCCGAGCGTCATCACCAGATAGATCAGCATGTAGATGGCGACGCCGCGCACGCCGTCCTGGCTGTTGGCGGCAAGGCCGACCAGAGCATAACCCATATGACCGATGGAGGAATAGGCCATCAGCCGCTTGATGTTGGTCTGGCCGATGGCCGCGAATGCGCCGAGCGCCATCGAGGCGATCGAGATGAAGACGATGATCTGCTGCCAGTCGGCGGCGATCGGCTTGAAGGCGCCCATGGTGACGCGCACCATCAGCGCCATCGCCGCCATTTTGGGTGCCGCCGCCAGAAAGGCCGTCACCGGCGTCGGCGCGCCCTCATAGACGTCGGGCGTCCACATATGGAACGGCACCGCCGAGATCTTGAAGGCAAGGCCGGCCAGCACAAAGACCAGGCCGAAGACGAGGCCGAGCTGGCGCTCGCCGCCGCTGAGCGCCGCGGCGATCTCCTGGAAGCCGGTGTTGCCCGTGTAGCCGTAGACCAGCGAGATGCCGTAAAGCAGCATGCCCGACGACAGCGCGCCAAGGACGAAGTACTTCAGCCCGGCCTCGGTCGAGCGCAGATTATCGCGGTTGATCGCCGCCAGCACGTAGATCGCCAGCGACTGCAGCTCGAGGCCGAGATAGAGCCCGATCATGCCGTTGGCCGAGATCATCAGCATCATGCCGAGCGTGCAGAGCAGGATCAGCACCGGATATTCGAACTTGTCGAAACGCTCCGCCTGGGCAAAGCGAACCGACATGACCAGCGTCACCGCCGAGCCGACCAGCGCCAACATCTTCATGAAGCGGGCGAATGGGTCCTGGATGAAGGCTTCGCCATAGGCGTTGCCCTGCCCCGGGGAAAAGATCAGCCAGGCGCCGGCGATCACCAGCACGGCAACAGCAAGGCCGCTCACCGTGACGGCGGTGTTGGCGCGCGAATAGGCGCCGAGCATCAACAGCGCCAAGGCGCCGATGGCGAGGATCAGCTCTGGCGTCGAGAGCGACAGGCTGGAGAGAAGGTCCGGCGTCATGGTTCGCAAACCCCCAGTCAGTTCGCCGCCGCGGTCTGCGCGGCGCCGATGGATGCGGTGACATTGGTAACGAGCGCCTTGACCGATTCGGCCGTCGCGTCGAAGATCGGCGCCGGATAGACGCCAAAGAAGATGACCAGCGCGACCAGCGGATAGATGATCACCTTTTCGCGCGTCGACAGGTCGAGCAAACCTTTCAGGCTTTCTTTGGTCAGTGCGCCGAAGATCACCTTGCGGTAGAGCCAGAGCGCATAGGCCGCCGACAGTATGACGCCGGTGGCGGCGAAGAACGCCACCCAGGTGTTGACCCGGAACACGCCGAGCATGGTCAGGAACTCGCCGACGAAGCCGCTGGTGCCGGGCAGGCCGACATTGGCCATGGTGAAGATCATGAACACGGTTGCATATTTCGGCATGTTGTTGACCAACCCGCCATAGGCGTCGATGTCACGCGTGTGCATGCGGTCGTAGACGACGCCGACGCAGAGGAACAGCGCGCCGGAGACCAGGCCGTGCGACAGCATCTGGAAGATCGAGCCCTGGACGCCTTCCTGGTTCATCGCGAAGATGCCCATGGTAACGAAGCCCATGTGAGCGACCGACGAATAGGCGATCAGCTTCTTCATGTCCTCCTGCATCAGCGCCACCAGCGAGGTGTAGATGATGGCGACGACGGAAAGCGTGAAGATCAGCGGCGCGAACATTTCGGATGCGATCGGAAACATCGGCAGCGAAAAACGCAGGAAGCCGTACCCGCCCATCTTGAGCAGGATGGCGGCCAGGATCACCGAGCCGGCCGTCGGTGCTTCGACATGCGCGTCCGGCAGCCAGGTATGCACCGGCCACATCGGCATCTTCACCGCAAAGGACGCGAAGAAGGCAAGCCATAGCCAGGTCTGCATATTGGCCGGGAAATTATGCGTCAGAAGCGTCGGGATATCGGTGGTGCCGGACTGGAAGAACATCGCCATGATGGCGAGCAGCATCAGCACCGAGCCGGCCAGGGTGTAGAGGAAGAACTTGAACGAGGCATAGACGCGCCGCTTGCCGCCCCACACGCCGATGATGATGAACATCGGGATAAGGCCGGCTTCGAAGAAGACGTAGAACAAGACGATGTCGAGCGCACAGAACACGCCGATCATCAGCGTCTCGAGCAGCAGGAAGGCGATCATATAGGCTTTGACGCGCTTCTCGATCGATTCCCACGAGGCGAGAATGCAGAGCGGCATTAGGAAGGTGGTCAGGATGACGAACAGCATGGAGATGCCGTCTACGCCCATATGGTAGGAGATGCCGGAATCCAGCCAGGCAAACTTCTCGACGAACTGGAAGCCAGGTTGCGAATTGTCGAAGCCGGTCCAGATAAACAGCGAAATCACAAACGTGAACGCAGTCGTGAAAAGCGCGATGGCGCGGATGTTGCGGCGCGCGTTCTCGCTGTCATCACGCACGAAAAGGATGAGCAGCACACCAACCAGCGGCAGGAAGGTGACCAGCGATAGGATCGGCCAGGCGGTCATCAGAGCATCATCCAGGTGACGAGTGCGGCAACGCCGATCAGCATGGCGAAGGCATAGTGGTAGAGATAGCCGGTCTGCAGCTTGACGACCCGGTTGGTGACGTCGACGACGCGCGCCGAAATGCCGTCCGGCCCGAGTCCGTCGATGACGGTGCCGTCGCCGGTCTTCCACAGGAAGTGGCCGAGGCGCTTTGCCGGCCGCACGAACAGGAAGTCGTAGAGCTCGTCGAAATACCATTTGTTGAGCAGGAAGGCGTAGAGCAGGCGATGGTTGGCAGCGACGCTCCGAGGCATTTCCGGCGCGCGAACATAGAACTGCCAGGCTATCGCAAAGCCGATCAGCATGGCGATGAACGGCGACAACTCGACCCATAACGGCACTTCGTGGATTTCGTGCAGGATCTGGTTGTCCGGCAGCGTGAACAGCGACGCCTTCCAGAATTCGGCATAGCCCTCGCCGATGAAGGCGCCGTGGAAGATCACACCGGCGAGCAGCGCGCCAGCCGCCAGGATGAACAGCGGCACCAGCATGACCGGCGGCGATTCATGGACATGGTGCATGACCTCGTGGCTGGCCCGCGGCTCGCCGTGGAAGGTCATGAAGATCAGCCGCCAGGAGTAGAAGGAGGTGAAGCAGGCAGCAATGACCAGCAATATGAAGGCAAATGCGGCGACCGCATTGTGGCCGGCGAAGGCCGCTTCGATGATGGCGTCCTTGGAAAAGAAGCCGGCCGTGCCGATGATCGTTACCGGAATGCCGACACCGGTCAGCGCCAGCGTGCCGATCACCATCATCCAGTAAGTCGTCGGGATCAGCGTCCTTAGGCCACCCATTTTGCGCATGTCCTGCTCGTCGGAGACGGCGTGGATGACCGAGCCCGAGCCGAGGAACAGCAGCGCCTTGAAGAAGGCGTGGGTGAACAGATGGAAAATCGCCGCGCCATAGGCGCCGACGCCGAGCGCCACGAACATGTAGCCGAGCTGCGAACAGGTCGAATAGGCGATGACGCGCTTGATGTCGTTCTGGACAAGACCGACTGTCGCCGCGAAGAAGGCGGTGAAGGCGCCGATGAAGGTGACCACCGTCAGTGCCGAATGCGACAGCTCGAATAGCGGCGACAGCCGCGCCAGCATGAACACGCCTGCCGTCACCATGGTGGCGGCATGGATCAGTGCCGAGACCGGCGTCGGGCCCTCCATGGCATCCGGGAGCCAGGTGTGCAGCGGCACCTGCGCCGACTTGCCCATGGCGCCCATGAACAGGAGCAGGCAGACAACCGTCATCGCGGCCTGCTTATCAAGCGCATAGCCGAGGAAGGTCAGTACGGCCGCGCCTTGCGGCGCGCCTTCCGCCGGAATGAACGTCGCCGCATTGGCGAAGATGGTGCCGAGATTGACCGAGCCGAACAGCACGAACACGCCGAATATGCCGAGCGCAAAGCCGAAATCGCCGACGCGGTTGACGACGAAGGCCTTGATCGCAGCTGCATTGGCCGACGGCTTCTTGTACCAGAAGCCGATCAGCAGATAGGAGGCAAGGCCGACGCCTTCCCAGCCGAAGAACATCTGCACGAGGTTGTCGGCCGTCACCAGCATCAGCATGGCGAAGGTGAACAGCGACAGATAGGCGAAGAAGCGCGGCCGGTCCGGGTCGTGATGCATGTAGCCGATCGAGTAGATATGGACCAGCGCCGACACCGTATTGACGACGACCAGCATCACCACGGTCAGCGTATCGATCCGCAGCGCCCACGACGCTTCGAGGCCGCCTGACTGGATCCAGCGCAGTACCGGCACGGTGAACACCTCGCCGCCGCCGAAGCCGACCGAGAAGAAGGCAACCCACGACAGCACTGCCGCGATCACCAGGAAGCCGGAGGTGATGTATTCGGAAGCCTTGGCCCCCAGCGAAGTGCCGAACAGGCCGACGATCAGGAAGCCGAGCAGCGGAAGGAAGACGATGGCCTGATACATGGTGGTTCCGTCAACCCTTCATCATGTTCACGTCTTCGACCGCGATCGAGCCGCGGTTGCGGAAGAAGACGACGAGAATGGCAAGGCCGATCGCCGCTTCGGCCGCCGCGACCGTCAGCACGAACAGTGCGAACACCTGGCCGACCAAATCGCCGAGCGCCGCCGAAAAGGCGACGAAATTGATGTTGACCGCAAGCAGGATCAGCTCGATCGACATCAGGATGACGATGACGTTCCTGCGGTTCAGGAAGATGCCGAACACGCCGAGCGTGAACAGGATCGCCGATACGGTCAGGTAGTGCGCGATGCCGACGACCATTTCAGACTCCTTCGCCCGTCTTGACCTTGCGGATTTCCACTCCGGTTGCCGCCGTGCGGCCGACCTGGGCGGCGATCGACTGCCGCTTGACGCCCGGCTTATGGCGCAGCGTCAGCACGATGGCGCCGATCATGGCGACCAGCAGCACCAGGCCGGCGATCTGGAAGTAATAGAGGTAATCCGTATAGAGGATGTCGCCGAGCGCTGCCGTGTTCGAGCGCGCGGCCAGGTCCGGAATGGGCTTGGCGACCATCGCCGCCAGTTTCGGCGCGAATGTATAGCCGCCGAGCACCACGATCAGCTCCGCCGCCAGGATCAGCCCGACCAGCGCGCCGATCGGTGCATATTGCAGGGCGCCTTCCTTCATTTCGGCGAAGTCAACGTCGAGCATCATGACGACGAACAGGAACAGCACCAGCACGGCGCCGACATAGACGACGAGCAGGATCATCGCCAGGAACTCGGCGCCGGTCAGCATGAACAGGCCGGCGGCGTTGAAGAAGGTCAGGATCAGAAACAGCACAGAATGCACGGGATTGCGCGCCGAAATGACCATGAACGCCGATGCCACCGCGACAAAGGCGAAGAGGTAGAAAAAGGCCGCCTCTAGTCCACTCAGCATGGGTTCCCCCGGGTTTCCTGTCCAAACAGGACGTTCGTCCTGTTTTTTGCCACCGCCTCCGGTCGGCAAGTTGCGTGTTCCTATCGCATGTTCCGATCGGGTTGAAAGACCCGATCGAAAAGAAAACATGCGACACTCTTTCATTCCGGAGGATGATCTTGTCCGAAAAGTATGCAACTTTTCGGGATCATCCTCTGAACGAGGCCCTCGCCCCGTTCATGCATCAAATATCAGCGGTAAGGCGCATCCAGCGAGATGTTGCGCGCCAGCTCACGCTCCCAGCGGTCGCCATTGGCCAGAAGCCTGTCCTTGTCGTAATAAAGTTCCTCGCGCGTCTCCGTCGCGAACTCGAAATTCGGCCCCTCGACGATGGCGTCGACCGGGCAGGCTTCCTGGCAGAAGCCGCAATAGATGCATTTCACCATATCGATGTCGTAGCGCACGGTGCGCCGCGTGCCGTCATTGCGGCGTGGGCCGGCTTCGATGGTGATGGCCTGCGCCGGGCAGATCGCCTCGCACAATTTGCAGGCGATGCAGCGTTCCTCGCCGTTCGGATAACGGCGCAGCGCATGCTCGCCGCGGAAGCGCGGGCTGACCGGTCCCTTCTCATGCGGATAGTTGATCGTCTCCTTCGGCGCGAAGAACTGGCGCATCGACAGGAAGAAAGCGCTGACGAAATCCTGCAAAAGCAGTGACTTGGCGGCCTGGGATAATGCAGACATCAGGCAAACCCCGTGATCTTTAGGAAAGCGGCGGTGGCGACCACCATGAACAGCGAGATCGGTAGGAAGACCTTCCAGCCGAGCCGCATCAGCTGGTCGTAGCGATAGCGCGGCACGAACGCCTTCACCATCGAGAACATGAAGAACACCAGGCAGACCTTGAGCACGAACCAGATCAGCCCCGGCACCCAGGTGAACGGCGCGAAGTTGAAGGGCGGCAGCCAGCCGCCGAGGAACAGGATGGTGGCCAGCGCGCACATCAGGACCACGGCGACATATTCGCCGAGGAAGAACAGCAGGAACGGCGTCGACGAATATTCGACCATGTGGCCGGCGACGAGTTCCGATTCGGCTTCCACAAGGTCGAAGGGCGGCCGGTTGGTCTCGGCCAACGCCGAGATGAAGAAGACGATGAACATCGGGAACAGCGACAGCCAATGCCAGTCGAGGAAGGTGTTGGGCAGGCCGAGCCGCGTGCCCAGCCCGTCCTGCTGCGACAAGACGATGTCGGACAGGTTGAGCGAGCCGACGCAAAGCAGCACGGTGACGATGACGAAACCGATGGAGACTTCGTAGGACACCATCTGCGCCGCCGAGCGCAGCGCGCCAAGGAACGGGTATTTCGAATTGGACGCCCAGCCGCCCATGATCACGCCATAGACCTCGAGCGAGGAGATGGCGAAGACATAGAGGATGCCGACATTGACGTTGGCGATCGCCCAGCCCTCATTGACCGGGATCACCGCCCAGGCCGAGATCGCCAGCACCGCCGAGACCAAGGGCGCCAGCAGGAAAACGCCCTTGTTGGCGCCGGACGGGATCACCGGCTCCTTGAACACGAATTTCAGCAGATCGGCGAAGGCCTGCAGTGTGCCCCACGGGCCGACGACGTTCGGGCCGCGGCGCAATTGCACCGCCGCCCAGATCTTGCGGTCGGCATAAAGCACATAGGCGACGAAGATCAACAGAACGACGATCAGCACGACCGACTTCAAAAGGATCAGCAGCGCCGGCAGCACGTAGAAGGAGAAGAAAGTGTCCATGTCTACTCCGCCGCCTGCCTGAAGCCGTTTTTCGCCAAAGCCGAGCATTCGGCCATCACCGCGGAAGCCCGCGCGATCGGATTGGTCAGGTAGAAATCCTTGACCGGCGAGGTGAAGGTGCCCTTGTTCAGCCGACCGCCGAGCTTGGCAACCCTGGCGATGTCGGCCGGGTCGCCGGCCGCGACATGGTCGACGCGGGCAAGATGCGGGTATTGCGCATAGAGCTTTGCGCGCAGTTGCTGCAGCGAATCGAACGGCAGCTTCTTGCCGAGCACATCCGACAGTGCCCGAAGGATCGCCCAGTCCTCGCGCGCTTCGCCGGGCGCGAAGCCGGCACGGTTGGTCTGCTGCACGCGGCCTTCGGTGTTGACGAAGGTGCCCGACTTCTCGGTATAGGCGGCGCCCGGCAGGATGACGTTGGCGCGATGCGCGCCCTCGTCGCCATGCGTGCCGATATAGACGACGAAAGCGCCGCCGGTCTTGGCCATGTCGATTTCGTCGGCGCCGAGCAGGAACAGCACGTCGGTCTCGCCCAGCATGCCGGCGACATTCCTGCCGCCCTCGCCCGGTACGAAGCCGACATCGAGGCCGCCGACGCGTGCCGCGGCGGTGTGCAGCAGGGCAAAGCCGTTCCAATCGGCCCTAGCGGCGTTGACTGCGACGGCGAGCTTCGCCGCCTGGCCGAGCACGGCCGCGCCGTCCGGACGCGCCAGCGCACCCTGGCCGACGATGATCAGCGGATGCGTCGCCTTCTTTAGCAGATGGAAGAACTTGCCGTTGCCGTCGGCCAGATCCTTCAGCGATTCCGGTCCGGCGCCGAGCTGCTCGTAATCATAGCGCGTATCGCCGACATCGCCGATGACGCCGACCGGCAGATTGCCGGCCCGCCAGCGCTTGCGGATGCGGGCGTTGAGCAGGGATGCCTCGAAGCGCGGATTGGCGCCGATGATCAGCACCGCATCGGCCTGTTCGATGCCTTCGATGGTCGGGTTGAAGACATAGCTGGCCCGGCCGAGCGACGGATCGAGTGCGGCACCGTCCTGGCGGCAGTCGGTGTTCCTCGAGCCGAGCGAAGCCATCAGAAGCTTCAGCGCGTAGATCTCCTCGACGGCTGCGAGATCGCCGGCAATGGCGCCGATCTTTTCGGGTGCGGCATTCGACACCGCTTCCTTGATCGCGGCAAAAGCCTCCGCCCAGCTTGCCGGGGCCAGTCTGCCGTCCTTGAGCACATAGGGCCGGTCGAGGCGCTGCGTGCGCAGGCCGTCCCAGATAAAGCGGGTCTTGTCGGAAATCCACTCCTCGTTCACCGCCTCGTTGGTACGCGGCAGGATGCGCATCACTTCGCGGCCCCGGCTATCGACGCGGATCGCCGAGCCGACGGCGTCCATCACGTCGATGGACTCGGTCTTGGTCAGTTCCCAAGGCCGTGCCTGGAAGGCGTAGGGTTTGGAGGTCAGCGCACCGACCGGGCAAAGGTCGATGACATTGCCCTGCAGTTCCGAAGTCATTGCGCTTTCGAGATAGGTGGTGATCTCGGCATCCTCGCCGCGGCCGATCAGGCCGAGCTCGGATATGCCCGCAATCTCGGTGGTGAAGCGGACGCAGCGCGTGCAATGGATGCAGCGGTTCATGATCGTCTTGACCAGCGGCCCGATATACTTGTCTTCGACCGCCCGCTTGTTCTCGTGGTAGCGTGAGGAATCGACGCCGAACGCCATCGCCTGGTCCTGCAGGTCGCACTCGCCGCCCTGATCGCAGATCGGGCAGTCCAGCGGATGGTTGATCAGCAGGAATTCCATCACGCCTTCGCGGGCCTTCTTGACCATCGGCGTGTTGGTGAAGATTTCCGGCGGCTCGCCGTTCGGACCGGGGCGCAGGTCGCGCACGCCCATGGCGCAGGACGCCTGCGGCTTGGGCGGGCCGCCCTTCACCTCGATCAGGCACATGCGGCAATTGCCGGCGATCGACAGCCGCTCGTGGAAGCAGAAGCGCGGCACTTCCGCACCGGCGTCCTCGGCCGCCTGCAGCAGCGTGTAGTGGTCGGGTACAGTGATCTCTTTCCCGTCGACCTTGAGCTTTGCCATTTCGCCTCAAACCCCTGCGGACGTTCCGCAATCTTTCCTTCCGGGCGCAGCCGACACCGCGCACGGTATTGAATTCAATTTTTGGCCCCGGCCAATGCGGCCGCCTGACCGATCCAGCCGTCACGGCCGATACGGCCCTTCAACGACAGGTAATCTTCGACCCAGGCGATCTCTTGCGGCGTCCACGCGGCAATCTGGGCGTATGTCCAGATGCCAAGGCCGTTCAGCACCTTTTCCAGTTTCGGCCCGATGCCCGATATTGCCTTGAGGTCGGCGGGCACGGCTGGCCGGTCCATCGGCTTGGGCTGCTTGAAATCTTCCGGCATCAGCCCGGCCGACGCATCCGCTGCAACGGTGCTGGCATTCGCCACGCTCCGCGCCGCAGTGCTTGTTGCAATGTCGGTCACGTCATTAGCGAAGGACTGCGCCTCGGCAATCAGGGTTTTGGTGGCTGCGCGCGCCTTGGTCGAGGAGCTTTTGCCGGTCGCGGAAACGCGTTCGGTCCGGGCCTCGAAATCCTCGGTGACCGGCTGCCAAAGCCGCTGCGAGGTCTCGGCCACGCCTGAAAGCACGCCCATCCAGACGCCAAAGGCGTGGTTGGCAAGCCCGATGCCGAGTGCCGTCATCGCCGCCGCGCCGGCGACAGGATGCGCCAGGAGATTGACGGCGCTGGCCATCTCCTTCGGCATTGTCCTGGTCAGGTCCTGGTTCATCTTCAAGAACGGGTCCCCATCGGGCGTCAAATCGTCGGGTATCGAAAACAGCGACATAGGTGGTCTCCTGGTCGTTTCCGTCTGCCCCGCGCTCGTTTCCTCGTTTCGGGCATTCGCCCGCATTTTTTGAATTCTTCTATTCCGCCGCCGCCAGCACCGGTTCGGCGCGGTGTGCGTTGCGCGAGAACTCGTCGATGCGCCGCTCCACCTCGCCGCGGAAATGCCGCATCAGGCCCTGGATCGGCCATGCCGCCGCATCGCCCAGAGCGCAGATCGTGTGGCCCTCGACCTGCTTGGTCACGTCGAGCAGCATGTCGATCTCGCGCTTCTGCGCCTCGCCGCGCACCAGCCGTTCCATCACCCGCCACATCCAGCCCGTGCCCTCACGGCAGGGCGTGCACTGGCCGCAGCTCTCATGCTTGTAGAAGTAGGACAGCCGCGCGATCGCTTTCACGATATCGGTCGATTTGTCCATGACGATGACAGCCGCGGTGCCGAGGCCCGATTTCAGGTCGCGCAGCGCATCGAAATCCATCGGCGCGTCGATGATCTGCTCGGCCGGCACCAACGGCACCGAGGCGCCGCCCGGAATGACCGCCAGCAGATTGTCCCAGCCGCCGCGGATGCCGCCGCAATGCGTCTCGATCAGTTCGCGGAACGGGATCGACATCGCCTCTTCGACGGTGCACGGATTGTTGACGTGGCCGGAGATGCAGAACAGCTTGGTGCCGGCATTGTTGGGCCGGCCGAAGGACGAGAACCAGGCCGCACCGCGGCGCAGAATGGTTGGCGCCACGGCGATGGACTCGACGTTGTTGACCGTCGTCGGGCAGCCATAGAGGCCGACATTGGCCGGAAACGGCGGCTTCAGCCGCGGCTGGCCTTTCTTGCCTTCGAGGCTTTCGAGCAGCGCCGTTTCCTCGCCACAGATATAGGCGCCGGCGCCATGGTGCATGTAGATGTCGAAATCGTAGCCGGAGGTATTGTTCTTGCCGATCAGCTTGGCCGCATAGGCCTCGTCGATGGCGAGTTGCAGCGCCTCGCGCTCGCGGATGAACTCGCCGCGCACGTAGATGTAGGCGGCGACCGCGCCCATGGCGAAGCCGGCGATCAGGCAGCCCTCGACCAGCGTATGCGGATCGTGGCGCAATATATCGCGGTCCTTGCAGGTGCCGGGTTCGGACTCGTCGGCATTGACGACGAGATAACTCGGCCGGCCGTCGCTCTGCTTGGGCATGAACGACCATTTGAGCCCGGTCGGGAAGCCGGCGCCGCCGCGGCCGCGCAGGCCCGATGCCTTCATCTCGTTGACGATCCACTCGCGCCCCTTGGCGATGATGCCGGGCGTGTTGTCCCAGGCGCCGCGCGCCATGGCGCCGGCCAGCGACTTGTCGAAGCGGCCGTAGATGTTGTTGAAGATGCGGTCTCTGTCCTGAAGCATTGCTCGTTCCTCAGACCGGCTTCTTGCCGGTCGGCCGGCTCTTGTTTCCGGGCGACGGCTTGGCCGCTTCGGCGGCAGCCTTCGCTGGTTTAACCTTGGCCTCCGGCGCTTTGAAAGCAGACGCCGGCTCGGCCTTGTTCTTGGAGCCTTTGCGCTGTTTCGAGACGTCCTCGACCTGCGGCTCGGCCTTGTTGGCATTGGCGGCCGAATGCAGAGGCGCTGCAACGCTCGCCGCCTTCTCCGCCGTTGGCGCGACTTTTGTCGCCGACGGCGATTTCAGCGCCGGGCTGGTCTCGACCGCATCGGTCTTCGGCTTGCTGGCATTCGAGGGCGCAACTGGCGCCGGTGCAGGCGCGGCAGCAGGCGGAACCGGCGCTGCGGCGTAAGCCGCCGGCGCCGCTTCCTTGGCGGCCTTGGTCGCGGCCCTGGTTTCCCGGTCGCGGGTCGCCTTGAGGATCGCCTTTTCACTCTTAAGGGTCGTCAGGCCACTGGCCGGCTCGGAAGTGACGCGGCCGTTTTGCGGTCCCGGTTCCACCGTAGCGCCCTTGCCGGCGTCATAAAGGTCGATGATCTCGGCAAGCCGCTCCGGCGTCAAATCCTCATAGGTGTCCTTGAATATCATCACCATCGGCGCGTTGACGCAGGCGCCGAGGCACTCGACCTCCTCCCACGACAGCGTGCCTTTGTCGTTGGTGTGGAACTGGTCGTGATGGATCTTCGAGCGGCACACATCCATCAGCGCTTCCGAGCCGCGCAGCATGCAGGGTGTGGTGCCGCAGACCTGGATATGGGCGCGGCTGCCGACCGGATTGAGCTGGTATTGCGTATAGAAGGTGGCGACTTCCAGCCCTCTGATATAGGGCATGCCGAGCATGTCGGAGATCGCCTCGATCGCCGCCTTGGTCACCCAGCCTTCCTGCTCCTGCGCCAGCATGAGCAAGGGGATGATCGCGGATTGCTCTCGCCCCTTCGGATATTTCTTGATCCACTGCTTCGCCGCTGCCGCATTCGCCCGGTTGAAGGCAAAGGCGGCTGGCTGGAGGCTGGCTTCTGCGAGACGGCGGACTGACATTTAGCGATCGACCTCACCAAACACGATGTCGAGGGAGCCGAGAACCGCGGTGACGTCGGCCAGCATGTGGCCGCGGCACAAAAAGTCCATGGCTTGCAGATGCGCAAAGCCCGGCGCGCGCAGCTTGCAGCGGTAGGGCTTGTTGGTGCCGTCGGAGACGAGATAGACGCCGAACTCGCCCTTCGGCGCCTCGACCGCGGCATAGACCTCGCCGGCTGGAACGCGGTAGCCTTCGGTGTAGAGCTTGAAGTGATGGATCAGCGCTTCCATCGAGCGCTTCATCGCCGCGCGCTTCGGCGGCACCACCTTGCCGTCGAGGTTCGACACCGGCCCGCCGCCCTCCTTGCCGAGCAACAGGTCGACGCACTGGCGCATGATTTTCGCCGACTGCCGCATCTCTTCCATGCGCACCAGATAACGGTCGAAACAGTCGCCGTTCTTGCCGACCGGAATGTCGAAATCCAGCTCGGCATAGCATTCGTAGGGTTGCGATTTGCGCAGGTCCCACGGCGCACCCGAGCCGCGCACCATGACGCCGGAAAACCCCCAGGCCCAGGCGTCCGCCAGGGAGACAGTGGCAATGTCGACATTGCGCTGCTTGAAAATACGGTTGCCGGTCAAAAGCGCGTCGAGGTCGTCGATCGACTTCAGGAACGGGTCGATCCACTTGCCGATGTCCTCGATCAGCTTCTGCGGCAGGTCTTGATGCACACCGCCCGGCCGGAAATAGGCCGCATGCATGCGCGAGCCGCTGGCACGCTCATAGAACACCATCAGCTTTTCGCGCTCGACGAAGCCCCATAGCGGCGGCGTCAGTGCACCGACATCCATCGCCTGCGTCGTCACATTGAGGATGTGCGACATGATGCGGCCGATCTCAGAGTAGAGAACTCGAATAAGCTGCCCGCGCTTCGGCACCTCGATGCCGAGCAGCCGCTCGGCTGCGAGCGCGAAGGCATGTTCCTGGTTCATCGGCGCGCAATAATCGAGCCGGTCGAGATAAGGCACCGCCTGCAGATAAGTCTTGTGCTCGATCAGCTTTTCCGTGCCGCGGTGCAAAAGTCCGATATGCGGGTCGACGCGATCGACGACTTCGCCGTCGAGTTCAAGAACCAACCGCAAAACACCATGCGCTGCAGGGTGTTGCGGGCCAAAGTTGATATTGAAGTTGCGAACGGAGGTTTCAGCCATGGAGGCGCCTCTGGCGAAGAGTCAGTAGTGAGTAGTGAGTAGTGATCATCAACCTCAATGCCTGCTTCATTCCGCCTGCTTGGCCTGCACCGTCCGGATAAGAGATCTCGTCATTTTTCCAATCTCTTCGCATCGCAGTAGCAGTTCAATCTCATCGTCTTTTCGTAGCAGCCCAACCCGGCATGCCAGCAAAATGTGCGTTTCCAGTTCCTTCAACGAACCTTGCGCCATGCGCAAAAATTGAACGAACGAACCTCTGTTTTCTCGACCGTATCCCTCCGCGACGTTGGCTGCGATCGAAACCGCCGATCGGCGCATCTGCGAGGTCATGCCGTAGATCTCCTCCTTCGGAAACCCTTTACTGATGCGGTAACAATCTTCAGCAAGCACCATCGCCGATTGCCACACCTTCAGGTCGCGATAAGATTCGATCCTTTTTTCCAATTCCTACTCACTACTCACTACTCACTGTTTCGCCTTCTCGTCCCCCGGCAGAACATAATCCGTGCCTTCCCATGGGGACAGAAAATCGAAATTGCGGAATTCCTGCTTGAGCTCCACCGGCTCGTAGATGACGCGCTTGGCCTCGTCGTCGTAGCGCACCTCGACGAAGCCGGTCAGCGGAAAGTCCTTGCGCAGCGGATGGCCTTCGAAGCCGTAGTCGGTCAGAATCCGCCGCAGATCGGGATGACCCGAAAACAGCACGCCATAGAGATCGTAGGTTTCGCGCTCGAACCAGTCGGCGCCGGGATATATGCCGGTGATCGACGGCACCAGCGTCTCTTCGTCGGCCTGGACCTTGATGCGGATGCGGATATTCTGCCTCGGCGACAGCAAATGATAGACGACGTCGAAGCGCTTTGCCCGCGACGGATAATCGGCGCCGCAGACATCGATGATCGAGATGAACTGGCATTTCGGGTCGTCGCGCAGGAAGGTCACTGCCTCGATCAGGTCGCGCGGTTCGACCGAGATGGTGAGTTCGCCATAGGCAAACACCGCCTCGCCGATCCGGCCGGTCAGCTTCTCGCCCAGATAGGTCGAGAGGTCATTCAACGCCTGGGTCATGCCGCTCACCGTTCGATCGTGCCGGTGCGGCGGATCTTCTTCTGCAGGAGAAGGATGCCGTAGAGCAGCGCTTCGGCGCTCGGCGGGCAGCCGGGCACGTAGATGTCGACCGGCACGATGCGGTCGCAGCCGCGCACCACCGAATAGGAATAATGATAATAGCCGCCGCCATTGGCGCAGGAGCCCATCGAGATGACGTAGCGCGGCTCCGGCATCTGATCGTAGACCTTGCGCAGCGCCGGCGCCATCTTGTTGGTCAGCGTGCCGGCAACGATCATGATGTCGGACTGACGCGGAGACGCGCGCGGCGCGACACCGAACCTCTCGGAGTCATAGCGCGGCATCGAGGTATGGATCATCTCGACCGCGCAGCAGGCGAGACCGAAGGTCATGAACATCAGCGAGCCGCTGCGCGCCCAGGTGATCAGCGCCTCGGTCGAGGTGACGAGAAAGCCCTTGTCGGCGAGCTCGTTGTTGATCTCCAGGAAGAACGGATCATCCTCCCCCACCGGCCTGCCGGTGTTGGGGTCGATGAGGCCCTTGGGCTTCGGCGCGACGAGCGTGCCGGAACTGTCGTTCAATCCCATTCCAGCGCTCCTTTTTTCCATTCATAGGCAAAGCCGATGGTCAGCACCGCCAAAAACACCATCATCGACCAAAAACCGAGCATGCCGATCTGGCTGAACGACACCGCCCAAGGAAACAGGAAGGCTACCTCCAGATCGAAGATGATGAACAGGATCGACACCAAGTAGAAGCGGATGTCGAACTTCATGCGCGCATCGTCGAACGAGTTGAAGCCGCATTCATAGGCCGAAAGCTTTTCCGGATCGGGGTTGCGGTAGGCCACCAGGAAGGGTGCGGCAAGCAGCGCCAGCCCGACCACCAGCGCCACGCCGATGAACAGGACGATGGGCAGGTACGAACCTAAAAGTGCGTTCATGCTGCAGTTTCCGTTGGCGGCCAATCCACTCTGATTACAGCACCGGACCCACTTGCGGAAGCGTGACAGTTTAACCACTGAACCGTTTTAAGGGGGCTCTATGCTGCAACGCGGCGAGGGTTAGCGCAGCGCTTTCGGCGAAGCAAGTCAAACCTTGTTCAAATCGCGGTACTGGGCGGCATATCCGGGAAAACTGGTCAGATCCGCTCCTGTTTGATTTCTTTCACTTTTCACTCCACTTTTCTCTCCTGACATGGATACCGCCAAAACCCTGCTAGCATGGCGCGGAATCACAGATTCTCTTCTCTGTCCGGCATCATCAGGATACCCGCATTGATGAAGGAAAAAATCTCACTTCGCATGGCCCGCCGCATCGCGCTGGCGGCACAGGGATTCAATGACCCCCGACCCGCCGGTACACCCGACCGCCGACATCTGGCCCGCGTGCTTGCCCGTACCGGCCTGCTGCAGATCGATTCCGTCAGCGCCGTGGTGCGCGCCCACTACATGCCGCTCTATTCGCGGCTTGGCCCCTACAAGCTGGCGCTGCTCGACGACGCCGCCATAACGCGCAAGCGCATGGTCTTTGAATATTGGGCGCACGAAGCCTCCTTCCTGCCGGTCGAGACCTATCCGCTGATGCGCTGGCGCATGCAGCGGGCCGAGCGCGGCGAGGAAATGTACAGCGGACTGGCCAAATGGGGCCGCGAGCACGCCGCCTATATCGAAGACATCTATCGCGAGGTCGCCGAACGAGGCCCGATCGCGGCGTCGGCTTTCGAAGGCCAGAAGGGTTCGGGCGGCTGGTGGGGCTGGAGCCATGCCAAGCACGCCTTCGAATGGCTGTTCTGGGCCGGCCGCATCACCACCGCGCATCGCCGCGGCTTCGAACGGTTCTACGATCTGCCGGAGCGCGTACTGCCGCCCGCGATACTCGCTCTACCGGTTCCCTGCCCCGAGGACGCCCACCGCGAATTGCTGCGCATCTCCGCCCGCGCCCATGGCGTCGCCACGGCAGGCGACCTGCGCGACTATTTCCGCCTCTCGCCCGCCGATATTAAGGGCCGCATCGAGGAGCTGGTCGAGGCTGGCGAGCTGTTGCCGGTGAGCGTCGACGGCTGGAGCAAAACAGCCTATCTCCATAAGAACGTCCGTTTGCCGCGCAGGATCGAGGCGCGCGCCTTGCTTGCGCCGTTCGATCCCGTGGTCTTCGAGCGGTCGCGCACCGAGCGATTGTTCGACTTCCACTACCGCATCGAGATCTACACGCCGGCCGAAAAGCGCCGGTATGGCTATTATGTGCTGCCGTTCCTGCTCGGCGACAGCATCGTCGGGCGCGTCGACCTCAGGGCCGACCGTCCGGCCGGCGTATTGCGCGTCCATGCCGCCTATGCGGAGCCCGGCGCCCCGCCACAAACCGCTGCCGAACTCTTCGAGGAATTGAAGCAGATGCAGGGCTGGCTCGG
Source organism: Mesorhizobium sp. M1142 (assembly GCF_040318565.1). Lineage (NCBI taxonomy): Bacteria > Pseudomonadati > Pseudomonadota > Alphaproteobacteria > Hyphomicrobiales > Phyllobacteriaceae > Mesorhizobium > Mesorhizobium sp. M1142. Next base: position 46,624 of record NZ_JAMYMK010000011.1, read on the forward strand.
GCTTGAGCGCATCGCGGTGACGGCTGCCGGCGACCTTGGCCGGCCGCTCGCAGATATCGCCGCGTCATAGACGTGCGTTGACACGACTGCCTCCACAAGCCTAAATCCGTTTCAGACGGTCCCCTGCCCGCAACGGCAGGGGCCAAGAGGGAATGCGGTGCGAAATCTCGATTTCAAATCCGCGGCTGTCCCCGCAACTGTAAGCGACGAGCCAAAGCCGAAAACCACTGGGATATTCCCGGGAAGGCGGCACCAAGGCGATGACCCGCGAGCCAGGAGACCTGCCGTCTAGGACATAAGAATCCGATCGCCTGGCGGGTTTTCCGGGCAAGGAGCCTGATTTGGAACGCGACAGCAGTTTTTCGGCTGAGACAGCGGATTTATTGTCCGGCCCTGACGATTCCCCGGCCGGCGTTACCGTCATCGTCTGCTCTTCCTGCCGTGACGAGACCGGTTCGGACGCTCATCCCCGCGCCGGCGAACTGCTCGCCGAGGACACGCGCCGCGCCGCTTCCGGCGAAAACATCAAAATCCGCACCGTCGAATGCCTCGGCAATTGCAAGCGCCGGCTCAGCGCCGCCATGCTGCGCGACGGCTGCTGGAGTTACGTCTTCGGCGACCTGACCGCGACCAGCGGCGCCGATCTCGTGACCGGCGCAAAGCTGTTCGCCACCTCGACGGATGGGCTCATTCCGTGGCGCGGCCGTCCCGATTGCCTGAAGCGCGGTCTGGTTGCCCGCATCCCTCCCCTCGACCTTTTGAAGGACTTGATATGACCGCTGCCCCCCTTTCGCGCGTCCCCTGCACCGTCGTTACCGGATTTCTCGGCGCCGGCAAGACGACATTGATCCGCCATTTGCTCGAAAACGCCAAAGGCAAGCGGCTGGCCATCATCGTCAACGAGTTCGGCGACATCGGCATCGACGGCGAGATCCTGAAGGGCTGCGGCATCGACACCTGCCCCGAGGAAAACATTGTCGAGCTGGCCAATGGCTGCATCTGCTGCACTGTCGCCGACGATTTCGTCCCGGCACTCGACCAGATCCTGTCGCTGATGCCGAGGGTCGACCATATCCTGATCGAGACGTCCGGGCTGGCCCTGCCCAAGCCGCTGGTCCAGGCCTTCCAGTGGCCGTCGGTCAAGAGCCGGGTGACCGTCGATGGCGTTATCGCCGTCGTCGACGGACCGGCGCTGGCTGATGGGCGCGTCGCCAACGACATGGACGCCCTGCAGGCGCAGCGCGCGCAGGACGAGACGCTCGAACACGACGATCCGGTCGAGGAAGTATTCGAGGACCAGCTCGCTTGCGCCGACCTGATCATCCTCTCGAAGAGCGACCTGATGGACGCAGCCGGCTCGGCCCGTGCCAATGCCGTCATCGGCAAGCATGTTGCGCGGGCGGTGAAGATCGTGCCGACTTCGCAAGGCAAGGTCGATCCGTCGGTGCTGCTCGGCCTCGGCCTCGCCGTCGAGGACGACATAGAGAACCGCAAAACCCATCACGACGACGAGCTCGACCACGAACATGACGATTTTGACTCGTTCGTCATCGACATCGCGTCCGTGTCTAACCCGGACGAGCTCGCACAACGCGTCGCCACGGCGGCGGAGGAAGAAAACGTGTTGCGCGTCAAGGGCTTCGTCGAGGTTGGCGGCAAGCCGATGCGGCTCCTGCTGCAGGCCGTCGGCCCGCGCGTCAACCATTATTACGACCGGGCCTGGACCGCTGAAGACGATCGCCGCTCGCGCCTTGTCGTCATCGGTCTGAAAGGGCTGAACCGCCCGGCGATAGAGCGTATCCTCGCCGGCTGACCCCAGGTACAAGCCGCGATGCACATCCTCACCACCACATCCGCCTCGCTCGACGATCTCGCCGAGCCTGTCGATCTCAGGCAAACGCCTGCGGATGTCGTGGCCCTGTCCTTCACCGACAGCGACCTGGCCGGGCTGGCGGCGGCGTGGAAGGCGGATGCGGACCGCCTGCCCTCGATGCGGCTCGCCGCCTTGCGCGACCTGCGCCATCCGATGTCCGTCGACCTCTGGACCGAGAGCGTCGCCCGCCACGCCAAGGTCATTCTGGTCCGCATTCTCGGCGGCTACGAGTGGTGGCGCTATGGCTGCGACCAGCTCGCCGTTATCGCGCGAAATCGCGGTATCAAGCTGGCGCTCCTACCGGGCGAGAGCCACGACGAGGATTTGCGACTGATCGAAGGCTCGACGCTGCCGCGCGAGGAGTTGGACGCCCTGCTTGGCTATTTTCGCGAGGGCGGGCCGGCAAATATGACGGCGCTGGTGCAGAGGCTGGCAAGTCTCGCTGGATCTGGTGCGGCGGTAGCCGAACCCGTTAGCGTGCCAAAGGCTGGATTTTACGAGCCGGGACTGGGGGTCGTAGAACGCGGCGTCCCCCTCCCCCTCGAGGGGAGGGTCCGGCCGCAGGCCGGGGATGGGGTCCTCTCCGAAGCGCGCCAACTCAAAGAGGCGTCGAGCACTGCCGCAATGACCCCACCCGGCCCTTCGGGCCACCCTCCCCTCGAGAGGGAGGGGGACGTCGTGCCAATCCTCTTCTACCGTTCGATGCTGCTCGCGGCCGACGTCGCGCCCATCGACGCGCTTTTCGAAGCGCTGAGCGCGCGCGGCATGGCTCCCGTGCCTATCTTCGTCTCCAGCCTCAAGGACCCGGCCTCACTCGCCTTTGTTGAAACCGCGCTTGCAACGCTGAAGCCTGCCGCCATCATCACCGCCACAGCTTTCGCCTCTGGGGCCGAGCCGGGCGTTGAAACCCTGTTCGACCGCGCCGGCGTGCCGGTGTTCCAGGTCATCGTCGCAACCACCCGCCGCGACATCTGGCAAACCAATCAGCGCGGCCTGGCGCCCGCCGACCTTGCCATGCATGTCGTCCTGCCCGAGCTCGACGGCCGCATCCTGGCCGGCGCCATTTCCTTCAAGGGCGAAAGCGAAACCGATCCCGCATTGGCCTTCCGCGCCTTCGCCAACCGGCCAGAGCCCGACCGCGTCGCGCAAGTGGCGAACCGTATCGAGGCATTCGTGCGCCTGCGGCGGACGCCGCGCGCGGAACGCAAGCTCGCCATCCTGATCCCCGACTATCCGAGCGCCCCCGGTCGCACCGGCTACGCCGTCGGCCTCGACGTGCCGTCCAGCGTGCTGGCAATGCTGCACGATCTGAGCGAACAGGGCTACGCCGTTGAAAGGATTCCGCAAACGCCAAGGGAGTTGTTGGATTTGCTGGAACGGGGGAATGGTGGGCTGAGACTGGACGATTATCTCGCTCTTTCTGCAGAGTTACCGACTGCGGCACTCGCTGCCGTGGAGGCGGCATGGGGTAAGGCGGAAGATGAGACAGGTTCGCGCGAGGCGCCCCCCTCTGTCCTGCCGGACATCTCCCCCTCAAGGGGGGAGATTGGCCGTTTCGCCGACGGCACCCGTTCTGCAACCTCAGTGATTGGCGAAACCGGCAATGAGAGCGCAATCTCCCCCCTTGCGGGGGAGATGTCCGGCAGGACAGAGGGGGGTGTTCAAGCGCCTGCTGTCGCCAAATTCCGCTTCCGCACGGCCACGTTCGGCAACATCACCGTGGCGCTCGCCCCCGATCGCGGGCGCTCAGTCGACCGCCGCGCCGACTATCACGACCCGACATTGCCGCCGCGCCATGCGCTGGTCGCCTTTGGCCTCTGGCTGCGCCAGTCGCTCGGCATCCATGCAATTGTCCATGTCGGCGCCCACGGCACGCTGGAATGGCTGCCCGGCAAGACCGTTGCGCTCAGCGAAAACTGCTTTCCCGAAATCGTCACCGGCGCCCTGCCCGTCGTCTACCCCTTCATCGTCTCCAATCCAGGCGAGGCAGCGCAAGCCAAGCGGCGCGTTGCCGCCGTCACGCTTGGCCATCTGCCGCCGCCGCTGACCGGCGCCGGGCTGGACGAAAACCAGCACAGGCTTGAACGACTGGTCGACGAATATGCCCAGGCCGACGGGCTCGACCGCCGCCGCCGCGACCGCCTGGCGAAGCTGATAGTCGAAACGGCGGAAAAGACCGGCCTCGCCTCAGAGGCTGGTGTCGCCAGGACCGACGCAGCCGACGAGGCTTTGCGCCGCATCGACGCCTGGCTCTGCGATCTCAAGGATTTCGCCATCAAGGACGGCCTGCACATTTACGGCCGCTCGCCGGAAGGCGAGGCTGATCCGTTGCGGCGGGAAAGCGCGGCAGCTGAAAAAACCGCGCTGCTTGCCGCCCTCGACGGCCGCCACGTCGCTGCCGGTCCGGCCGGTGCGCCGGCACGGGGTCGGCGCGATGTTCTGCCGACCGGCCGCAATCTTTTCACCGCCGACCCACGCACCATGCCGACGCCGACCGCCCATGATCTGGGCAAGGTGGCAGCGGAAGAAGTGGTCCGCAGCTACATGCAATCGCATGGCGACTGGCCGCGCTCGCTGGTCATCGACCTGTGGGGGTCGGCCTCACTGCGCACCGGCGGCGAGGAGATCGCGCAAGGCCTGGCGCTGATGGGCTGCCGGCCGCAATGGGATTCAGCCACCGGCCGCATCACCGGCATAGATGTGCTGCCGCCGGCAACACTCGGCCGTCCGCGCATCGATGTCACCTGGCGCATATCGGGCTTGTTCCGCGACATGTTCCCGACCCAGATCGCGCTGATCGACGCCGCGGCCAACGCGGTGGCGACCCGCGACGAGGACGATTCGGAAAACCCGCTCGCCGCTAGGACCCGCATCGACGGCAAGATCAGCCCGCGCATTTTCGGCACCTCGCCGGGCAGTTACGGCGCGGGCGTCGAGGACTTGTTGTCGAGCGGCGACTGGGCCGCGCGCGAAGAGATCGGCCGCACCTATCTCGCCGCCACCTCGCACGCCTATGGCGGCTGCGAGGGCAAAGGCATTTCGGCGCCCGGCGCTTTCGAGGATCGCCTCGCCGAGGCCGACCTTCTGGTTCATACCGGCGACGACCCCGGCCGCGACATCCTCGAAGGCTCGGCCGACGTCGCCTTCATCGGCGGCTTTTCGGCAGCGCTTGCCGCGCTCGGCAAGAACGCCGACGTGATCGTGCTCGACACCACGGACCCGCAAAAGCCCAAGCCGCGCTCGATCAGTGAGGCCGTATCCCGGGTAGTTCGCGCCCGCGCGGTCAATCCGCGCTTCATCGCCGGCCAGATGCGTCATGGCCCGCGCGGCGCCTCGGAATTCGCCGAGACGGTCGACCGGCTTGTCGGCTTTGCCGAGACTACCCATGCCATATCGGGCACGCTTATCGAGGCCGTGCACGACGCCTATCTCGGCGACCCCGTGGTCCGCGCCTTCATCCTGCGCGAAAACCCTTCAGCCGCAAAAGTCATCGCCGAGCGTTTTCTCTCGGCACGGCGGCGCGGGCTCTGGCATCCGCTGCGCAATTCCATCGATGACGATCTCGCCGCACTGATTGCCGAAGCGCAAGCTCTGGGAGTGGCGGCATGAACGCTTTCTCGCGCCGTGACGCCTGCCCTGCCTTGTCCGCGCCGATGCAGACCGGCGACGGGCTGCTGGTGCGGCTCAATCCGGTCGCTGGAGGACTGTTGCCGAAATCGTTGATCGGACTCTGCGAATCCGCCTTGCGCCATGGCAACGGCATCATGGAAGTGACCGCCCGCGGCAGCCTGCAGATCCGCGGCCTGACGCCGGCAAGCGCGCGGCTGCTGGCAATGGAGGTCGACGCGCTCGGCATCGCCGTGCGCACAGGCGTGCCGGTCGAGACTGGCCCGCTAGCGGGCATCGATCCGCAGGAGATCGCCGATCCGCGACCGCTGACAGAGCGGATCAGGGTGGCGATTGAAGAGGCTGGTCTAACGGCAAGGCTCGGTCCGAAGGTTTCGGTCGTTGTCGATGGCGGCGGGCAACTGACGATGGATGCGGTAGTGGCCGATGTACGACTGGCTGCGATCAGAACCGACGCGGGCGTCCGCTGGCGGATAGCTGTTGCTGGCGACGGGCAGAATGTCAGGCCTCTCGCCATGATCGAGAAAGATGCTGCCCGTGATATCGCCGTCGCGATTCTCAGGATGGTCGCCGAAAAAGGCCGCGAAGCTCATGCAAGGGATTTGACGGAACGGCAGCGTAGATCACTCGCAAGCTGGCATTCCTTCGCGCCCCCCTCTGTCCTGCCGGACATCTGCCCCTCTAGGGGGGAGATCGGCAGTTCCGCCGACGGCCGTCCTTCTGCTGCCTCGGTATTCGGCGCGACTTCGGCGATTAGCGAAGGCGGAGACCAAGGTGCAATCTCCCCCCTAGAGGGGCAGATGTCCGGCAGGACAGAGGGGGGCGCCGTAGAGCGCCATCGCCCGCCCATTGGTATCTTCAACCTGAGTAACGGCCACGCTCTCGGCATCGGCCTGCCCTACGGCAGCATGCCCGCAGATAAACTCACCGGCCTCGCGCAGAGTGCCCTCACTCTTGGCACAGTCGAAATCCGCCTGGCCCCGAGGCGGGGCCTGCTTCTCCTCGGTCAGCCGGCAGCCGCCAACCAGCCCCTTCAAAACACCGCCGCTACCCTCGGCTTTGTCACCGACGCAGCCGATCCGCGCACCAGGATCGCCACCTGCCCCGGCGCACCCGCCTGCGCCTCCGGCCGCATCGCCACCCGCGACATCGCCGAGATCATCGCTACAGAAAACCGCGACATCCTCGATTCCTCCTTAACGCTGCACATCTCCGGCTGCGCCAAGGGCTGCGCCCATCCCGGTCCGGCGGCGCTGACCCTGGTCGGTGGCGAAAACGGAGCCGGACTTGTCGTGGACGGGACGGCAAAGGCATTGCCCGCCGGATACAGGCCGGGCTACGACGCCGCGCACAGCATCGGCCGCATTGCAGCGGCGATCCGCAGCGCACGACATTCCGGCGAAACTGCTGTCGCCTGCCTGGCAAGGCTCGGCGCGCCCGGCATCACCGAAATCTATCGACAGGAATGAGCATGCCCGCCCAGAACGCCTACGACTACATCCATGATGGCACGGCGATCTACGAGCGCTCCTTCGCCATTATCCGCGCCGAGGCCGACCTGTCGCGCTTTTCCGAAGCCGAGGCCGAAATCGCTATCCGCATGATCCACGCCTGCGGCCAGGTCGAGGCAGCGCGACATTTCGTTTTCTCGAGCGATTTCGTCGCCGCTGCGCGCACGGCGCTGGGCGCCGGTGCGCCGATCTTCTGCGACGCGCAGATGGTCTCGCACGGCGTCACGCGCGCCCGGCTGCCGGCCGGCAACGAGGTGATCTGCACGCTGCGCGATCCGCGGACCGCCGACATCGCGAAAAAGATCGGCAACACCCGCTCGGCCGCCGCCATCGATCTGTGGGGCGAGCGCATGGCCGGTTCGGTCGTCGCCATCGGCAATGCGCCAACCGCGCTGTTTTATCTGCTGGAAAAGCTGCGCGACGGCGCGCCGAAGCCGGCGGCGATTATCGGCATGCCGGTCGGGTTTGTCGGTGCCGCCGAATCGAAGGATGCGCTGGCCGAAAATTCCTATGGCGTGCCTTACGCCGTCGTGCGCGGCCGGCTGGGCGGCAGCGCCATGACCGCCGCCGCCCTCAATGCATTGGCGAGGCCGGGCCTATGAACGTGATCGCAAAAGGTCGACTGGTCGGCGTCGGCACCGGTCCCGGCGACCCCGACCTGCTGACGCTGAAGGCGGTGCGTGCGCTGGCCGAGGCCGATGTCGTTGCGCATTTCGCCAAGCGCGGCAACAACAGCAATGCGCGCGCCATCGTCGGCGCGCATTTTCGCCCCGATTTGATTGAACTGCCGCTGCTCTATCCGGTGACGACCGAGATCGACAAGGATCACAGCGATTACCGCTCGCAGATCACCGATTTCTATGAGCAATCGGCCGAAAAGGTCGCCGCGCACCTCAGCGCCGGCAGGATGGTCGCGGTGCTTTCGGAAGGCGATCCGCTTTTCTACGGCTCCTACATGCATCTTCATGTCCGGCTGGCGCACCGTTTTCCGACCGAAGTCATCCCGGGCGTCACCGCCATGTCCGGCTGCTGGTCGGCGACCGGCCTGCCGATCGTCCAGGGCGACGACGTGCTGACGGTGCTGCCGGGCACGATGAGCGAATTCGAGCTGACGCGTCGCCTCGCCGATACCGACGCTGCGGTGATCATGAAGGTCGGCCGCAACCTGCCCAAGATCAGGCGCGCGCTGGAGGCAACCGACAAGCTGGCGCGGGCCATCTATGTCGAGCGCGGCACCATGCCGGGCGGCGTCTCGATGCGGCTGGCCGACAAAAAGGACGACCAGGCGCCCTATTTCGCCATCGTGCTGGTGGCCGGCTGGTCGGGCCGGCCTAGCGCATTGAGAGCCGAAGCATGAGCGGCCGCCTCACCGTCATCGGCCTCGGGCCCGGCAACGCCGACCAGGTGACGCCGGAGGCAAGCCGCGCCGTTGCCGAGGCAAAATTCTTCTATGGTTACAAGCCTTATCTCGACCGGCTCGATCTGCGCCCCGACCAGACCCGCGTCGCTTCCGATAATCGCGAGGAACTCGCACGCGCCAGGGACGCGCTGCTGAAGGCTGCGGAAGGCCACGATGTCGCCGTCGTGTCGGGCGGCGATCCCGGCGTCTTCGCCATGGCGGCGGCCGTCTGCGAGGCGATCGAGGCGGGCCCACCCGAATGGCGCACGGTCGATATCGCTATCGTGCCCGGCATCACCGCCATGCTCGCTGTCGCCGCCCGCATCGGCGCGCCGCTCGGCCATGATTTCTGCGCCATCTCGTTGTCCGACAATCTGAAGCCGTGGGATTTGATCGAGCTGCGCCTACTTGCCGCGGCGGGCGCCGGCTTCGTGATCGCGCTCTACAATCCGATCAGCAAGGCACGCCCCTGGCAGCTTGGCCGCGCCTTCGAGTGCCTGACGGCGATCCTGCCCGGCACCACGCCGGTGATCTTCGGCCGTGCCGCCGGCCGTCCCGACGAGCGCATCGAGGTTTTTCTGCTGGCCGACGCCGATGCCGCGAAGGCCGACATGGCGACCTGCATCATCATCGGCTCGCCGGAAACCAGGATCATCAAGCGGCGTGACAAGGCCGCGCTGGTCTACACGCCGCGTTCGGCAGCTGGCCTAAGAACATGACCGACCAGAAAATGATCGACCATAGCGGCAAGCGATTCGATGGTTTCGGCCGACGTAACGTCCGGCAACGCCGGCCTGCGGATCATGACCACCTCGACGCCGAGGGCCCGCGCCGCCGCGATCTTGCCGTAGGTCGCCTCGCCGCCGCTGTTTTTGGAAACGACGACATCGATGCGGTGCTCTTGAAGCAGCGCGCGCTCATCGACCTCATGAAACGGCCCGCGCGCCAAGAGATAGGCCGCGTCGGGCACAGCGAGCCTGGGCTCGACCGGGTCGACACTGCGAATGAGATAATGATGCCGGGGAGCTGCCTCGAAGGCAGCGACCTCCTGCCGCCCGAGCGCCAGGAACACACGGCGCGGCACCGATCCCAAAGCCGTCACCGCGCTGGCAACGGTGTCGACCAACATCCAGCGATCACCTTCGACCGCCTCCCATTCGGGACGCCTGAGCGCAACGATAGGCACGCCGGTCATGCCCGCAGCGTCCGCAGCATTGGCGGAGATTTGCGCCGCATAGGGATGCGTGGCGTCAATCAGCAGGTCGATCTTGTTCTGGTGGAGATAAAACGCCAGCCCGCCGGCACCGCCGAAGCCGCCGACCCGCACCGGCACCCCCTGCGCGGCCGGGTTTTCGGTGCGACCGGCCAGCGACAGCATGACCGAAATATCCGCGCGCGCGGCAAGCTTGCCGGCCAGTTGCCGTGCTTCGGTGGTTCCGCCGAGGATCAGAATGCGGTGGGTCATCATGCCTGCTGAAGCTCCGCGCGGCGCCAAGCTCACCTCAAAGTGGCTCACGATCGTCGGCATCGGCGAGGACGGTGTAGCGGGTCTCGGCGACGAGGCCAAGCGGTTGATCGCTGAGGCCGAGTTCGTCTTCGGCGGCAAGCGCCACCTCGCCCTTGTCGCATCACTGGTCAAAGGTGAAGCGCGCGCCTGGCCGACGCCTTTCGATGCCGAGATGCGCGACGTGCTGGCGCTCTCCGGCAGACGCGTCTGCGTGCTGGCCTCCGGCGATCCCTTCTACCACGGTGTCGGCGTCATCCTCGCCCGCAAGGTCGCGGCAGAGGATATGCGGGTGATCCCCGCGCCCTCGGCCTTTTCGCTGGCCGCCTCACGCCTGGGCTGGGCGCTGCAGGACGTCGAGACCGTCTCGCTGCATGGCCGCTCGCTCGACCTGATCCGGCCGTTGCTGCATGATTGCACCCGCATTCTCGCGCTGACTTCGGACCGCGATGCACCGGAAGCGATTGCCCGTCTCCTGACCGAGCTCGGCTTCGGCGCGTCGCGGCTGACGGTGCTGGAGGCGCTGGGTGGGCCGAACGAAAGGCTGCGCTCGGCGAGCGCCGGCACCTTCGACCTCGCAAAGATCAATCCGCTCAACGTGCTCGCGATCGAAGTTGAATCGACTCCGCAAGCACCCATCCTGCCGCTGACAGCGGGACGTGCCGATCTTTTGTTCGAGCATGACGGCCAGATCACCAAGCGTGAAGTGCGCGCCGTCACCCTGTCCGCTCTCGCGCCAAGGCGCGGCGAACTGCTGTGGGACATCGGCGCCGGATCGGGCTCCATCGGCATCGAATGGATGCTGGCCCATCCTTCCATGCGTGCCATCGCCGTTGAGGCCGATCCGTCCCGCGCCGCCCGCATCCGACGCAACGCCGCGGCCTGCGGCGTTCCCGGTCTCGCCGTCGTTGAAGATTCGGCACCGCAAGCTCTTGCCGGGCTGGAAACGCCGGCAGCGATCTTCATCGGCGGCGGCGGCAGCGATGCCGGCGTGCTGGAAACAGCCATCGATGCCTTACCTGCCGGCGGCCGCCTAGTCGCCAACGCAGTGACCCTGGAGATGGAGGTACTGCTGCTTTCCCGTCACGCTGCGCTCGGAGGCGAGCTTACCCGGATCGCTATATCCCGTGCTTCGCCGGTTGGTTCGATGCAGGCCTGGCGGCCGGCTATGCCGGTCACGCAATGGAGTTGGGCCAAGCCATGATGGTCGCGGGCATCGGCAGCCGCAAAGGTGTCAGCGCACGCGACGTGCTTGCTGCGGTAGAAACCGCGCTGGAGGCGCACGGGCTTGCCCTGCCCGCGCTTTCAGCCCTCGCGACCGCGTCTCTCAAGCAGGATGAAGCGGCAATCTTCGCCGCCGGACGTGAACTCCGCCTCCCGGTGATCGTTGTCGAGCAGGACGAACTCAAAGCTGCATCTACGACCAGCCACTCCGACCTATCACAGGAGCATGCCAGCACGCCGTCTGTTTCCGAAGCCTCGGCGCTTGCCGCCGCCGGCAAAGGCGCAAAGCTGCTCGGACCGCGCACGGTGCTCGGTGCTGTCACCTGCGCCATCGCCATCAGCGGAGATGCGGCATGACCGTTCACTTCATCGGTGCCGGCCCGGGTGCTGCCGATCTCATCACCTTGCGCGGCAGCCGCCTGCTCGGCAGTTGTCCCGTCTGCCTCTATGCCGGATCGATCGTGGCGCCGGAGCTGTTGCAGCACTGCGCGCCCGGAACGAGGTTGATCGACACCGCGCCGATGTCACTCGACGAGATCGAGGCCGAATATGTGGCCGCCCACGCGGCCGGCCATGATGTCGCCCGCCTGCATTCCGGTGATTTGTCTGTCTGGAGCGCAGTTGCCGAGCAGATCCGCCGGCTGGAGAAGCATGGTATCCCTTATACGCTGACGCCGGGCGTGCCGTCCTTCGCCGCTGCGGCGGCAGCGCTGCGCCGCGAGCTGACCATTCCAGAAGTCGCGCAAAGCCTGGTGCTGACCCGCATCTCCGGCCGCGCCTCGAAAATGCCGCCCGGCGAAACGCTGGCCGGCTTCGGCCGCACCGGCGCCACGCTGGCCATCCACCTTGCCATCCACGCCATCGACCGCGTCGTCGCCGAGCTGACGCCGCATTACGGCGCCGACTGCCCGGTCGCGGTCGTCTTCCGTGCCTCCTGGCCGGACGAGCGCGTGCTGACCGCCACGCTGGCCACCATCGAGGCGCAATTGGCCGCCGATCCGATGGAGCGCACGGCAATCATCTTCGTCGGCCGCTCGCTGGCGGCGGAAGGCTTTGGCGAAAGTTCACTGTATGACGCGCACTACCAGCGGCGCTTTCGCGGACGGGGCGGGTTGTGAGCGGCAGCAATAGAAACACTACGGTCGAGCAGGCGCTCACCCGGCTGGACTTCAAGCCGCGCCAGCTGGAGCCCGGTCATGTCTGGCTGGCCGGTGCCGGCCCTGGCGATCCCGGCTGCCTGACGCTGGAAGTGCTGGCCGCCCTCGGACAGTGCGACGCGCTGGTTTATGACGCGCTGGTCTCGCCCGCGGTCGTCGCCGTCGCCGAGGGCGCGGAACTGTTCTATGCCGGCAAGCGCGGTGGCAAACCATCGATGAAGCAGGACGACATTACCGCTCTGCTGGTTCGGCTGGCGCGCGCGGGCCGGCGCGTCGTCAGGCTGAAGGGCGGCGACCCCTATATTTTCGGGCGTGGCGGCGAAGAGGCGCTTGCGCTGGCCGGGAAAACCATCCCGTTCCGCATCCTGCCTGGCCTGACGTCCGGCCTCAGCGCGCTGGCCGCCACCGGCATTCCCGGCACCATGCGCGGCATCAACAAGGCGCTGATCCTGGCGACCGGTCACGCCGCCGGCACCGATGACGACCTCGACTGGGCGGCCATCGCCCGTACCGGCCAGCCGGTGGTCATCTATATGGGCATGGCCAATCTGCCACTGATCGCCGCCTCGCTGCTCGAGGGCGGGCTGGCGCCTTCGACGCCCACCGCGGTGATTGTCGCTGCGACGACACCGCAGGAACGGATCGTCGTCGCCACGCTCGCCACCATTGCGGAAGAGGCAGCAGCCGCCGGTCTGACCTCGCCGGCGCTGATCGTCGTCGGCGGTATTGTCGCTATGCGTGCGGCACTGGCGGGCGAGCCATGACCCGCGCCATCATCATCGGCGCGCCGCGCTCGGGCTCGGGCAAGACCAGCGTCACCATCGGCATTCTGCGCGCGCTCGCCCGGCGCGGCCTGAAGGTGCGCGGCGCCAAGTCCGGCCCGGACTATATCGATCCCGGCTTCCACACCGCCGCCACAGGCTTGTCCGGCATCAACCTCGACAGCTGGGCAATGCCGCCCGCCCTGCTTAACGCACTGGCCGGCGAAGCGACCGAAGATGCCGATTTTATCTTCCTCGAAAGCGCCATGGGCCTGTTCGATGGAATTCCGGCTGCTCCGGGCCGCACCGGCTCGGCCGCCGACCTTGCCCGACTTTATGGCCTGCCGGTGCTGCTGGTGCTCGACGTTTCCGGCCAGTCGACCACGGCGGCGGCCGTTGCCAAGGGCTTTGCTACTTATGACCCCGATGTGCGCATGGCCGGTGTCGTGCTCAACCGATTGGGCAGTGAACGCCACCGCCGACTGTGCGGCGATGCCATCGAAGCGCTCGGCTTGCCTGTCGTCGGCGCTATCCTGCGCGATCCCTCGCTCAACCTGCCCGAACGTCATCTCGGCCTCGTTCAGGCCGGCGAATATGAGAATCTGATGGCGCATCTCGACCGGCTGGCCGATATGGTCGAGCACTCGCTCGACCTCGACGCCATCATGGCTCTGGCGGCGCCATTCACGCCCGCGCCGGGCAATTTCGGCGACGCGCTGCCGCCCCCCGGCCAGCGCATTGCACTCGCCGAGGACGCCGCCTTTACCTTCCTCTATCCGCACGTTGCCGCGCATTGGCGCAAGGCCGGCGCCGAGATCGTCCCATTCTCGCCGCTCGCCGATGAAGCGCCCGGCGACAATTGCGATGTCTGCTGGCTGCCCGGCGGCTATCCCGAGCTCCACGCCGGCCGCCTCGCCGCCGCTGCGAATTTCAGGGCGGGCATGGCGAGGTTCGCCGCCACGCGGCCGGTGCATGGCGAGTGCGGCGGCTTCATGGTGCTCGGCGCGGCGCTCGAGGATGCATCGGGCGAGACGCATCGGATGCTTGGCCTGCTCGGCCATTCGACCAGCTTCGCCAAGCGCAAGATGAATCTCGGCTACCGCGAGGCGCGGCTGCGGTCCGGCTGTCCGCTCGGCAGCCAAGGCACGCTGATCCGCGGCCATGAATTCCACTACGCGCAGATGGTTGCGACCGGCAATGACGGGCCGCTGGCCGATCTCGCCGACGGGCAAGGCAACCCGCTCGGCGCCTCCGGCTACCGGCGCGGCAATGTCAGCGGCACGTTCTTCCATGCCATTGCGAGGGCCGGATGAAGGCCTCGCAACAGCAAATTCTCGATGATATCGCGCTTTGCCTCGTCTTCTTTACCCGGCTGCCGCTGCCGCGAGCCGACTTCCGTGGCCGCAGCCTTGCCGCTGCGATCTGGGCTGCACCGGTCGCCGGTCTCGCCGTCGCTATGGCCGGTGCGCTGGCCTACGCCGTCGGCACGAGACTGGGCCTAGCCGGAGGTCCTGCTGCAGCGTTCGCCCTTGCCGCGATCTTGCTTGTCACCGGCTGCCTGCATGAGGACGCGCTGTCGGATGTTGCTGATGGTTTTGGCGGCGGCAAGACCCGCGACAGGAAATTGGAGATCATGCGTGACAGCCGCATCGGTGCCTACGGCGCCTGCGCGCTCGGCATCTCGCTGCTGATCCGCTGGAGCGCGCTCTCAGAACTCGCCGGCCCGGCTCATGTCTTCTGGGCCCTCATTGCCGCGCATGCCGCCTCGCGCGGCCTGCTCGGCGCCTTCATGCACCTGCTGCAGCCGGCCCGCAGCGACGGCCTTTCGGCCGAAGCGGGCACCGTCGCGGCTAAAACAGCTGGCATCGGTGCCGTACTCGGTGCGGTCGCACTGCTGACGCTTGGGTTCGGCGCTGCCGTTTTCGCGATCATCCTGCTCGGTCTGTTATTCGCCGCCTTCCGCGCGCTTTGCCTCAATCAGATCGGCGGCCAGACCGGCGACACCGTCGGCGCCCTTCAGCAGCTGGGCGAGATCGCAATCCTGCTCGTCGCTTCCATTTCCCTTTCCTGACTCTGTTTCGGAGATTTTGCCCCCATGCCTTTCAAATCGCTCGATGAACTGCGCGCCGCCTGCCTCGGCCTGCCCATTGGCAGCGACGCCGCGGCCAATACCGTCGCCCGCCGCCAGGACACGCTGACCAAGCCGCAAGGCAGCCTTGGCCGGCTGGAGACAATAGTCGCCTGGCTGGCGCGCTGGCAGGGCCGCGACATGCCAAAGCTCGACCGTGTCAAGGTCTTCGTCTTCGCCGGCAATCACGGCGTCACCGCGCAAGGCGTGTCGGCCTTCCCGTCGGAGGTCACCGTGCAGATGGTGGCGAATTTCGCCGGCGGCGGCGCCGCCATCAACCAGCTTGCCCGCATCGCCGGCGCGGAGCTAGACGTCATCCCGCTTGATCTGGATCATCCGACCGGCGATATCACGCAAGAGGTGTCGATGGACGACGAGGCCTTCCTCGCCGCTGTCTCGGCCGGCTACGACGCGGTCAGCAAGGACCTCGACCTCGTCTGCTTCGGCGAAATGGGCATCGGCAACACCACGCCGGCGGCGGCCATCTCAACCGCGCTGTTCGGCGGCGGCGCCGAACGATGGACTGGGCGCGGCACCGGCGTCGACGATGCCGGCCTCGTGCGCAAGATCGTCGCCATCGAGGCCGGCCTGAAGCGCCACGCCCCGGCGCTGGCCGATCCGCTGAAGGTAGCGGCAGCCCTCGGCGGCCGCGAGCTCGCGGCGATCCTTGGTGCGACGCTGGCTGCGCGTCATCTCGGCGTGCCGGTATTGCTCGACGGCTTCGTCTGCACCGCCGCAGCGGCACCCTTGGCAGCGCTGCACCCTGCTGGCCTCGCCCACACGCTGGCAGCCCATGTCTCGGCCGAATCCGGCCACCGTCGTCTATTGGAGGCGCTCGGCCTGCCGCCCTTGCTCGACCTCGGTATGAGGCTCGGCGAAGGCTCCGGCGCCTGCCTCGCAGTCAACATCGTCCGCTCGGCACTCGCATGCCATGCCAGGATGGCAAGTTTTGCGGAGGCTGGTGTTTCGGAGAAGTGATCCAGTTCAACATCGGCCTATGAGCTTGATCCGCAAGAGGTTGCGGCTGGCATTCTGGGACCGCAGCATGGATCCTGGTTCGCAGATCACAGTGACCCGCTAGATTGCCATGAAGGTCAAGTTCAAGCCCGGCCTTGACAAGCCCGCCCATAACACAGCTGTGGCCGGCCGGGCCTGCACATTCTACGGCGCTCTATTGGACTTACTCACACGCTCGATGCCGACCAACGTGCATATTTCGTCAAGGCAGTGGTCCAAGTTCTGATGAATTTCCGTCCCTGTAAATCGTAAGACGGTCCATCCTTGGCCATACAACCAGCGGTCTCGTTTTGCATCGTGGGTACGCTGGTACTTGGTCTTATGATATTCATGTCCATCGAGTTCGATGGCTATGCGCTTGTCGGGGATCGCAAAATCCAAGCGATATTTCCCGACAGGATGCTGTGGATATATATGCAGGTCTAGAAAGGCGAGCTCGTAGAACATCCGCTCAAGGGGAGAATCGAAGATATTCGGAGAAAAGGCATGGCGAACGGACGGGTCGCGCGTCAGCATCTTCGAAATAATTTCTTCGCCCTCAAAGACCGGAAGGATCAATTCTCCTTCTGCAGAAGCCCTCCCCTCTGAGATATCCACCGCAGGTGTGATATGGCCGGGCGCCTTGGTGTACCACATATCTACGATCCGGCATCCGACGCATGGGCAGTGCGGTGTTGCCCGGCAACCCCGTGATATGACACGCCCGTCCACGGTCGGCGAAACATAAGAATGGGTAAAAGTGCCGTCCTCCTCACGTTTGATGATGACAACGGCATCTGGAAATCTGAAAATCTTGTCAAGCTTCTCTTTGTTAATCGTACCCTTGTAAGCCTTGTACTTGTGCCTAAGGCCGAAAAGAAAGGTTTCTCCTTCCTCTGTGAATGAATAAGCCATCAGATTTTCATCCAGAGCCTTCGATCCATCAAGCTCAAGGACCGAGAATTCGGCTTCGCCAATCAGCACTTTCGACGAGAACATCATGCAGCCGATGCAGCCGCAATTCGAGCCGGAACAGCTCTTGGTAAGGACAAAATCACCGAAAATTTCAGAAATTATCACGAAGATTCTTCGCGTCTCTTCCGTATAAACGATGGCATAGTGATCAGGTACCAAGCGTTCTCTTCTCAATGACTAGAAGACAGCAAGCTCGGAAATTGCCATCTGTCTTTCCGTACGTCTAGCCAAGAGAAAAATTTACTGCTGCTTCGCAGCTGAGCATCAAACCGGCGCCTTATCGCCACAGGCCCGAGACGCGTCAACGCGTCTCGCATTCCAGGGTCTTTTCCACCAAATTTTTGAAATCTTTGGTGGGTGCGCACAGGATTGAACTGTGGACCCGCTGATTAAGAGTCAGCTGCTCTACCAACTGAGCTACGCACCCACTCGGCCGGTAAAACCGGCGTTGGCGGGCATATAGCCGCCGCCATCCGCCATGTCCAGCCCCGTGGGATTCATTTCCCGACAAATCGCCGAAGTGCCGAGGTCGTCAAACAAAAAGCCTGCCTTCAGCCACCTTCACCGCATGGCCGCCGATGCGGGAGGCCGCCAGTTCGCCGCCTTCGACATTCAATTCGAGGCGGATGCGCGACGGCCGGCCCATCTCCAGCCCCTGCTCGATCCAGAGTTGTGAAACGCCGTCCGTCGGGCCGTCGAAATGCATGATCGCGCCGGCGAACGCGGCCGCCGCTGAGCCGGTCGCCGGGTCTTCGTAGGACGGATTACCGGGCACCATCATGCGGACATGGAAGGCACTGTCATGGTGCACCGTCTCGCGGCAATACACATAGGGGCTGGCGAAGGCCCATTCGCTCTTGCGTGGTGCCAACTCCGACCACGCCTGGTTGTCCAGCCTGATCCGGGCGGCCGCCTCCAGATTGGCGACGGGGATGGTCACGTAGGGCACTCCAGCCGACCAGAACGAAACGCGGTGGTTCTCGAAGCCGATCTCGTGCGGCCCAAGGCCAAGGGCCGCGCCGATCGCCTCGGGAGCGGCCGACAATTCCAGCTGCGCCGGCAGTTTCGCCAGGTCGAACTCGGCAAAGGTCGAACCATCGTGCTTGCTGACAGCGCAGCGCACAGGGCCGATATTCTCCTCGAGCACGAAGATGCCGGCGGCCTCTCCCGCCATTTCGGCGAGCGCTATCGCCGAGCCGACGGTCGGGTGGCCGGCGAACGGCATTTCATAGTCGGGTGTGAAGATACGGATGCGGGCCCGATGCTTGGGATTATCAGGCGGCAGCACGAAGACGGTTTCGGACAGGTTGAACTCGCGCGCCACCGCCTGCATCGCAGCAAGGTCCAGCCCGTTACAGTCGAGCACCACGGCCAGCGGATTGCCCGCCAGCCGGTTGGTGGTGAATACGTCGTAAAGTAAGTAATTCCGCGGCCGCATCTCAGTAAGTCCTCTGCCTCATTCCCAACATGGGCGAAATTTAATTTGAATTTCGAACCATAAGGCCTGATTTGTGCACTGATGGGAAATCACTGAACATAGGGGGCCGGCGTGGACCAGATTGTCAATCTGCCAAAGACGGAATCCGCTTCCGCCATCGAGACGGCGCTCGGGCTCGACCACCAGGGCCTGAAGACAAAACGCCGTCGCGGTTGGTTTTACGCGCTGCTTGCGCTACTCGCAGTGGCCGCGGGTGTCGTCGGCTACCCCTGGTATGCGGGCTCGCCCGCCAAGATCGAGTATACCACGACACTGGCCGCCATGACCGACCTTACCGTCGCGGTTTCGGCTACCGGCACGCTGCAGCCCCTCACCCAGGTCGATATTTCCAGCGAACTCTCCGGCGTCGTCCGGTCGGTTTCGGTCAACGAGAACCAGCTGGTGAAGAAGGGCGATGTGCTGGCTGCGCTCGACACCGCAAAGTTGGAGGTGCAGATCGAGCGCGCCCAGGCCTCCGCCAAGGCAGCGACGGCGAGCGTCGAGGACGCCACTGTGACCCTGGCCGAAAACGAAAAGGCGCTGGTGCGCGCGGCACAACTCACCAAGCGCGGCATGGCGACGGACCAGTCGCTCGAAGCGGCAACCGCCACGCGCGACCGCTCGAAGGCGGCGCTCGATATTGCCAAAGCCAACCTCGCCATGGCCAGTGCCGATCTCAAGGCGCAGCAGACGGATCTTGCCAAGAGCACCATCTACGCTCCGATCGACGGCATCATACTGACGCGCTCGGTCGATCCCGGCCAGACGGTCGCCTCTTCGCTGCAGGCGCCGGTCCTGTTCGTCATCGCCGCCGATCTGAAGAACATGGAGTTGAAGGCGGCGGTCGACGAGGCCGATATCGGCGCCGTCAAACCCGGCCAGCATGCGCGCTTCACCGTCGATGCCTTCCCGGAACGGCCGTTCGACGCCGAAATCCGCGACATCTACTATGCCTCAGTCACCACCGACGGCGTCGTCACTTACGATGCAAGGCTGGATGTCGACAACAGCGAACTTCTGTTGCGGCCCGGCATGACAGCCACCGTCTCGGTCGTCACCAAGCAGGCCAGGAACGTGCTCACCGTGCCGTCGATCGCCTTCCGCTACCGGCCGGCCCAGACGGCGGAGCGCGGCTGGAGCCTCACCGACCTGTTCACAGGCCGCATGGGACGCCCCGGCGGCAACCGCCAGCACCAGGCGGCGACGAAGCCCACCGACGGCTCGCGCACGCTCTACCTGCTGGAGAATGGGCGGCCGCATCCTGTCAACGTCAGGGTCGGCTCGACAGACGGCGAACTGACCGAGATCGTCTCCGGCCTGGAGGAAGGCGCACAAGTCATTACCGCCTCGCAGCAGCGGAGCTGATCGTGGCATCGGTCGCGACCACGCTCATAGGCTTCGACAAGGTGTGGAAAAGCTATGGCCAGGGCGAAGCCCGGGTGCATGCGCTGGCCGGCGTCGACCTCGCCATCAGACGCGGCGAATTCGTCGCCATCATGGGCCCGTCCGGTTCCGGCAAATCGACGGCCATGAACATCATTGGCTGCCTCGACACGCCGACCGCTGGGACTTACTGCTTCGAAGGCATCGATGCCGGCCGTCTCGACCGCAACCGCCGCGCTCAGCTGCGCAATCTCTATGTGGGCTTCGTCTTCCAGGGCTATAATCTCTTGCCGCGCACTACGGCGGCGGAGAATGTCGAACTGCCGCTGATCTACCGCGGCGTTGGCGCCCGCGAGCGTCGCGGCCTTGCCATGCAGGCACTTGCCGAGGTTGGCCTTGTTGGCCGCGAGCATCATACGCCAGCCGAGCTGTCCGGCGGCCAGCAGCAGCGCGTGGCGATCGCCCGCGCCATCGTCACCAAGCCGACGCTGCTCGTTGCCGACGAGCCGACCGGCAATCTCGATACCGCCCGCACGCACGAGATCATGGAGCTCCTGACGCAGCTGAACAGCGAGCTCGGCCTGACCATCGCCATGGTCACGCACGAAGCAGATGTTGCCGGCTATGCCCAGCGCACGATCCGTTTCCTCGATGGCCATGTCGCCTCGGATACAGCCAGTCTCGAGATGGCCTAGCCATGATCTGGGAAACCGTCCGCCTCTCGCTCCGCTCCATCCGCCGCAACGTGCTGCGCTCGTTCCTGACGCTGCTCGGCATCGTCATCGGCGTTGCCGCCGTCATCGCCATGCTGACCATCGGCTCGGGCACCACCGAAAAGGTCAAGTCCGATATTTCCAAGCTTGGTAGCAACCTGCTCGTCATTCGTTCCGGCCGTCCGGCCGGGCCTGGCGGACCTGGAGGGCTCGATCAGGTCGTCCGACCGCTGAGCGACAGAGATCTTGCAGCGCTTGTCGCGCACCTGGACGGCGCGCGCGCCATCTCACCGGCGTCGCAAAAGCAGGTGCGCGTCATTTTCGGCACCGAAAGCCTGACCTCGGGCGTTACCGGCACCGACAGCGCCTATCTCGATGCTCGCGACTGGAAGCTGGTTTCGGGCCGCCCGTTCAGCGATTCGGAAACCCGCTCGGGCACCGGCGTCTGCCTCATCGGCGAGACGGTGCGCCAGCAGTTCTTCGGCGCCGGTGACCCCGAAGGCGAGATCATCCGCGTCAACCGCACCTCCTGCAAGATCATCGGCTTGCTCGAACCGAAGGGCTATACCGGCTTCGGCCAGGACCAGGACAATGTCGTGCTGATGCCGCTCGCCGCCTATCAGCGTCGCATTGCCGGCAATCGCGACATCGAATCGGTCTATGTCGCCGCCGACGACCGTACGCCAACCACGGTGCTGCAGCAGCGCGTCGAGGACATCTTGCGCGACACACGCCGCATCACGCCCGACCGAGACGATGATTTCTCGATCCGCGACATGACCCAGATCGCCGATGCCATGGCCAGCGCCACCACCACCATGACTGGCATGCTCGGCGCCGTCGCCGGCGTCAGCCTGCTCGTCGGCGGCATCGGCATTATGAATATCATGCTGGTGTCGGTAACCGAGCGCACGCGCGAGATCGGCATCAGGCTCGCCATCGGCGCCCACGAAAAGCACATCCTCATCCAGTTCCTGGTCGAGGCGACGGTGCTGTCGCTGCTTGGCGGCATCATCGGCATCCTGATCGGCCTGGCATTGGCCGGCCTCGCCTCGCTGACGCTGACGATCCCGTTTGCGCCAAGCCCGGCGGTCATCCTGCTTGCGGTCGGCTTTTCCGCGCTGATCGGCATGGTGTTCGGCTTCTTCCCGGCGCTGCGCGGCGCACGGCTCAACCCCATCGACGCGCTGAGGCATGAATAGAGCGTTGCAGCAAATGTCGCCTCGCGACGCTGCCAATTTTATAAGCAACCTGCCCTTGTCGCAGGACAATCTGCAATGATAACAATGCTGTTGGGGACTAAGGGGGAACAATGGATGAGCAAGAGAGGGCGACTGGCTCTGGCGATGGTGATCGTCGAAGCCGCATTGGCAGGGCTTTGGTGGAATTTGATCCGTTATGGAATGGATAATCCCGATCGCGTCACAGCTGACTTCCAGCAGGTAATTGGGCAGACGATGGGAACGGCCATGGGGGCACTCCTGGGTCTCGGCGTACTGCTGTATTTTGTCGCTGCCCGCAGCGACCGCAAGGCTATTGAAGGCAGGTCGCGACGTTAGAGTCGGAATCCTTGCGCGAAGTGCCATTCGATCAGCGGTCTCATATGCGGCATCAATCCGTCCGGCAGGTCGGCTGCATTGCGGATGATCACAGGACCTTCGATTTCAGGCTCTGACTCGGCCGCGACGAAAGCGCGGATCCGCTGTGCCAGGTCGTCGGCGGAGGCCGTCTCGCGGTAGCGGCGAAAGATCACCGTGCCGCTTGCCGTCGACAGGGCGTAGTGGCGCCTGCCGCGTGTCGCGCCTGATAGGTCGAGGCCGGTTTCCTCCCGTACCTCGCGGATCATGTTGAAGTCGACGTCGACAAGGCCGTCGCGGAAATCGGTTGGCTCGAACGAGCCGGCGGCGAAGTAGATGCGCCCGGCATTGACCGTATGCGGCGCCATGCGGATCGCCACCAGCGCATTGT
This sequence comes from Mesorhizobium sp. M1142, assembly GCF_040318565.1. Lineage (NCBI taxonomy): Bacteria > Pseudomonadati > Pseudomonadota > Alphaproteobacteria > Hyphomicrobiales > Phyllobacteriaceae > Mesorhizobium > Mesorhizobium sp. M1142. Next base: position 69,320 of record NZ_JAMYMK010000011.1, read on the forward strand.
CGCCAGCGACCAGCAAGGCGTGCGCGTAGGCATGTTCGGCGCCAGGCACCTGTCTATTGCTGCGCCAAAGCATGAAGGTCGAATACCGCACCGCATGGCAGCGGCCGACGAGGCGATTGTCGCGGTAGCTGAGTGCGGAAAGCAGCACCACAGTGCCGTCGAAAAGCGCCGGCTTCGATGCGGTCTCACGCCGCCAGTTCGCCGCGATCGCCTCGGCATTATCGCGCTCGAATGGATGCGGGCCAGGATCGAGCCTGACGTCGATGGCATCGACCGGCAGGATGACGTTGCGCGGCAGGTCGAAACTCACGCCTGTCTCACGCCATGTCGAGGGCAATTGCTACCGGGCAATGGTCGGATGCCTTCGGCCGGTCCCACCCGGCGCGTGGGAAGCGCTCGACCTCCTGGCCTGCCGGAAATATGGTGCGCCAAGGCTGCCCGTTACGGATGATATCGGGAACGGCGGTGGCGTTCTGCCTGGCTAGCGCCCTCGACAAAAGGATGTAGTCGAGTTGGCAGAGATGCCGCTCTTCCGGTCCGCGCGTGTGATAGAAAGTCCAGCGGTCCATTTCCGGCCGCCGCTCGACCGCGTTTTCGCAAAAACCGCCGGCAGTGAGCACGTCGATGCAGGACCGGGTCTCGTCGATCACCTCGAAGCGATAGCCGTCGAAAACATCGCCAGTGATCTTCACGCGCTGCCGGTAGTCGTTCATGTCGCCGCAGATTGCCCAGCGCTTGTCGGCGGCATGGTCCTTGCCGAAGCGCTCCTCGATGATCCGGCGCACCGCCTGCGCCTCGGCGATGCGCAGCGGCATTGTCGCCTCGCGGCCGTCGAGGCCGTTACGGGGCGAGCCCATCGACTTGAAATGCACGAGATAGAGCGTCAACGGCGCGCCAGCCACGGTCAGATCGATTTCCAGGCAGTCGCGCCGGAAGATGCGCTCATTGGCCTGATGTCCAAGTGCTGCCAATTCCGCCGTGTGCAGCCCGAATTGCTCGAACGTGACATAGGCGTAGCTGGTCATGCGCACGAATTCGATCGGCTGGCCCTGCGCGGTCTCGTTGCGCATCATCACGGCGACGTCGATGCCGCGCGAATCATTGCCGGCGGTGGTGTATTTCTGCCGGTAGCCTTGCCCCACCATCTTGAACAGATAGCCATATTCGAATGCCCTCAGCGCCTCGATATTGTCGACCTCCTGCATGCAGATGATGTCGGCGCGGGTGGCCGCGATCGCCAGCGCCGTCAACTGCCGCGTGTCGTCGGACTGCGCGATGGCCCGCGCCTGCTCGAGCATCTTGTATTCGGCCTCGCTCTGAATGTCGAAAAGCGCCAGCGTGCGATCTTCGTTGAGCTGATTGCGGTATCCGGAATAATCAAACCTGTTCATCAGGTTTTCGACGTTGAAAGTGGCAAGGCGCAGCGACATGGCTTTGACCTTTGCCCGCAAGCGCGCCCGAAAACAAGGGCGCAGAAATCAGGCGGCTCTGCTTGATCGCGCGCTCGCTATGGCTGACGGAACCTTTTTGTTCATCTTCCGTTCAGATGGAAAGTTCCATCAATAGGCCCTTCCCCGGGGTATTCTGGGCGTGGGGCCTGAATCTTCGGAGAGTGCGATGAAACCGCTCTTTTTATCTTCTGTCAGATCCGGGCTGATGGCCCTCGGTCTGATCACCGGCCTCTCGTCCCCCTCGCTTGCCGGGCCAATACCCAAACCTCTGCTGCCGGTGGCGGGCAATGCTGCCGACATCGTGCAAATTCGTGAAGATTGGGCAGGCGGCAATGACAGGCAGATCTGGCGTTGGCGCAATCGCGGCTTTCGGCAATGGCACGGCGGCGACGATTGGAGATGGCGGTCCCACAATTTCCGCGGCCGTCATTTTTCGAGACACTGGGATAATGGCGGCTGGGACGACAGCTGGCGCTGGCGCCACCATCGCCGCCATTACCGCGGCGGCTACTATGATGATGGTGCGGGTGCCGCGATTCTTGGCTTGGGCCTGGGGCTCGGCCTTGGCAGCCTGTACAACAGCTACAACTACTACGACGCGCCGCCACCGCGCCGCTATTATCGCGCAGGGCGGCTTTCCAGTGCACATGTCCAATGGTGTTACAATCGCTACCGGTCGTACCGCGCCTGGGACAATACCTTCCAGCCCTATTACGGGCCGCGCCAGCAATGCTACTCGCCCTATAGGTAAGCAGGCCGACAACAAGCATCGTTCGGCGCCGTGCTTCGCGGCGCCTTTTTCTTCCAGCCAGGAACCGCGAACATCTCCCAGTCCCGACTGCTGATAACGCTATTTTTATCAGGCAGGTCTAATAATCCTCCCGATCAGAACGCCCGAGACGCGAAAAATGGCTGGATTGCGTGCGATGGCCGAGGACGAACAGAGGGACAAACGCCGGCAGCGCGTCTTGAAGGGCGCAACGATCCTGACCGGCATGACCAATTCCGAGGTCACATGCACGCTGCGCAACATGCATGCCGGCGGCGCCGAATTGAAGGTCTCGATCGACGCGCGCGTGCCCGATGAGTTCCTGCTCTATGTTCCGACCGACGGCATCGCCTACAAGGCCGTGGTCCGCTGGCGCCGCGAGGACCGCATCGGCGTGATGTTCACCGGCACCCAGCCAAAGCCCAGTTGGCATTACGGCTGATATCTACCGGCGCTATCCGGGTGGCAGGACTTGCAGTGTCTGCTCGTCAAACAGCGGCTCATCCTGGCCGACGCGAACGAATAGCAGCTTTCGCAGTTCGGGTGATTGCACCTCGAAATACTGAATGCCGTCCGGGGCTTCGCCCCATTCGCCGCAAGGCGGTTCGCCGACCTCGTCAGGGTTGGCGACGGTCTTCAATTCCTCACGATAGGCGGCATCGGGACTGAAAACATACCGGAGGATGCGCGCGGGCGTCGCCCCTTCGGTGTAAGGCATGAGCACGCAACGTGTGCTGATGGCTTTCTCGGTCTTCTGCGTAAAAATGCGCCGCAACGCAGCATCGGCGGCCTCGCCAGGCAGCATATCGAAGACTTCGACGACGGGATCGGCCGAACCGCCATCGCTGTATTTGATGGCAAGAGCATTGCCGCCAAGCTCGAAATGAATCCGGCGAAAACCGAAATCGCAGCGCTGTACCCAGGCAGCCAGCCCGACATCCCTGTCCGCCAACCGTTCCCAACTGCATTTGTCGACGGGCGGACGCGACGGCGTGCTTTGGTCGGCACGAGCCCCCGGGGCCATGGCCACAAGGACCGACAGGGTGCAGATGCAGGCCGGCAGTCTCTTGTTATTCATCGCTGCAACCCGTCAAGCTAAAGGCGTCCCAGGCCGAACCGTCGGGATTGGCTTTGGCGAAATCGGACCATTCGGTAAAAATCGCGCCGAAGTCAGGCAACAGCAACCCTGCCGGTGCCGGCGAAGTTTCGCGGGAACTCAGCTGCTCGGCACCGCCTGCACTGAACGCATAGACCTGCCCGTCCCACACTCTGCACAGTCCGGTGCCGTCCTCAAGACCCGCCTCGCGATCGTTGTCGGTGCAGGTGTGCCGGATCGTACCCACAGGAAACGAGTACTTGCCATTGGTCCAGGTGATGTCCGACGGCAGACGAAGGTCGGTGTTGGGCACGATCAGCGTAAAGACCTCGGTCGTCAGCGCAGCCGGCTCGTTGTCTGTGGGCCGGAACTGTATCGTCGCTCCCGAACGCGGCTCGCGATAGGTCGCATGGCTGAGCGAACATTCTGTTGCGTTCGCTGTTTGCGACAGGCTCAGCATGCTCAGAAAAACAGCTGCTGCCTTGCGGATGATCATTTAAGTCCCTGGAGCAGCATCATTGTGAAGTCTAAGCATCAATGCTTTAGCATGGCCCGATGTCATGGTCGAAAGAAAGAATCGATGATCCGAAATCTCTTGATGCTCATTTCGATCTCAACATTTTCGTGCGGCAGCGCCTTTGCCACGGAACCCTATGTCGGCACATGGTCCCGGGACAGATCGAACTGCACCGCCGTTGCGGATGTTCAACGCCAGACTGTCTACACATTGTACCGCGATGCGCTGTCGGTCCCTGCTCTCGGCTGTGAACACGCAATGTTTCTCAAGACACCCACGGGTTGGGTGGCGCCGGCCAGCCAATGCTACGGATCCGACCCGTCGGCGGAAGAGCCGTTCTCCCGTGTCATCCATATTGTGGTCGACGGGGCGACGGTGAGATTGACATGGCCTGGCTTCGACAGCGGAGTTCTTGTCAGGTGCTGAAGACAAGTGCCCTTCCTCTGGATCTACAGCGTCGAGGACGGCAGCTTCAGCCTTAGATCACCCCCACAAGCAGCGCGGCTCCACCTATGAAGCCAACTGCGCAGACCCACAGAAGCCAAAGCCCACTCACCCTGCATTCGAGAACCGCGGCAGCCGGATTGGCGGGATCGTAGTGGACCTTGACCTTGTCGCCCTCGAGGTAGCGCCGTGATTGACCGCTGACGAGGCTCGGCAGCGAAGCCGTCACGTTTGCGCCGAAAGCGATGCGATCGGCGGCGTAGCGCTGGCCGGCGACGCTATAGCTGTAGACGATGCGGGATTTGAAGACTGTTCGCCAGGGCCGATAGCCGCCTCCGGACCTGTCGCGGGTCTCAAATTTCTGCAGGCCCGAGGCGTCGATGCGTCCTGCCGTGATGGGCCATTTCGCCGCCTGTTCCGCTAGTGACTTCTGGGCGAAGCCCATGCGCAGGACAAACAATCCCATGAACAGCAGCAGGGCCGCGGCGCCGAGGTTCTGCGGCTTGGGCAAAAACGGCCGGATCGCTTCCAGGGCGCCGCCGACGGAGAAGACCAATACCAGCGCGCCAACCACCAGCCCAGCCGAAAGCTGGACCATGAATTTGAAGGAACCTTCGGGCATGGTGCGTTCGATCACGGCCTTGGCTGGATCGGCCGGGTTGTAGAAGACGGTTACGCCAGCCCCGTTTGGAAATTTCGCAAGGGTTTCCGTCACGGCAAAGTTTCCAAGGTTCTCCTGCACGCTGTAGTGCGAACTGCGAAACTTCTTGCCGTTCACCTTGTATTCGAAGGTGATCGCCGGGAAGTTGCGCATCTCGGTCGACCCTCTGCTGTCCGAACCGGATCCCGAACTGGTCACCTCGCGAGCCTCGACACGCGACGAGACGATCTTTCCCGGCGTCGGAGACCAGCGGCTGACCGCCCTCACCTCCCACCACTTCAGGAACGTGACGAGGGAGAGCATGCCGGCAACCGCGCAGGCAAACCCGACCAACAGAAATTTGAGTTCCAAGTCTCAGCCCCCTTTGGCACTTCTGTGCCATGCCCCGCACAGGCATACCACGGTGATGAGGATAATGCGCCTGTCCACAAGCGTGGGAACCACACAATCTTTATGCGAAAAAGGCCGGCGGATCGCTCCGCCGGCCTTTCTTGATCGGCAATGAAATTGCGATAGTTCTTGGCCTTGTCGACCAGCTCGTTCTTGGAAATCCCCCGCGCGCCCGCAGGGCGAAGCCTGAGGACGCGCAACGAAACGAATGTGGATTTCCTTCAGTTCTTGGCCTTGTCGACCAGCTTGTTCTTGGAAATCCACGGCATCATCGCGCGCAGCTTGGCGCCGACTTCCTCGATCTGGTGGCTGTCATTGTTGCGGCGGATGCCCTTGAAGCGCGACATGCCGGCGCGGTATTCCTGCATCCATTCCGAGGTGAACTTGCCGGTCTGGATATCCTTCAGAACGCGCTTCATCTCGGCCTTGGTCTCGGCGGTGATGATGCGCGGGCCCGAGACGTATTCGCCCCATTCGGCGGTGTTCGAGATCGAGTAGTTCATGTTGGCGATGCCGCCTTCGTAGATCAGGTCGACGATCAATTTGACCTCGTGCAGGCACTCGAAATAGGCCATTTCCGGCGCGTAGCCGGCTTCCACCAGTGTCTCGAAGCCGGCGCGGATCAATTCGACCAGACCGCCGCACAGCACAACCTGCTCGCCGAACAGGTCGGTCTCGCACTCCTCGCGGAAATTGGTCTCGATAATGCCCGAACGGCCGCCGCCAACGCCGCAGGCGTAGGAGAGCGCCAGGTCGAGCGCATTGCCCGAAGCATCCTGGTTGACCGCGACCAGGCACGGCACGCCGCCGCCCTTCTGGTATTCGCCGCGCACCGTATGGCCGGGCCCCTTCGGCGCGATCATCACGACGTCGACCGAGGCTTTAGGCTCGATCAGGCCAAAATGAACGTTGAGGCCGTGGGCAAAGGCGATCGCTGCGCCATCGCGGATGTTCGGCGCGATCTCGGATTTGTAGATGTCGGCCTGCAGCTCGTCGGGCGTGGCCATCATCATCAGGTCGGCCCACTTGGCGGCATCGGCCACGCTCATCACCTTGAGCCCGTCGGCCTCGACCTTCTTGGCGGTCGCCGAGCCGGCCTTGAGGCCGATGGCGATGTCCTTGACGCCGGAATCCTTGAGGTTGAGCGCATGCGCCCTGCCCTGGCTGCCATAGCCGATGATGGCGACCTTCTTGCCCTTGATCAGGTTGAGATCGGCATCGCGATCGTAATAGACACGCATTTTTCTTCCTTCCCGTTTTGAATTCAGAGGCCTCGCGGCCCGGTTTTTGCCCTGTAAAGAGCGAGAAACTGCTGCGTCGCTCGGACGGCATCGCCGCCGATCGCCGCATCAGTCAATTCCAGCCGGTCGCCAAGCAGCAGGCGGATCTGCACGTCACGGGCGACCAGCCCGAAAAAGGTGCGGAACGCCGTCTCAGCATCGGAAAACTCGAGGAAACCAGCTTCCTTGCCTGCCTCGAGCACCGGCTTAAGGCGCCTGGCCAGTGCGAAGCGGCCGTTCTCCAGCACGATGGCGCCGAGATCGTCTTTCCCCGAACTAGCCTGGCCGACCGCCACCCGGTTCAGCGCGATCGAGGTGTCGCTCGAAATTACCTTGAGCCAGTCCGAAGCGAAGCGTTCGAGGCTCGCCGTCAGCGAAGCAAGGTCGAGCCCCTTGCGATCAACCGGCACTACCCGCACCTTGGACGCCTGCCATTGCACCGTTGCCGTCAACAGCCCGTCGCGATCGCCGAACCATTTGTAGAGCGTCTCCTTAGAGCAGCTCGCCCGCCGCGCCACGGCGGTCATGGTCAACTGATCGCCCTCTTCGACCAGCAGGCGAAGGGCAGCGTCGAGCACGGCTTTCTGCCGCTCCGTCAGCGTCTCGCTGGCGTCGATGTCGGTCACAGCGTGCAACACGGTCTTTCTCTCAGGAGGCGAACTCGCCCGCAGTTCACATAGGAGCTCGATAGCGTACCGTACGTTACGGTTCGGCTTTATGGCGTATTGCCCGACCCGGCGCAAGTCTTTATTTCTGTAGCTTGCTCCATGCTGGGCATCACGGGAGACGCGGATCATGCTCGCCGGATTGCTTGCCTTGACCGTTACCGCAGTGTTCGCAGGCGCGGCTATCTACGTCAGCGTCGCCGAACAGCCGGCGCGGCTTCGCCTCGAGGACAAAGCATTGCTGCAGGAATGGCAGCCTTCCTACAAGCGCGGCGCCGCCATGCAGGCCTCGATCGCCGTCATCGCCTGTATTCTAGGCCTCGTCGCGTGGTGGCTGACAGACAATTTCGCTTATCTGGCCGGCGCCGTGCTGATCATCCTGCCTTGGCCATGGACGCTGCTGGTGATGATGCCGGCAAATAGGTTGCTGGAGGCGATGGACGCGAACACCATCAATCCTGAAGCTCGGACATTGATCGTCAAATGGGGCAATCTGCATATGGTCCGCGTCGGGCTTGGCGTTCTGGCGACATTGGCATTCCTCTGGGGCAGTGCCTGACCTCGCAAATCGGCGCATCTTCGCCATGAAGGCGTGTCACTCCAGGGCGGGCGGAACTCGCAGGCGCCCAAGCAGAGCTGACAGCGCATCGAGCTCATCATTGGAAAGCCGGGAGCCGACCAACTCCGCGATCGAGCGGCCGTAGACAGCCCACATGCGGCGACGCGTCTCGCGCCCCTTGTCGGTGACACGGACGGTTTGCCCGCGGCCGTCATCGGCAACGGGAAGCTTCTCGACCAGCCCGTCGGCTTCCAGCCGCGCCAGCAGCCGGGAGATGTTATACTGCGCAAACAGGGTGCGCTCGGTGAGTTGGAACGGCCGCAATCCGCCCTCGCCCGCCTCGGCAAGCTCATGCAGGACGTCGTACCACGCAAGCGGCGGCAGGCCACTGTCCTTCAGCGCGTCCTCGGCTCGTTCCAACAACTGGCGCGAAACCCGCATCAGGCGGGCCCAGGCTTTGATTGCTGGAGGTGTAGGAATCCCGGTCATGATTGCATCATAGGGGATAGATGCAATTGCATCAAGCTTGACGATCGATGCAAATGCATCTATATAGATGCAGTCGCATCAATCGTGAGAGGCAAATTCCGATGAAGTATGAAATCTGCAGGATCGCCGACGTTCCGGAAACAGGCAGCCTGATCGCTCCGTTCTTCGGCCGCGAGGTCCATGTCTACCGCAGCGGCGAGCGTATCCGCGCTGCCGCCAACGTCTGCCTGCATTTCGGTGGCCCGCTCGACTGCAAGGACGGCAAGCTCATCTGCCAGTGGCACGGCGCCTCGTTCGACATGGCGAACGGTGATCGCCTCGAAGGCCCGGCGCCGAAGGGCTCCCGCCTGATGTTCCTCTCCACCCGCGTCCAGGACGGCGCCTTGAACTATGTCTGGGGAGAGTGAGATGACCGGTAAGCTCATCCTCGTCAGCCACCATCTTTGTCCCTATGTGCAGCGCGCGGCGATTTCACTTCGCGAAAAGGGCGTGCCGTTCGAACGCATCACGGTCGATCTCGCCAACAAGCCTGCCTGGTTCAAGGCGATATCACCGCTCGGCAAGGTGCCGCTGCTTCGCGTTGAGCATGACGGCCAGGAAACGGTGATCTTCGAATCGGCGGTCATCCTCGAATTCCTCGAGGAAACCCAGCCCAATCCACTGCATCCCACCGACCCCTATGCCCGTGCCCGGCATCGCGCCTGGATCGAGTTCGGCTCGGCAATCCTCAATGCCATCGGCCGCTTCTATTCAGCGCCTACGGAAGCCGCGCTGCTCGCTGAAAGCGAGACGCTATCGGCAATGTTCGATCGCCTGGAAGTGGAACGGGCCAATGGCGCGGCTGGGCCATGCTTCGACGGCGAGCGCTTTTCACTGGTCGACGCGGTCTACGGCCCGATTTTCCGCTATTTCGACGTCTTCGACCGGATCGGCGATTTCGGCATCCTGGACGGAAAGCCGCATGTCCAGGTATGGCGCGAGGCGTTGCGCATACGCCCATCCGTGAAGGGCGCGGTCGCTCCCGACTATCCGCAACGCCTCCATGCATTCTTGCAGGCTAAGGGTTCGCACCTTTCGGAAATCATCCGCCAAGGCGATCCGGCCATAGCGCTTCCGCAAGCCCTATCGGCTTGAATGGATTGATCACCGTTCCTGTAACCATGGAAGCAAGAAACTGCGGCGCCGGCGGGACTTTTGCCAGCGTCGCCACCAGCCTGTCGCGGACGAACGGCATCACAATCGAATCCGACTGATAAAACGGCGTCAGCACCAGCGACAGCGCCTGGAAGACCCGCACATGCCATCGCCGCGTCCGGACATAGGCCTCCAGTGCAGTATCGACACGGTCCGTTCCCATGAGTGCGTAGTTGAGCGCGGCTGCATCGAGCAGCGCCATGTTCGCGCCCTGGCCGAGCTGCGGGCTGGTTGAATGGGCCGCATCGCCGATGACAGCCAATAGCCGTCCGGCTGGCGTCTTCATCGTGTGATGGCCATAGCGCGCCAGCGACAGCTGCTCGAAACTGTCGATCTGGTCGATGAAGGCCGCGCATTCAGGCCACAGCCCGACCAATCTCGCCTTCCATGCCTCGAGACCTGCCCCCCAGACGTACTCGGCATCCGCCGGCTTGAGGCTCCAGAAGAATGCCGCCATCTTCTGGGCATCCGGCTCGGGCCGGCCGATTGGCAGCACGCCGATCATCACGCTTGCGCTGTCGTAGCGCTGCAGCAGCGCGTGCTCGTCGAAACCCTCGCCGCGCCAGCCAAGCGATGCCCAGAAAGCGCCATAGGCGAGCGATCGCGGTTCGCCCGGATTGTTCACGCACCGCCGCAGTTTGGAGCGTGAACCGCTGGCGTCCACTACCAGGTCGAACGACCCCATCCGTCGTCCGTTGCGGCAGATCAATGTTGCCCATTCGCCGGCTTCCAGCGTCTCAAGCTCGATGCCTGTCTCAATGTGGATCGCTTGGCGCCGGGCGGCGCGGAAAAGCACGCCGAACAGAGCCGCGCGATGTACCGCCAGCCCGAAACGGCCGCCACGCCGGGCATCGTAGCGGACGTCGAGCACTGTGCGGCCGGTCTTGGCATCTGCAACATGCAGGCGGTCTATGCGGCAGCCCAGCGCCAGAATGTCTTCAAGCAGGCCGAGATCGGCAAGCACCGTCAGCCCGGTCGGCTGCAGGATCAGCCCGGACCCGACCGGTTTTGGCCGGTCGAAGCGCTCGAAGATCGTGACCCTATGTCCGGCGCGCTCGAGATAGAGCGCGGCGGCAAGTCCAGCCGGCCCGGCGCCGGCAATCGCGATGTCCAGAGAATTGGCCATCTGCCCGCCCCAACCCAGGCCGGACAATCCTTCAGCGCTGTCGCTAAATCTAGGCGCCGTCTCGGCCTGGAGGCTCAGCCTTCGGCAGCATCGAAAACCTTCCGCGCCTCGCGTACAGCGCCGTGATTGAGCTCGGCCCATTGGATCAGCTGATGCAAGGGTCCAAACATCGAGCGCCCGAGATCGGTGAGGCTATATTCGACGCTCGGCGGCTTGGTCGGGAAGACCTGGCGATGGACATAGCCGTCGCGCTGCAGATCGTGCAACGTCTGGGTGAGCATGCGCTGTGAAATATCGGGCACGAGGCGCCGCAACTCGCCGAAGCGGTACGGCTTCTCGGCCAAGGCCTCCATCAGCAGCGAACTCCATTTGTTGCTGATCCCCTGGATCACGTCGCGAACCGGGCAATCCGCAAGGTTTCCGCCCCCGCTGCCTGCCTTGTATATCTCGAGCTTCGATCTCAGATTAACGATCTTGCCGTCCATGGCTGGTTCCCTGGGTGTGCCTACCTCCCGCAAAACTGCCTTCTTTACGAGGATGGGTCAATTCCTATTTTAGTGCTGGTCTCTTTTTGAGACTAACATATGCACCCGCCGCTCCGGCGCAACGTCAGGACCCTTCATGACCGACACCCTTCTTGTCACCGGCGCCTCCGGCCAGCTTGGCCGCGGCGTCATCAATCATCTGCTTGACACGCTCATCTCCCCTCAGCGCATCATCGCCGCCACCCGCAATCCGGAAAATCTGGCCGATCTGGCAGCGCGCGGCGTCACTGTCAGGGCGGCCGACTTCGACGACACCGCATCGTTGGCCAGTGCATTTACCGGCGCCGACAGAGTTCTGATCATTTCGACAAACGAGCTTGCCCTTCCGGGCAAGCGCCTGAAGCAACATGAGACTGCGGTCGCCGCCGCAAAAAGCGCCGGCGTTTCGCATCTGCTCTACACATCGATGCCCAATCCGGAGCCAGGATCGCCGGTGCTGTTTGCGCCCGATCACCACGGCACCGAGCAGGCGATCAAGGCGAGCGGCATTCCCTACACCATCTTCCGCAACGGCTGGTACCAGGAGAACCTGTTCATGGCGCTGCCGCACGCCATCGCCTCGGGGCAGTGGTATACATCCGCCGGAGACGGCCGTATTGCCCATGGCGCGCGCGACGATATGGCCGCGGCAATCGCCGCCGGTCTCGCATCGGGGGCAACCGAAAGCACGACATACACGCTGACGGGTCCGCAGGCCTATACGGTCGCTGAAATCGCGGCCCTCGTCACCGAAGTTACCGGCAAGCCAATCGAGGTCGTCCAGCTTTCGGACGAAGCGCTGACCGGGGGATTGAAGGCAGCCGGCGTCCCCGAAGGTTTCGCCCCGGTCATCGTTTCCTTCGACACCAATACCCGCTCCGGCCGCATCAGCATGGTGACCGACGCGATCGAGACGCTGTCTGGCAGGAGGCCGCGGCCGCTGAAGCAATTTCTTGAAGCAAACAAGGCGGCTCTGGTGAGCTGAGCCTGACAAATGGTCGTGCCCTTCGAAGGGCACGACCATTTGTTCAGATAGCCACCTGCGTCCCGATCTCGACGACGCGTCCGGTCGGGATCTGGAAATATTCCGTTGCATCGGCCGCCGAGCGCGCCAGCCCGATGAACAGCTTGTCCTGCCAGACCGGCATGCCGGAATTGGGCGAGGCCTTGAGCGAGCGCCGCGACAGGAAGAAGGAGGTCGTCATGATGTCGAACTTCCAGCCCTGCTTGCGGCAGATCGCCAGCGCACGCGGAATGTTGGGCTGCTCCATGTAGCCGAAAGTCAGCGTCACCCGCATGAACAGCTCGTTGACGGTCTCCATCTTCACCCGCTCGCTGTCGGGCACGACCGGCTGCGGCGCCGTCACCACCGAAAGGATGACGTTCTGCTCGTGCAGCACCTTGTAGTGCTTGAGGCTGTGCATCAGTGCCGTCGGCGCGCTCAGCGGATCGCTGGTCAGGAACACCGCGGTCCCCGACACCAGATGCGGCTTCTTCTTCAGCAGATTGCCGGCGAGGAAATCCAGCGGGATCTCGTTCCGGCGGGTCTTGTCGAACAAATAGCGGCTGCCGCGGATCCAGGTCCACATCGCCAGCACGATGGTGAAGGCCACCGCCAGCGAAGCCCAGCCACCTTCGAACACTTTGACGATGTTCGAGGCAAAGAAGCCAATGTCGATGAACGCGAATACCACTGTCAGGGAGATGGCCAGCCAGAGCTGCCATTTCCAGATGCGGCTCATGATCACGTACAGCAGCACCGTCGTCACCAGCATGTTGCCGGTCACCGAGATGCCGTAGGCTGAGGCAAGCTTGCTGGATTCGCCAAAGCCGACCACCAGCAGCATCACCACCAGAGCCAGCAGCATGTTGACGCGCGGCATGTAGATCTGGCCGGACTGTCTTTCCGACGTATGCAGGATTTCCAGGCGCGGCAGCATGTTGAGCTGCACCGCTTGCCTGGTCAGCGAGAAAGCGCCGGAGATCACCGCCTGGCTGGCGATGACGGTCGCAGCGGTGGCGAGAACGACCATCGGAATAAGCGTCCAGCCTTCGTTCATCTCGAAGAAGGGATGACCGACCACTCCGTTTTTCGCCAGCACGAATGCGCCCTGCCCGGCATAGTTCAGCAGCAGGCAAGGGAACACGATGGCCAGCCAGGCGAGCACGATGGGCCTACGGCCGAAGTGGCCGAGATCGGCATAAAGCGCCTCGGCGCCGGTGACGGCGAGGAAGATGGCGCCGATCGTCACGAAGGCGACGTCTGGTGAATTGATCAGGAACGCGACGATGTAATGCGGGCTGACTGCCAGCAGGATTTCCGGATCGGCGATGATGTGGTTGAGACCGGAAAGGCCGATGGCCAGGAACCAGACTGCCGTGATCGGGCCGAAGATCAGGGCGACGCCGCCGGTTCCAAACCGCTGTGCCGAAAACAGAATCGCCAGGATGACCAGCGTCAGCGGCACCACATAGGGCTGGAAGGTCGGCGTGACGACGTTCATGCCTTCGACCGCCGACAGCACCGAGATCGCCGGCGTGATGACTGCGTCACCAAAAAAAAGCGAGGCACCGACGATGCCGATGCCGAGGATCACCGCCGAGCGGGTCGGGAAACTGTTGCGCGCCAGCGCCATCAGCGACAGCACACCGCCCTCGCCGCGATTGTCCGCCCTGAGCACGAACATGATATATTTGATGGTGACGATGATCGTCAGTGACCAGATGATCAGCGACAACACGCCGAGGATGTCGCCACGGTTGGCGACTTCGCCCCCCGACGATGCCACCAAGGCCTCGCGGAAAGCATAGATCGGGCTGGTGCCGATATCGCCGTAAACCACGCCGAGTGCGCCCAGCATCAGCACCTTGGTGCTGTGCTGCTCGACCTCAGAATGGCTCGATTGTTCGACCGGTTCTGCCTCGTTACCAGTACTGGTAAGGGCCATAGACGACACTCCGATAAGCGCGCGGTGCTCTACGCTTGCTGCGCTGCAATATCAAGTGCCGTGACGTAATGGCTCCGTCCCGATATTGCGAGTCCTCCACGACCTGGCAGACCCAGTCCCATCGGCAGACTACCTGGAATGTCGCAATGGAAACGTTTTTAAATAGCCACCTGCGTCCCGATCTCGACGACGCGTCCGGTCGGGATCTGGAAATATTCCGTTGCATCGGCCGCCGAGCGCGCCAGCCCGATGAACAGCTTGTCCTGCCAGACCGGCATGCCGGAATTGGGCGATGCCTTGAGCGAGCGCCGCGACAGGAAGAAGGAGGTCGTCATGATGTCGAACTTCCAGCCTTGCTTGCGGCAGATCGCCAGCGCGCGCGGGATATTCGGCTGTTCCATGTAGCCGAAGGTCAGCGTCACCCGCATGAACAGCTCGTTGACGGTCTCCATCTTCACCCGCTCGCTGTCGGGCACGACCGGCTGCGGCGCCGTCACCACCGAAAGGATGACGTTCTGCTCGTGCAGCACCTTGTAGTGCTTGAGGCTGTGCATCAGTGCCGTCGGCGCGCTCAGCGGATCGCTGGTCAGGAACACCGCGGTCCCCGACACCAGATGCGGCTTCTTCTTCAGCAGATTGCCGGCGAGGAAATCCAGCGGGATCTCGTTCCGGCGGGTCTTGTCGAACAAATAGCGGGTGCCGCGGATCCATGTGGACATGATCAGCCCCATGCCGCAGGCGACCGTGATCGACACCCACCCGCCTTCGAGGATCTTGACGACGTTTGCGAGGAAAAATCCGGTATCGATCGTGCCGAACAGCAGTGTGAGCGCGGCTGCCAGTGCAAGCTGCCATTTCCACCGGAACCGCATCACCACGAACAGCAGGATGGTTGTCATCAGCATTTCGCCAGTCACCGAAATGCCATAGGCGGAAGCTAGCGAACTCGAACTGCCAAAGCCGACCACCAGCAACATCACGCCCAGCGCGACCACCAGATTGACCCGCGGCATGTAGATCTGGCCGGACTGCATCTCGGAAGTATGCTGCACCTCGATACGTGGCAGCAGATTGAGCTGCACCGCCTGACGCGTCAGTGAGAAAGCGCCGGAGATCACCGCCTGACTGGCGATCACCGTCGCTGCCGTGGCCAGCCCAACCATGGGCATTAGCGCCCAATCCGGCAGCATCTGGAAGAATGGATTGGTGGGTTTGCCGCCGTTGGCAAGAACGAACGCGCCTTGTCCGAAATAGTTGAGGAGCAAACAAGGAAACACGACAGCAAACCATGCCAGCACGATCGGCCTGCGCCCGAAATGGCCGAGATCGACATAGAGGGCTTCGGCCCCGGTGACCGCCAGGAACACCGCCCCGACCGTGACGAAAGCGCCGGTGGGCGTATTGGCCAGATAAGCGACCGCGTAATAGGGATTGACCGCCAGCAGGACCGACGGATCGTCAAGCAGATGGTAGACCCCGGCGGCGCCGATTGCCAGGAACCACGCTGCCGTCACCGGCCCGAACACGGCCGCCACCCTGCCGGTGCCGAACCGTTGCACGGCAAAGAGCATTGCCAGGATGACAAGAGTGATCGGAACGACAAAGGTTTCGAGCGTCGGAGCCATCACTTCCAGGCCCTCGACAGCCGAAAGCACGGAGATGGCGGGCGTTATTATCGCGTCGCCGAAAAAAAGCGCCGCGCCGCAAAGTCCGATCCCCAGAATGAACGGGGCTCCCTTTGGATAAGCACTACGCGCAAGCGACATCAGCGACAGCGTGCCGCCCTCGCCCTTGTTGTCGGCTCTGAGGACGAAAGCGACGTATTTTATCGTGACGATGATCGTCAGCGCCCAGACGATAAGCGACAGCACGCCGAGGACGTCGTTGCGCGCTACCGGTCCCGACGACGCGTGCAGTGCTTCCCGAAATGCGTAAATTGGGCTGGTGCCGATATCGCCGTAAACCACGCCCAACGCGCCCAGCATCAGCACCTTGGTGCTGTGCTGCTCGACGGTGGAGTGGCTGGATTGCTCGATGGGTTCTGCCTCGCTACCAGCGTTGGCAAGGGCCATGGACGACACTCCCATAGACGTTCGGTGCTCTATGCTGCGGGGATGGAAAGGGCGCGCTGCCATGCCGGGGACGCAGGGCTATCGGCTCGCCTCTCTCTACCAGCCACAAGCCTTCAGAAACCGCCTGACCGTTCCAGCCATGCCATACTCCAACGCATCGGCTGTCAACCCATGCCCGATCGACACTTCGGCCAATGCCGGGATGCGCCTAGCCAGTGCCGGCAAATTGCTCACCACAAGGTCGTGGCCGGCATTGACCTGGAGCCCTGCGGCCAGTGCGGCATCCGCCGTCTTTCCCAATTTCTCCAATTCCTTCGCCGCTTTTGCCGAATCGGAATGATAGCTGCCGTATGGACCCGTATAGAGTTCGATCCGGTCGGCGCCGGTGTCGCGAGCGGCTTTCACGCCATCGGGGTCAGGATCGGAAAACAGCGACACGCGAAAGCCTCCCTTCTTCAGGCGCTTGACAACCGGTGTCAGGAACGCAGCCTCGGCGGCGAAGTTCCAGCCATGATCGGAAGTCGCTTGCGCCGGGTCGTCGGGCACCAGCGTCACCTGCTCGGGCTGATGCTTTTCCACAACCGCCAGGAACTCCGCGGTCGGATAGCCCTCGATGTTGAATTCCGCATTCGGGAACTCGTCGTCGATGAGCGCCCTGATCTCAGGCAGGTCGGAATGCCTGGTGTGCCGCTCGTCGGGTCGCGGGTGCACCGTCAGCCCGTGCGCGCCGGCGGCAAGGGCAATGCGTCCGAGCCCGGTCACGCTTGGCCACGGCAGGTCCCGCCGGTTGCGCAGCATGGCGATGGCGTTGAGGTTGACGGAAAGCTTTGCAGGCATTTGCACGGTTCCAGACTGATCTCGGCGCGCATCTATACCGCCTTTAAGGGGAACAGACAGAGGGTTTCAGGTGTTCCAAGGTGAACTAAGAAAATCGAGCGCAAGGAGTTGCCTGTTGAATTTTCTCGATGCCGTGCCGGCGATCCGCCGCATCGATACCGATCGCGAAGACCTCCTCGCCATCGATGTCGTCGGCCATGTCGCAGCGGCCGACGCCGAAAACCTGTTTGGATTGCTGGAAGCGGCCTACGCGCTGCACTCGAAAATCGACGTGCTGGTGCGCCTGATCGATCATGAGGGTGTCGACTGGACCGACGTATCGGACGAGACGATCGAACAGGGCATAGCTCATGCAGTGGAGCATATCGGCCGCTGCGCCGCGGTCGGTGAGCCGAACTGGATAGCCGAGGCAAGAGCCCTTCTGCCTGCCTCTGTGTCTATCGAACTCCGGCATTTCGAGGCCAAGGACGAGGCCGCCGCTTGGGAATGGCTTGGCGCCAACCCGATCGCCCAGCGCTGATGCGGCCTATCGGACGATCGTCAGCCGTTCGGCCGCGCGCGTGATAGCGGTGTAGAGCCAACGCTGCCGGGTTTCCTTGAACGCCCAGCTTTCGTCGAAAAGCACGATCTCGTTCCATTGCGACCCCTGTGCCTTGTGCACGGTCAGCGCGTAGCCATAGTCGAAATCGTCGAAACGCTTCTTCTGCTGCCAGGGAATGTCGGCGTCCGGATCTTCGAACGCCGCCTTGAGCAGCTTGATCTTGGCGACGCCGCGATCCGGGTCGTCTTCCTCCGGCGAAACCAGCAGATTGATGCCGGGCTTGACCGTCTCGCGCGACGAGGTCATCACCTTCCACAGCGAGCCGTTGAGCAGTCCCTTGGCCGGATCGTTGCGCAGGCAGACCAGCTTGTCGCCGGCTTGCGGATAATCGGCGTTGAACCCCTTCAGCTCGCGCAGCCGCTGGTTATAGCGGCGGCGCGTGCGGTTGGTACCGACCAGCACCTGGTCCGCCTTCAGCACCAGTTCCTGGGTGACGTCTTCCTTGCCGATCACTTGCGCCGCGCCATAGTCGCCGCGCATGAACTCGCGGCCCTCGCGCACGTCGAGCGCCAGCCTGATGATCGGGTTGTCGCGCGCCTGGCGGTGGATTTCGGTGAGCAGAATGTCCGGCTCGTGGTCGGTGAAGAAGCCGCCGCCGGAGATCGGCGGCAACTGGCCGGGATCGCCAAGCACCAGGATCGGCGTGCCGAAGCTCATCAGGTCACGGCCAAGCTGCTCGTCGACCATCGAGCATTCGTCGATGACGACGAGCTTGGCTCGCGAGATCGGGCTCTGCCGGTTGAGCGAAAAGGTCGGCGACATCGAGGTTTTGCCGGTCACCTCGTCCGCTACCGATTCCTCGCCTTTCGGCCGGTAGATCAGCGAATGGATGGTACGGGCATTGACCGCGCCCTTGGAACGCAGCACCTGCGCCGCCTTGCCGGTAAACGCGGCGAACTGCACCTGGCCGTCGACATGCTCGGCGAAATAGCGCGCCAGCGTCGTCTTGCCGGTGCCGGCATAGCCGAACAGCCGGAACAGCTGCGGCTTGCCGGCTTTCAGCCAGCCGGCCACTGCCTTCAGCGCCTCGTCCTGTTGAGGAGAGAATTCCATCAGCGCGACAGACCGGATTCGCGAGGGAAAGACAAGGTGAGTGCCATCACCATCAATTTCACCGCCGGCAACTGCGCCGCTGCGACAGGATTATCAGTGCCGAACAGGAACGTAAAGAGAACAAACCAGGCGACCGCAGCTTACCGAGCCCGCTGTGGATCGTTCTCCAGCAGGATCGGCTTGCCATGCGGCGTTGCGTGCGCGGCGCGTTCCCAGGCAGCGGCAATGGTGTCCACGTCTTTCTTGCCGGCAATGCCTTTGACCGACAGCAGCTTTTCCAGCGCCGCCAGCCAGTGCTCGTAGTAATCGCGACCGTCGCGCGCGGCGCCCGGCCGCTTCACCTCTGCCGACAAAGCATCCGCCCATTCGCTCCACGAAAACAACCCGTTATCGTGCAGTGCTACCGTCATGGCAAAGGCCTCTGCTTGCCACGGCTCGGCAAACACAGGCGCCTCGACACCGGCTGGCGACATAGCGGCGATTGAGCTCGTCTCACGCCGGCTCAAGGTAGTTCTCCCACGCATCGATCGAAACGACAAGTGTCGGGTCGGCGCCCTCGCCCCAGATTTCGCTGCCGGTGAAGGCCACCGTATAGACCCATTGCGGGTTTTCACCCTGGCCGTGCGCGTTTGTGTCGGGAAAAACAAAGCCGCCGCGCACAGCCTCGACGACACCTTGCTTGCCGCGTGCATAGCGCGGGAGCCTGGTGTGGCCCGTCGGATGGAAATTCTTCGTACGCACAGTGTCGCCCGCCTTGAACCGCGCCGGCGTAGCGACCGGCCGGTCGCAAGGCCCGCCCTTGGCCAGCACCGCCGGAACATCTTTAGCCTTCAGCACCCGTTTGGGTGTCGCTGCAGGGTCGACTGCGTCGCCCGTGGCCAGGTCGCGGTCGCCGACGAAACCATGGCGTTTGAGCAGCACCTCCAGCGCCTTGATCCATATCTGGTAGTAGCTGGAGGCATAATAATCCGCTGGATGCAGCGATTCCCGCGCGTGCCGGCTCTCGTCGATGTTCCAAGCGCCCATGGCGCCGGCGCACAACGTCACGCCCAGCGCCCGCCTTTCCCAATCGGTATGGAAATAGGGTTCGTCCGGTTCTGGCGCGACCGGCCCGAAACCCATCTGGCCGCCGAGATCCTGCGGCCCGTTCATGCCGGCTCCCGCGCCAACGCGGTGCCGATCATGGCATTGCGCGTCACAAGATCGGCGAGCCGTGCCTCATCCCAGCCCTCGGTGCCCCTTGGCTGCATAGGCACCACCAGATAGCGAAGCTCGGCGGTCGAATCCCACACCCGGATTGTTGTCGTCGCCGGCAAGATCAGCCCGAATTCCTCGAGCACGCCGCGCGGATCGATCACTGCGCGCGAACGGTAGGGCGGCGCCTTGTACCAGACCGGCGGCAGGCCGAGCACCGACCACGGATAGCAGGAGCATAGCGTGCAGACGACGAGGTTGTGCGTGTCGGCCGTGTTGAAGACCGCCTGCATGTGCTCGCCTTGCCGGCCGGTGTAGCCGAGCGATTCGATTGCTGCCGTCGCGTCACACTTCAGCCATGCGGCAAACGCGGGATCAACCCAGGCTTTCGCCACCACCTTTGCGCCGTTGCGCGGCCCGATCTTGGTCTCGTAGGTGTCGACAATGACATCGATCGCCGCCGGATCGATCAGGCCTTTGCGGGTGAGAATCGTCTCCAGCGCGCGCACGCGCGCCGCAAAAGGATCAAGCTCGTTGTCATGGTGGTGATTATGCGGCATGGCGTCAAATTACGATCGCGGACCCCCGGCCGCAAGCACCACGGCTTGGGCCAGCGCTATTCGGCTGCCGCCTTTTGCGGCACTGGTTCTTCCTCCTCGTCGAACAGTGACGGCTGGTCGACCGCTTCGACCGGCCTCGGCTCGCCCCGGCGCCGCGCCCACAGCCTGACCAGCCAGCCGGAAAAATGCTCCATGTAGACGTAGATGACGGGCGTGACGAACAGCGTCAGTGCCTGCGAGGCGACGAGACCGCCGACCACCGCCACGCCGAGAGGCTGGCGCAGTTCCGCACTGGCGCCGGTGCCGAGCGCGATCGGGATGGTACCCATCAGCGCGGCAAGCGTGGTCATCATGATCGGTCGGAAGCGCATCAGGCAGGCCTTGTGGATGGATTCGACAGGCGACAACCCCTCGCGCCTAAGCTCGAGCGCCACGTCGATCATCATGATGCCGTTCTTCTTGACGATGCCGATCAGCATCAGGATGCCGATCACCGCGATCACCGACAGGTCCATCCCCGCCAGCCGCAGTGCCACCAGCGCGCCAAGCACCGCCGACGGAAGCCCGGTCAGGATGGTAAGCGGATGGATGAAGCTCTCATAGAGCATGCCGAGAACGATATAGATGGTGAGGATCGCGCCACCGATCAGCAGTCCCTGGTTGGAAAGCGAATCCTGGAAGGTCTTCGCCGTGCCCGAGAAAGTGGTCGAGATCGTCGGCGGCATGCCGATCTTTTCCTTCAGCGCATTGATGTGGCTCACGCTGTCGCCGAGGGCTACGCCCTGCGGCAGATTGTAGGAGATGGTCACAGCCGGAAGCTGGCCGAGCTGGTTGACGGTCAGCGCACCGGCGGTCCGATCGACGCGGGCGAACGCGCCGAGCGGCACCAGGCTGCCGCTCGCCGTTCTCACCTTGATGGCCAGCATCCGCTCGGGCGACCACTCGATCTTCGGGTCGAGTTCCATGATCACGTCATAGCTGTCGGCCGAGCCGAAGATGGTCGACACCTGCTGGGTGCCGAAACCGCCATAAAGGCTGGAACGCAGCGTGTCGGTATCGACGCCGAGCGTCGCCGCCTTGTCGCGGTCGATCACCAGCGTCGCCTGCAGTGCGTTGTTCTGCAGGTCATTGGTGACGTCGGTGAAGGCAGCATGATCGGCAGCCATCGCGTCCGTCAGCTTCTGCGCCCAGACGTTCGTCAGGCGGGTATCGAGGCCCTGCACGGCAAGCTGGTAGGCACTCGCCGAAGAACGCGCGCCGAGCCGCAGGTTCTGCACCGGCTGCATGTAGGTTTCGATGCCGGGCACGTTGGCAAGTTGGCGCCGCAGATCCGAAAGCACCTTGTCGATGTTCGGTCGCTGGTCCTTGTCTTTCAGCTGCACAAACAGCTGGCCCTGGTTGAGCGCATTGCTTCCACTGCCCGCCGACCAGCCGACATGCGCGACGTAGGGCGAATGGGTGAAGACATCCGCCACTTGCCCCTGCAGCTTCACCATGGCGTCAAACGAAATATCCTGGCGCGCAATGGTCGTTACTGAGACCTGGCCGATATCCTCCTGCGGGAAAAAGCCCTTCGGCGAGATCTGGATCAGCCACACCGACAGCCCGGCGGTCACGAGGAAGACAAGGAAGACAAGGAAATTGTGGCGCAGGCAGAATGTCAGCAGCCTGTCATAGCCCCGTATGAAGACGTTTTGTCTGTGGTCCCCGCCATGCGCTGCTTTCTGCTCGGCTTTCGATAATGACAGCAGCCGCGAGCACAGCATCGGCGTCAGCGTCAGCGAGACGAACATCGACGCCAGGATGGCGACCGTCACCACCACCGCGAATTCGTTGAAGATGCGCCCGATCACGCCGCCCATCAAAAGCACTGGAATGAACACGGCGACCAGCGAGATCGAGATCGAGATGATGGTGAAGCCGATCTCGCGCGCGCCCTTGAGCGACGCCTCGAGGGCCGAGAGCCCGTCCTCCTCCATATGGCGGAAAATATTTTCCAGCATGACGATGGCATCGTCGACGACAAGGCCGACCGCCAGCGTCAGCCCCATCAATGAGACGTTGTCGATGGAAAAGCCGAACAGGTACATCACGCCCAGCGTGGCGATGAGCGAGATCGGCACCGCCACGGCGGGGATCACCGTCGCCGTCACCCGGCGCAGGAACAGGAAGATCACCATCACTACCAGCGCGATGGTGAGCAGCAGCGTGAACTGCACGTCGTCCACCGCCTCGCGGATCGACGTCGAGCGGTCGTTGAGCAACTGGATGCTCGCCGCCGCCGGCATCTGACCCTCGAAGGAAGGCAGCATCGCCTTGACGCGGTCGACGACGTCGACGGTATTGGCATCCGGCTGACGCTGCACCGCCATGATGATGGCGCGGGTGCCGTCGTACCAGCTTGCCGTCGTTGTGGTCTCGACCGAATCGATGACGCGGGTCACCTCGCCGAGCCGCACCGGATGTCCGTTCTTGGTTGCGATGATGATGTTGGAGAATCCCGCCGCGTTGGTCAGCTGCGTGTTCGCGGTGATCGTCAGTTGCTGTTTGTTGTTCTTGAGCACGCCGAGCGGCGTGTTGCTGTTGGCCGAGGCAATGGCCGTCTGCAGCTGGTCGATCGAGATGCCGCGCGCGGCGAGCGCCGTCGGATCGATCTGGACGCGTACGGCATATTTTTGCTGGCCGTAGATCGAAACCTGCGCAACGCCATCGATTGTCGACAGCGATGGCGAAATCACATTCTCGGCAAAGGCATCGAGATCGGTCAGCGGAATGGTGTCGCTGACCAGCGACATCAGCAGGATCGGCGCGTCGGCTGGATTGACCTTGCGATAGCTCGGCGGGCTGGTCATCTCCGGCGGCAATTGTCGTTGCGTGCGTGCGATCGCCGCCTGCACGTCGGCGGCGGCGTCGTCTATGTCGCGGTTGAGCACGAACTGAATGGCGATCGAGGTCGAACCGAGCGAGTTGGTCGTCGAAATCGAATCGATGCCGGCGATGGTGGCAAACTGCTTGATCAGCGGCGTTGCCACCGAGGTCGCCATGGTTTCCGGCGAGGCCCCGGGCAGCGAGGCCGAGACGTTGACCACCGGAAATTCCGCGCTTGGCAGTGCCGCCACCGGCAGGAATTTGTAAGCAAATAGCCCGCCCAGAACCAGAGCGAACGACATGAGCAGCGTTGCGACGGGCCTGCGGATGCAGAATTCGGAAATCATGGCTGTGTTCCGCCCGTCCGGTCAGCCTCGGCGACCTTCGGAGCCGCCTGGTCGCCGGTGCCGGTCGAAGCCTTGCCTTCGCGCACCGCCGCACCGTTCTTCAGCTTGGTCTGGCCTTCGACGACGACACGCTCGCCGCTTTTCAATCCTTGGCTGATCGCGGTGTTGGCGCCTTCTGTCAGCGTGACCTGCACCGGCCGCATTTCAACGGTGTTGTCCGGCTTGATCACATAGACGAACGGTCCCTTCTGGCTGGGCTGGACGGCGACCGTCGGAACCGACGTCATTTGCGGCATGATGCCGGCATCGAGCACGACATTGACATATTGGCCCGGCCACAGCGAAAGATCGGCGTTGGGCACGCTGGCCCGCGTTGCGATCGTGCCGGACGCGGTATCGACGGAGGAATCGACGAAATCCAGCGTTCCCCTGCCGATCGGCTTCGGGTCGCCATCCTTGGTCAGCGTCACCGCGCCTTGCTGCGGCGCGGCCAGCGCTTTGTGCAGTAACGCAAGATCGCTTTCGGGGAGATTGAAATTCACCTGCAACGGGTCGACCTGCGTGATCGTCACCAGCGGGGTCGACGTGCTGCTGCCGTTGCTGGTGGTGACGAGATCACCGACGGCGACGCTGACCGCGCCAAGCCTGCCGGAGATCGGCGCCCTGATCGTGGCGAAGCCAAGCTGGATTTGGTCCGCATCGATCGTTGCCTTGTCGGCGTCGACGGTGGCCGCTGCGGATTTCTGCGCCGCGACAGCCTGATCGTAGGTCTGCTGTGTGCCGGCCTGCCTGGCGACAAGATTTTTGGCCCGCTGAAGATCGGCCGTGGCGCTGGCAAGCAGCGCCTGATCTTTTGCGAGCGTCGCCTGATCACGTGCCAATTGCGCCTTCAACGAGCGATCGTCCAGCGAGAACAGAAGGTCGCCTGCCTTCACCATCTGTCCGTCCTTGACCGCGATTGCGACGATCTGGCTCGAGACCCGTGCGTTGATGCTGACTACGGCAGGAGAGGACACGAAGCCGATGGCATAGCGCCGGACCGGAAAATCGGCCGTCGAGGCGGTGGCGGCAACCACCGAAGTCGAATGCGCGGCACTTGCCGCTGCAGCGGGTTTGCCCGCCGCCGCCGTCTGCTTCGCCGACAGCAGATGCTGAAGATCGCTCATTGCGCTGGGCGAAAGATAGAGCCACGCCGCGGCAACGCAGGCTGCAGCGATCACCGCAAATACGATCGTTCCGCGCATCGACAAAAGGCCTCTCGATCCGACACGCCGCTATCCGGTGGCCGTAGTCTAGCTCAACTCGCAGCCGATTGCCGCGCTTTTGCCAGATAATAGAGGATGCCGAAGGCGAAAAAGGGCCAAAACCCGTCATTACGAAGATTTAATGTGCAGTGCACAATAAAACGGCAGCTAACGCAGCATCGGCCACAGCGTCGCCGCCAGCATCATGCCCATGGCGATGTTGAACCATTTGAGCCGCACCGCATCTGCCAGAAAACCGCGCAGCGCCATGCCGAAACCGGCCCAGGTCGAAATGCTCGGCAGCATGACGACGGCGAACGCAGCCGCGATCAGCACCACGGACACAAACGGGCGTTCCGGGTTCGTATAGACGGCCATGGCCGTAATCGCCATCACCCAGGCCTTGGGATTGACCCACTGGAAAGCCGCAGCCTCGATGAAGCGCATCGGCTGGCCCTTCGCCTCGCCTTCGCCGCCGAGCGAGCGCGACATGGCGATCTTCCAGGCGAGATAAAGCAGGCAAAGGCCGCCGGCGATCTTCAACCCGGTATGCAGCACCGGAAAGGCCGTCAACACGGCGCCAAGCCCGAAGCCTACGGCAAGCAACAGCACGAGGAAGCCGAAGCCGATGCCGAGCATGTGTGGCACGGTCTTGACCAAGCCGAAATTCACACCCGAGGCCAGAAGCATGAAATTGTTCGGACCCGGCGTGACCGAGGTCACGAAGGCATAAACCAGCAAGGCGAAAAATGCATCGAAGGTCATGCCGTTTCCCTAAATCAATGCGATCGGTGGCAAAGCGACGAGATAGAGCCAAGCTGGATGACTACATCCCTTGCGGGCCGCGGTTCATCGCCGCCACCCCGGTACGGCAGATCTCGACTAAGCCGAGCGGTTTCATGATGGCGATGAACTGATCGAGCTTGGAGCCCTTGCCGGTGATCTCGAAGATGAAATGCTCGGTGTTGGCATCGATGACGCTGGCGCGGAATGCATCGGCAAGCCGGAGCGCCTCGACGCGGGCTTCGCCGGTGCCGGCGACCTTGACCAGCGCGAGCTCCCGCTCCAGTGGCCGCTCCTGTCCAAATTCCTGCGACCGCACGGTGAGATCGACGACGCGGTGCACCGGCACGATGCGCTCGAGCTGGTGCTTGATCTGCTCCAGCACATGCGGGGTGCCGCGCGTCACGATGGTGATGCGCGACAGATGCTTTTCGTGCTCGGTTTCCGAGACCGTCAGGCTCTCGATGTTGTAGCCACGCCCGGAAAACAGGCCGATGACCCGGGCAAGCACGCCCGGCTCATTGTCGACCAGGACCGAAAGCGTGTGGTTCTCTGGTTTTTCCGTCTCCTTGGCGATGAAATAGGCCGAGCCGGTCGGTTGCAACTGTGCGTTCATGACATGAATCTCGATTTAAAACTTTTGCGCTAATCTGCTGTTTCCGCACAGCTTCCTCGAACCAGGCTACACCAGTTCCCTGCCCTTGGCGTCGATCGCGTTGGCCACAGCTTCGTCGGTCGCCTCGTCAGGCAACAGCATCTCGTTATGCGCCTTGCCGGACGGGATCATCGGGAAGCAGTTGGCGAGCGTCGCCACGCGGCAGTCGAACAGGACGGGCTTCTTGACCGCTATCATCTCCTTGATGGCGTCGTCGAGCTCGTCCGGCTTGTCGCAGCGAATGCCGTGGCCGCCATAGGCTTCGGCGAGCTTGACGAAATCCGGCATCGCCTCGGTGTAGGAGTGCGACAGCCGGTTGCCGTGCAGCAGCTGCTGCCATTGCCGCACCATGCCCATATACTGGTTGTTGAGGATGAAGATCTTGATGGGCGCCTCGTGCTGCACCGCCGCGCTCATCTCCTGCATCGTCATCTGCACCGAGGCGTCGCCGGCGATGTCAATGACCAGCGCATCCGGATGCGCGATCTGCACACCGAGCGCCGCCGGCAGGCCGTAGCCCATGGTGCCCAATCCGCCGGAGGTCATCCAGCGGTTCGGTTTCTCGAAATGATAGTGCTGCGCCGCCCACATCTGGTGCTGGCCGACCTCGGTGGTGATGTAGGTGTCGAGGTCCTTGGTCAGCGCATAGAGCCGCTGGACGGCATATTGCGGCATGATCACCTCGTGGTTCATCTTGTAGGCGAGCGAATCGCGGGCGCGCCATTTGGCAATCTGCTCCCACCACGGGTGAAGCGCTTTCTTGTCGGCCTTGGCGGTTGCCCGCCACAGCCGCACCAGATCCTCCAGCACGCGCCCGACATCGCCGATGATCGGCACGTCGGTGTGGACGTTCTTGTTGATCGACGACGGGTCGATGTCGATGTGGATCTTCTTCGAATTCGGCGAAAACGCCGTCAGCCGCCCGGTGATGCGGTCGTCGAAGCGCGCGCCGATGCAGAGCATGACGTCGCAATCGTGCATCGCCATGTTCGCCTCATACGTGCCGTGCATGCCGAGCATGCCCATCCAGTTCTTGCCCGACGCCGGATAGGCGCCGAGGCCCATCAGCGTCGAGGTGATGGGAAAGCCGGTCAGGTCCACCAGCTCGCGCAGCAGATGGCTCGCCTCCGGGCCGGAATTGATGACGCCGCCGCCCGAATAGATGATCGGCTTCCTGGCGCCGGTCATCAGCTCGACCGCCGCCTTGATCTTTTCCAGGTCGCCCTGGACCTTCGGCTGGTAGCTGGTGCGCGGCGCCGTCTGCGGCGGGACATAGATACCCTTGGCGAACTGAACGTCCTTCGGAATGTCGACGACGACCGGACCGGGGCGCCCTGTCGTTGCCACATGGAAGGCCTCGTGGATCGTTGCCGCGAGCTCGTTGACGTCCTTCACCAGCCAGTTGTGCTTGGTGCAGGGTCGCGTGATGCCGACCGTGTCGCACTCCTGGAACGCATCCGAGCCGATCAGCGAAGTCGGCACCTGGCCGGTCAGGCAGACCAGCGGGATAGAGTCCATCAGCGCGTCCTGCAATGGCGTCACCGCATTGGTGGCGCCCGGCCCCGAGGTCACCAGCATCACGCCGGCCTTGCCGGTCGAGCGCGCATAGCCTTCCGCCGCATGGCCCGCGCCCTGCTCGTGGCGGACGAGGATGTGCTCGACCTCGTCCTGCTGGAAGATTTCATCGTAGATTGGCAGAACCGCGCCGCCCGGATAGCCGAAAACATGCTTGACGCCATTGTCCTTCAGCGCCTGCACCACCATTTCGGCGCCGGTCATTTCAGTTCTTGGCATTTCAGTTCTTGGCATGTCGCGCCGCTCATTCTGTCCACTGCTCATCGGTCTGGTCCCGTACTGTTCGCCATCAGGCGATTGCTCGTCGTTTAGTCGTGTTTCGGGCAATAAAAAAGGCCCCCGAGGGAGCCTGTGTCTTGCGCATGGGAGGTCATCGCCCGGCGGTTACACCGCCTCGCCCACGCGCTTTCCTACGAGAATGAGTGCCTTTTTCATGGTGGCGGACAATAGAATTGGTTTGACGCCGCTGTCAACGGCGAATGTGCACGGGCCGGATCAGGCTGAACCAATGCGTTTCCAGTAGATGAGGGTGGCTGTGAGCCCGCCATGCGGCTTCAGCGCATAATCCGGTATTTCGCCGGCCAGCGTGAAGCCGAGCTTTTCATAGAGGCCGGAAGCCCCCTCCTCTTTTGCCGTGTCGAGGACCAACAGCGTGCGGCCTTTCTCCACGGCAACGACTTCCGCCGCCTCCATCAGGCGGGTTGCTATGCCCTTGCCGCGGCAATCGAGGCGGGTCATCAGCTTGGCGATCTCGGCCCGGTGCGGCTGGTTGGGAGGGCAGTCGAGCAGCAAGGTGACAGTGCCGACCAGAGCCTCGCCGTTCCAGGCCCCAAGCACCGCCCTTTCGCCTCTGGCGGCCGCCTGAAGCGACTTGTCCCAGAAGGCTGCGGCTATCTCCGGCGCCAGCGGATGCATGAAGCTGACCGAGCCGCCGGCAGCGACTGTCCCGATCAGCAGATCCGCCAGCATTTTTTGCGTTCCGTCAGTATTGCTGAGTGGCCTGATTTCGATCGAACTCATGTGGTTTCCCCTTCGCCGCCCGTCAGTCGAAATGACTGGTCCGCTTCCGCTTCCTGGCCCGGCGGATTTCCGCGATGCGATCGGCGTCTTCCTCTTGCAGATGTCGCCCGCGTTCCAGCAGTTCGAGCGTGTATTCCTCATAGGTCAGGCCTAGCCGCTCGGCTTTGTCCAGCCGCATCAGCATGATCTCGCGGCTCGGCGCTTTCCATGCCTGGGCATGGGCGGTCCGCCAGGCAAGAAAGACATAGGGATCGCCCTTGCCCCAGGGCGGACCGTCATAGTCGTCGAGCGGCGGCCCACCATTGTCGGAGCGTTTCGGACGGCGTGCCTTCACCTCAGCGCCTGGCCAACGCAACCAGATAGTCGGCGGCGTCCGGCCCCGGAGCGTGGAAGACGCAATCTGATGGCGTGCCGAGCGCCAGGCAGTCGCCGGTTTCGAGCTTGTGAACGATGTCGCCCTCGGTAAATTCCAGCCGCCCGGAGATAAGCCAGATCTGTTGCCTGATGAAGGCATAGGACGCCGCCGGGAACCTTACCTTGGCGCCCGCCGGCAGCTGAACCCGGATCAGTTCGAGCGGCATGTCGGAGACCGGCGAAAGGTGCCGCCGCACATAACCCGTAGCCGGATCGCGCCAGACCGGCTGGTCACGTTCGCGAAGCAGGCCACCGCCCTGCAATTCCGCCCTTGCGATCAATGTGGACAGCGTCATGCCGAAGGCGGCCGCGATGCGCACGAGGAGTGCCGCTGTCGGGCTGGTCATGCCGCGCTCGATCGTGCTCAGCATGGCTTTCGAGACATCGGACCGCTCCGCCAACTCAGCCAGGGACCAGCTGCGAGCCACCCTTTCGGTGTGTATCCTTCTGCCGATAGTAGAGGATATGTCGTTCGCTATATCATCCATTAATCCAATATATCGAAATTTTTCTGCGAGGCAACGACCGTTTCGTCCAGTTTTCGCAAAGTCCTTAATCTCCGCTAAACCATCCGGCCTCATCCCACCTTAACCCCGTTCGCCTAGGCTCATCGCTTGGGAAAAGGGGACCGGCCTCTCCATGCTCGTTGAACGCGAAGCCTCCATTGGGGAACCGACTTTGTTGGAGCGCCGCAGGGCGGAGCAGAACTACAAGCGCATTCTGGGCAATGTCGTGCAATGCGACGGCGCGCGCGCCACCATCAGCGCCTATGCCGACGACATCGAAGGCACGGTCACCGGCCTGTGGAGCGTCGGCAAGATGATCTCGATCAATCTCGGCACATCACGAACCGTCGGCCTTGTCTATGAAATCGGCAAGTCGGATCGTGCCTGGAGCAGCGAGGGCCAGAATCCGATCGAGGTCAGCATCGAATTGATCGGCGAGGTGCGCGACGGTGCCGAACCCGGCGCGAAGCCGATCTTCGACCGTGGCATCACAACCTACCCGCATATCGGCGCCATTGCCCATCGTATCCGCAGCCGCGACCTGCAGGCCGTCTACGATCTCGCCGGTCGTCATTCGATCACCATCGGCACGCTGTCGCAGGACGAGGCCATCGACGCCAATATCGCCATCGATGACACGCTGGCGCGCCATTTCGCCATTGTCGGCACCACTGGAGTTGGCAAATCGACCGCCGTGTCGCTGCTCTTGCGCAAGTCGATCGCCGCCTGGCCCGATCTGCGCGTGCTCATCCTCGATCCACACAATGAGTTCGCCGCATCGTTGCCCGAACATTGCGTCAGGGTCGATTCGACGACGCTCGACCTGCCCTTCTGGATGTTCAAGCTCGAGGAATTTGCCGAGGTGCTGTTTCGCGGCCGCGAGACGGTCCCGGAAGAGGTCGACGCCTTGCGCGATCTCATCCCCGCGGCCAAGAACCTCTACCGCAATCCGAACTCCGGCAACTATCTACGGCGCAGCACCGACGCGCTGACCGCCGACGCGCCGGTGCCCTATCGCATTGCCGACCTCATCAAGCTGGTCGACGAGCGCATGGGATTGCTGGAAAGCAAGAACGATCGCCCGACCCTCAGGTCACTGAAGGCACGTATCGAATCGGCGGCATCCGATCCGCGCTACCGTTTCATGTTCAACTCGCGCCTGATCGAGGACACCATCCACGAGACGATCGGCAACATTTTCCGCGTGCCGCATCACGGCCGCCCGGTAACCTGCTTCGAAATGGCCGGCATGCCGTCCGAGGTGGTCAATTCCGTTTGCTCGGTGCTGGCGCGGCTGGCCTTCGACCTGGCATTGTGGAGCGAAGGCCGCTTGCGGCTGCTCTTCCTGTGCGAGGAAGCGCATCGCTACATGCCGGCCGATCCGCGCCTCGGTTTCGCGCCGACGCGGCACGCGCTGTCGCGCATCGCCAAGGAAGGCCGCAAATATGGCTGTTATCTGGGCGTCGTCACCCAGCGCCCGGGCGAACTCGACCCGACCATCCTGTCGCAGTGCTCGACGTTCTTTGCCATGCGGCTCGCCAACGAGCAGGACCAGGCGATCATCCGCTCGGCAATCGCGGACTCCTCGGCCTCGACGCTGGCGTTCCTGTCTTCCATGGGCCAGCGCGAGGCCATCGCCTTCGGAGAGGGCGTGGCGACGACGATGCGGATGAAGTTCGAAAGACTCTCCGAGGATTTGATCCCAGGCAACGCCAAACGCGAGAATGCCTTGCCGTCCGAAACCGGCGACGAGGTCGACCTAGTGGCGATCGTCGAACGGCTGCGCAACATGCCGAAATCACAGCAGGCAATGCCTTTCGCGGAAGTCGTCGATCCGGGCCGGCAGGCCGGCGATTCGGACTATCGCAAGTCGTCGGCCGCACGCACCCAGCGGAACGACGATTTCGACTTGCGATACGGCCTCAAGCCGGCGACCTTCGGGCTGCGTCCGCCAGAATGATTGACCCGAGCGACTTTTAGGCAGCGCTCGCAGATATCACAGCTGAGCTTCGATGGCTGTCTTGTCTATAACTGACCACACCTGGCCAATTTTCCCTCTCTGAAACTCATAGAATACGTTCTCAGCAAACGAAATTCTTTTCCCGCTCACATCGAGCCCAAGGAACGTTCCCCTTGGCGCGCAGTCGAAGCTTAGCCGGCTCGCTACATAAGGCGGATCGGCAACCAATAGCTGAATGTCGAAGTAAAGGTCCGGAATTTCGTCGAAGTCTCTCACCAACATTTCGAGATAGCCGGACAATCCGAGTTTGCGACCGTTGTGGATCACTTCATCATGGACAAACCGCCCCAGGTTTGGCCAATCCTGCTTGTTTAGACATGCAATATAGCCCCGATAACGATCTGAAAGGTCGGATTTAGTCATGGCAACACCTCTATTTCCGGCAAGCCCCACAAAGGCAGCATCTCAGCTTGACCGGGTGACGTCGGTCTGCGTGCACCGGAAACGCAGAAAGCGATACCAGACGGCCAGCATCACGAATTTCCACCTCACGAATTTGACGACGGAATTTCAGGCGCAGACGCGGTTGCGCCCTTGCCTCTTCGCCTCATAGAGCTGGCGATCGGCGCGGCGATAGAACTCCTCGGCGGTTTCCTTGCGATCCCAGACAGCAAGCCCGACGCTGGTGGTGATTTTCAGTCGGACATTGCCTGTCAGCACCGACATGTTGGCGATCGCCTTGCGGATGCGCTCGGCGAATTTGGATAGCAGCTCGGCATCCATATTGGGCGTGACCACCGCGAACTCCTCGCCGCCGAGGCGCGCCACCACGTCGTGATAGCGTGTCATGTCCTTGAGACAGTTGGCGACCGCCCGCAACACCTCGTCGCCGACATCGTGGCCGTGGCTGTCGTTGACCTGCTTGAAATGGTCGAGGTCGAGGATCATCAGCCCGACTGGTTTCTCGATGCGGCGGAACTCTTCGAGATACTCCTTCAGCGCATCGTCGAAGTAGCGCCGGTTCTGCATGCCGGTGAGGCTGTCGGTGAGCGCCGCATGCTCCAGCGTCTCTGAACGCGCGCTGAGCGAAACGGTCATGGCACGCAGCTTGCCTTCTTCCGTCGCCTGCTTTCGGATCAGCGGATAGATGAAGAAAATGCCGAAGAACAGCGCAGTCGCCAGCAGCACGCCGGTCACAAACAGCAGCTTGTTGAGATAGATGATTTCATCGAGTTCCGAAGGCGTATTGCTAATGTCGGCGGCCAGGGTTTGCAGGAGCCCATAGGCGTAAAGCGTCACCAGGCCGGCGGCCAGGATCACAAAAATAAAGACAAAAAAGGCTGATTCCGCCTTATGGAAACGCATCTGCTCCCCGTTGGAAAGTTCCTATCGATCTTATGGCATGCGGGAACTTACGGACAGTTAACCTGGACAACTTCAACGCGAAATGGCCCCTCGGTGTCGACTTTTCAGGTTGCGCTCGAAGGAGGGGGTGAGGGCATCGAATCGATCCCCTCACCCGGACGCAATCTCTGCCATTCCGGGCCCAATTGGTGCCTGAACCAGGTCGTCTGCCGTTTGGCATATTGCCGCGTCGCGATCTTCGCGCGCTCGATGGCCTCGGGAAAACTGATGGCGCCGGCCAGCGCGGCCTGGAGCTCGCGAACACCGATCGCCTTCATCGCCGGCAGGTCGGGATCGAGGCCGAGCGCCGAAAGCTGCTTCACTTCGTCCAGTGCCCCCTTGTCCAGCATGCTGTCGAAGCGGGCATCGATCCGCTCCACCAGCGCCGCTCGCTCCGGCTCGATGACGACAAAGCGCGCGCTGCTCCTGTCGATCAACGGCCGGCCACGCGCGGCCTGCCAGTCCAGGATGGAACGGCCCGATGCGTTGAGCACCTCCAGCGCCCGCACGATGCGCTGGCCATCCGTCGGCCTCAGCATCATGCCGGCCGCAGAATCCTCGCGCAACAGGATGCGGTGCAATCTCACTGCGCCCTGTTCCTGGAGTTCGTAACGCCAGCGATCGCGGATCGACTTCGGAATGTCGGGCATCTCCGAGATACCTTCCGTGAGCGCCCGGAAATAAAGCCCGGTACCGCCGACGAAAATCACTGGCCGCTCCGAGAGCGTGCCGTCGTCGATCAGCTTCGTGACATCACGCAACCAGGCGCCGGTGGAATAGGCAGTGGACGGATCGACGTGTCCATAAAGAAAGTGAGGGACGCGGGCGAGTTCGGCAGGACCAGGCCGCGCCGTCAGCACGTCGAGCACCGAATAGCCTTGCATAGAATCGGTGTTGACGATGACACCGCCATTGCGCTCGGCGAGGTCGAGTGCGAGCGCCGA
This sequence comes from Mesorhizobium sp. M1142, assembly GCF_040318565.1. Lineage (NCBI taxonomy): Bacteria > Pseudomonadati > Pseudomonadota > Alphaproteobacteria > Hyphomicrobiales > Phyllobacteriaceae > Mesorhizobium > Mesorhizobium sp. M1142. The sequence continues at coordinate 103,470 of NZ_JAMYMK010000011.1, forward strand.
CTTGCCGCTGGCGGTCGGCCCGGCTATCAGGATCGCGTTCTTCACGCGGCCTTCGCCCGCCTGTCCGCTGGAATTTTCGATGCCGCTGATCGCCACGCTTCTATCCCATCCCGCCGGCCGCGCATTGACGTCGACGCTAGCGAATATGGCCTCGCGGTCGGTCGGCGCAAGCGCTGTTCGCTGGCTGGCCGAAGGCATCGCCTGCGAGCTCGACTTGCCGGAGACCGCCGACGCTTCCGAAATAGCGGCGCGCCTGCATGCCGCGCTTGCTTCCGAACCGATCGACGTGGCCGTCCAGCCGGCTGAGAACAGGCGCAAGAAGATCCTGATCGCCGACATGGATTCGACGATGATCGACCAGGAATGCATCGACGAGCTTGCCGACGAGATCGGCGTCAAGGATCGTGTCGCCGCCATCACCGCGCGATCGATGAACGGCGAGATCGCATTCGAGCCGGCCTTGCGCGAGCGCGTGGCGCTGCTCAAGGGTCTCGATGCCGCAATCATCGACCGCATCATCGACAATCGCCTGACGCTTGCCTCCGGCGGCCGCACGCTCGTCCAGACGATGGCGGCCAGCGGCGCCTGGACGGCGCTGATCTCCGGTGGTTTCGACATCTTCACCACCCGCATCGCAGCATTGCTCGGCTTTCACGAAAATCGCGCCAACCGCCTGATCGAGCAGGATCGCCGCTTCACCGGCTTGGTCGCCGAACCGATCCTCGGCCGCGCCGCCAAGGCCGAAGCCCTTATCGAGATTTCCGGCCGCCTCGGCCTGACACCTGCCGATGCCATTGCCGTCGGCGATGGCGCCAACGATCTCGACATGATCCGTCTTGCCGGCATCGGCGTCGCCTTGCATGCCAAGCCGGCCGTGGCAGCCGCGGCAAAGATCCGCATCGACTACGGCGACCTCACCGCCTTGCTTTATCTGCAGGGTTATCGCCGGGAGGAATTTGTCGAATGACGCCGATCTGCACCGAGCGCCTGATCCTGCGCAACTGGGAAGATCGTGACCGCGAGCTCTTCCATCGCATCAATTCCGACGAGTTGGTCATGGAATTCTTTCCGTTTCGCCGCGACCGCGCCCAGGCTGACGCCAAGATGGAGGAGTTGCGCGTGGCTATCGATCGCGACGGCTTCGGCTTCGCGGCCGCTGAGATCGCAGCCACAGGTGAATGCATCGGCTTCGTCGGCATAACCCGAACGGATCATTTGCCATTCCTGCCGCCCGGCACGATCGAGATCGGCTGGCGGCTGGCACCCGAATTCTGGGGCCGCTTCTATGTCACCGAAGCAGCCGAAGCCTGGCTCACCTATGGCTTTGAAAGACTTGGCCTCGACGAAATCGTGTCCTTCGCAGTCAAGGATAACAGCCGGTCCACTGCCGTCATGGAGCGCCTGGGCATGATCGCCGACCCCGCCTCCGACTTCAACTATCCAGGTGTTCCGGACAACCACACCGCACTCAGGCGACATGTCTTCTACAGGCTGTCACGCACAGACTGGCAGGCAAGAAAAAGAGCGGCCCGCTAGCCGCCCTTTTCCTTTCAACATCAGAGTGTTGCAGGCTCTTCCGGACTCAATCCATCCGGATTGTCACAAACCTCAGCTCGCCGGTCTTCGACGCCAGCATCAAAAGCGCGTTCTTGCGCCCCTGCTCCTTCAGCGCGCCGATCCGGTCCATGACGTCCTTGGGCGTTGCGACCGATTCCTGCGCGATCTCGGTGATCACCTCGCCCGGCTGGATGCCGCGTTCGGCCGCCGCCGAATCCTTTGAGACGTCGGTCACGACGACGCCGGAGATGTCGGCGGCGATGCCGAATTTCGTGCGCGTCTCGTCGTTGAGCTCGCCGATCGTCATGCCGAGCACGGAAGCCGTCGAAACCGCAGGCGCCTTGTCGGCGTCGTCCTGGTCGGTGTTGCCGTTTTCACCGCCGCTGGCGAGCTTTTCGCCGTCTTCGAGCCGGCCGAGCGTCACCTTGACCATCTGCTCGACCCCTTTGCGCACGATGATTACGTCGACCGCCTTGCCGACTGGGCTCTCCGCCACGACGCGAGGCAGGTCGCGCATTTCATGGATGTCCTTGCCGTCGAACTTGATGATGACGTCGCCGGCCTGGATGGTGCCGTTGTCGACCGGCCCGCCCTTGATGACGCCGGCGACCAGCGCGCCCTTGGCGGTCGCCATGCCCAGGCTCTCGGCAATGTCGTCGGTCACCGGCTGGATGCGCACGCCAAGCCAGCCGCGCCGCGTCTCGCCGAACTGGCGAAGCTGGTCGACGACGCCCGAGGCAAGCTGCGACGGGATCGAGAAGCCGATGCCGATCGAGCCGCCCGACGGCGAGATGATTGCCGTGTTGATGCCGATGACCTCGCCGCTGCTGTTGAACAGCGGTCCACCTGAATTGCCGCGGTTGATCGCGGCATCGGTCTGGATGAAGTCGTCATACGGGCCCGAATTGATGTCGCGATTGCGCGCCGAGACGATGCCGACCGTCACCGTGCCGCCGAGACCGAACGGATTGCCGATCGCCATTACCCAGTCGCCGACACGCATCTTGTTGGAATCGCCAAACTTCACAGCCGTCAGCTTGTGCCCTTTCGGATCGACCTTCAGCACCGCGACGTCGGTCTTGGTGTCGGTGCCGACCAGCGTCGCCTTGAGCGTCACCCCATCGGAGAAATTCACCTCGATGTCGTCGGCATCGGCAATGACGTGGTTGTTGGTCACCACGATGCCCTGCTCGGCGTCGACCACGAAGCCGGAGCCCAGCGACTGCACCTTTTGCCCGCCGCCGCCCTTGTCGCCGCCACGGTTCTTGAAGAAATCGTCGAAGAAGTCCTGGAAGGGCGAGCCTTCCGGCAGCTGCGGCATCGGCACTGCGCCCGGCCCCTCAGTGCCTTTAACAGTCTGCGACGTCGAGATGTTGACCACGGCGCCAAGCAGGCCGGCGGCGAGATCGGCAACCGAGGGCGGCCCGTCGGCTGCCATCGTCGGCGCCACGAACGAGGGAACGGCAACGGCGCCGACCAGAAGCGCGGCGGCCCCGGCGATGAACGTCCGCCTCGCTGCACGCAGAAGGGTGGTGGATGTCATCGAAAGGCCTCCGGGTGTTCTGAAAAAACCGCTTCGGCAAAAATGCCGGTCCGCGTCATGTTGGCAAGAAATAAGGCACGTTTGCGGCTATGGCTACGGCCAGAGGATAAATCCTCCGTTACGCCGCCGCCCCTGCACCGGCCCTACTGGCCGGTGCTTGGCTGTGCCGCCGGTGCGGCGGGAGCGGCAGGCGGTGGTGCCGCCGGTGCCGCAGGCGTTTCCTTGCTGTTCGGGTCGCGGAAAAAGCGGAAGAACTCGGAATTCGGCGACAGCACCATCGTCGTTCCGGTACTGTTCAGCGCCGTGCCATAGGCATTCATCGACCGATAGAAATCGAAGAAGGCCGGATCGCGCTGATAGGCACCGGCAAACGTGGCACTGCGCTGGGCTTCACCTTCACCACGCAGGATTTCAGACTCTTTTTGCGCTTCGGCGACGATTTCCACCACTTCGCGGTCGGCGCGAGCCCTGATCCGCTGCGCTGCCTCGTTGCCGCGCGCTCTCAGCCGCTCGGCTTCAGCGAGACGTTCGGCCTTCATGCGGTCGAAGGTCTGCTGCGAAACTTCGGCCGTGAGATCGGTGCGGCGGATGCGGACATCCTCGATCTGCAGGCCAAGCGAGGTGGCATCGGGCCTCAGCTGATCGCGCACCTCGCGCATCATCACGGCGCGCTCTTCCGAGAGCGCCGCCTCGAAGTCTCGCAGGCCATAGACGCGGCGCAAGGCGGCGTCGAGACGCGTCCTCAGCCGGGCCTCGGCCAGTTCGATCTGGCCGGAGACCGCGGCGCGGAACACACGCGGGTCCGAGATACGATAGGCGATAAAGGCATCGACCTCATAGAACTTGCCGCCCGAAACCTGGACACGGATGTTGTCGAGGTCGAAGCGCAGCACCCTGTTTTCGATCAGCTGCACGGTGTCGGCATCGAAGAAGGAGAATGGCGCCTTGAAATAGATGCCCGGCTGGTTCTTGACGTCGACGATTTCGCCGAACCTGAGCACCAGCGCCTGCTGGCGCGCATTGACGACGAAGACCGACGAATAGAGCAGGAACAGGATGACCGCGGCGATGACCGCAATGACGGGAAGACGGTTGGCCATCACTGGTTTCCTCCGGTGGCCGGTGCCGGCGCCTTCTGCTGCAATGCCGGCAGCGGCAGGTAGGGAACCACCCCTTGCCCATTGCCCTGCTCGACGATGACCTTGCTCGAATCCTTCAGCACCCTCTCCATCGTCTCCAGGTAGAGCCGCTTGCGCGTCACTTCCGGCGCCTTTGCATATTCGTCATAGACCGAGATGAAGCGCTGCGCCTCGCCTTCGGCCTCCTGCACGACCCGGTTCTTGTAGGCGGCCGCGTCTTCCCGGATCTGCGCGGCCGCACCGCGCGCCTGCCCGAGCTTCTGATTGGAATACTGATTGGCCTGCTCGACGAACTTGTCCTCGTCCTGTTCGGCCCGCTGCACCTCGTCGAACGCGTCTGCCACCTCGCGCGGCGGCGCGGCGTCCTCGATCGAAATTGCGTTGACGTTGAGGCCGGCCTTGTAGCCGTCCAGCGTCGTCTGGATGATCTCACGCACCGACGCCGCAATGCCTTGCCGGTCGTCGCGGAAAATGTCCTGCGCCGGGCGCCGGCCGACCGCTTCGCGCATCGCGCTTTCGGCGACCTGCTGCAGCATGCCGTCCGGGTCGGACACGTCGAACAGATAGGCCTTAGGGTCGGAGACCTGATAGGCCACAGAGAACTGCACATTGACGATGTTCTGGTCGCCGGAAAGCATCAGGCCATTGCCGCTGGAACTGCCGCCGCCGATGCTGACAAGCTGCTCGGCGATGTTGGCGGTCTCGACCGTTTCAATGGGCCACCAATGGAAATGCAGGCCAGGCTGCGAGAGCTCCGCCTTCGGCTTGCCGAACCTGAGCTCGACCGCAACTTCGTCGGGCTGCACGGTGTAGACCGCCTTGAACGCCCATAGCACCACCAGCGCCGCGGCAATCAGCCCGAACACGGCCGGGCTCGCGCCACCGCCGCCCGGCAGCGCGCGCCGCAACCTGTCCTGCCCGCGCCGAATGATATCCTCGAGATCGGGAGGCGAGCCCTGCGGGCCGCTGGGTCCCTTGGGTCCCTGACCCCAAGGCCCCTGATTGTTGCCGCCGCCCCACGGGCCGCCGCCGCCGCTCTTGTCGTTCCAGGGCATGAATGTCCTTTCGCTTGGAATTCCCTCAAGCGCCGGCTCACCGGCGCAAAATCCAATATTATTCTTCTATAGGGATGCGACGGCACGCTTTCAACGCGATCGGCTGCCGCCACTGTCCGCCTTTTGGGTCCATTTAAACCTGTCGCGACGCTTTGTCGTCTTCAATGCACGTCGCGGCGCCGCTCGTAAACCGAATAGCGTGTCGCATGGCTGTCCTTTTCGCCAGCCGCCACGTCTTGCGAGCGGACGATCCGCCACAGCGCCGGATCGATCGGCGGGAAATGGGCATCGCCGTCGACCGCGGCTAGAACATGGGTCACGTGCAGCCGATCAGCCAACGGCAGCGCCTGAGCGTAGATCTCCCCGCCGCCGATGACGCAGATCTCGTCGGCGCCGGCCATGCAGCGCCCGCGCACCGTCGCCAGCGCGATCGCGTCCTCGATCGAATGCGCGACTTCGACGCCCTCGGCGCGCCATGCCCTGTCTCGTGTCACCACGATGTTGAGCCTGCCCGGCAATGGCCGGCCGATGCCTTCATAGGTCTTGCGACCCATGATGATGGGCTTGCCCATCGTATCGGCCTTGAACCGCTTGAGATCGGTGGAAAGCCGCCACGGCAACCCACCCTCGCGCCCGATCACGCCGTTCTCGGCGATGGCGACATAAATCGCGAGATCCATCAGCCGCCGTTCCCGCCATCGGATGGCTCCAGCAGCAATATGTCGATGTCGTGCTCGGGGTAGAAGTTCTGCGCCTTCATCTCGAACGTCGTCGGTCCGATCTTCCTGACGTTTTCGCCGCAAAACGAGACCAGGTTCTTCGGATCGCCCTTGTCGACGGTCAGCTTGAACGTACCGATGTTTCCCGAGGCCCAGTTGCCGCCCGTGGTCAGGATATAGGCGATGCGGTTCTCGAAATATTTGGGATAGCCGTCGGGATCGTCCTTGGCTGCCTTGCGCACGGCATTCTCGAAGGCATCGTCCATGCAGTAGCGTGTCTTGTAGGCGGCATACTGGCCCTGGAACTGGCCGTCATAGAAGAAGCTGACCGAGGAGGTGCCGCCGACGCTCGGCTTGTAGCGATGCGAGACATGGACCGCCCTGTTGGCCGGAAAGGTCGAGCGCCACCAATAGGTCGAGCGCAATTGCCAGAACGGCGTATAGACGGTCTTCATGCCCGAACCGTCGTCGGCGGTGTCCTCGATGATGATGCCGCGATTGACCCAGTCGTCGGTGACCGCTTGCGGCAGCTTTGCCAGCGCTGCCTTGGCCGCATCGCCGAACGGATAGAACGGCACGCCCTGCGCCTTCAGGTCAGCGCCGATGTCGATGCCGAGCGCGAACACCTTCTGCTCGAGCTGCGGCTTTGCCGGCACCCCGTCGATCGTCACTTCGAAGCCGAGGAAATTGTCGCTCTGCGCCTCCGGAATTGCCGGTATTTCTTCGGGGTCGCCTTCGATGTCGGGCATCGGAAAGGCGACGATCGCATTGACATCCTTGTCGGTGTTGTTGCGGAAGACGTAGTCGACCGTCACCTTTTCCGGCGAGATGTAGAGATCCTCGCTTTCCATCGCCACCGCATCGCTGCGCGAAAGGATCAGCCCACCAGTGCCGAGTTCGGCGACCGAATCATTGGCGAGCGCAGGCGTAGCCGAGAGCGCCAAGGCTGCGGTCAAGACGTAACGGAACATGGAAACTCCCCCGGCGAGAATGCCAACAGGACTCTAGCTGTTCAATGTGGCGTTTCAAAGCCTTTCGGCAAATGCGCCGGCGCCTGCCGGCATGTCGTGTCGGTCTAGACACGCCGGTTCCGATCGGGCAGGAGTTCGCCCATGCGCAAGCTTCTCGTCATCGGCATCGGCGCCGGCAATCCGGAGCACATGACGGTCCAGGCCATCAACGGCCTCAATCGGGCCGACGTGCTGTTCATTCCCGACAAGGGCGCCAAGAAGAGCGACCTCGCCGAATTGCGCCACCAGATCTGCGACCGCTTCGTCACTAATCCGAACTCCCGCCGTGTCGAATTCGAGTTGCCGGTGCGCGCCGAACCGGCGCCTTCCTACCGCTCGACCGTCGACGACTGGCACGAAGCGATCGCCGTGATCTACGAAGGCCTGATCCGCGACGAACTCCCCGAAGATGGCTGCGGCGCCTTCCTGATCTGGGGCGATCCATCGCTCTACGACAGCGCGCTGCGCATCCTGGATCGCGTGCGCCTCAGAGGCAATATCGCGTTCGAGCTGGAGGTCATCCCTGGCATCACCGCCATCCAGGCACTCGCCGCCAGTCACAAAATGGCATTGAACCGAATCGGCGACGCCATTTTGATCACCACCGGCCGCCGGCTCACCGAGGAAGGTCTGCCCGAAAACGCCGGCAGCACCATCGTCATGCTGGACGGCAAATGCGCCTTCAACACGCTGGACGACAAGGACGTCACCGTCCACTGGGGCGCCTACCTCGGCACCCCCGACGAGATCGTCATCTCGGGCCGGATTGGCGACGTCGGCGACAAGATCGTGAGCACCTGTGAGGAGGCCCGCCGGAAAAAAGGCTGGATCATGGACACCTATCTGCTGCGCAAGCCGGGCGAGCCGGAGGAGTAGCAGGGATCGAGCGCGGCATGAATTCCGCCGAGTTCACGCTGCGTCGATCTCGGCCTGCAGCGCCTCCATATGCGCCGCCGCTGCTGAAGACGCAGCCCGCTCGATGGCGCGGAAGCGGCTGACCACAGCAAGCCCGACCGACGTCAACTGGGCGCCACCGCCTTTTTTGCCGCCCGTCTGTGCCGCAACCAGCGGCTTACCGAACACCCGGTTCATGTCTTCGACCAGATCCCATGCGTGCTTGTAGGACATCTCCATGCCGCGCGCCGCGGCGGAAATCGAGCCGAAGGCGGCGATCTGTTCCAGAAGCTCGATCTTGCCCGGCCCGATGCGGCCATCCGGATCGAGATTTATCCGCAAACTCAGCGACGGCATTTGCTCCTCCGCGGTCACGCTATTCTACAAGTTCTGCGGCGATACCGCTATTCCCAAACGATATAGCGAATCATCGGCCGTTCACCCATCCGCCTCGGCCGGCAAGCCGGCGCCGGTATTCGCCCGGTCGAAGCTCACCGTCTTGACCACGGCGAAGACCTGTCGACCAAGCCGAAGCCCCAGCGTCTGCCGCGACTGTTCGGTGATGCGGGCAAGCACAGTTGCGCCATTGCAGTCGAGGCCAATCTCGACCGTAGGCCCTTCGCCCGGCTCTATCGCCACGATCGTGCCCGGCAGTATGTTGAGCGCGCTGAGGCCAACCGGCTGCTCGGTGGCGATCATCACGTCGCGGGCTCGGATGCGGACGCGCACCGGCGCACCGACTGGCGTTGCCAGAAGCGGCACCCGGATCTCGCCCGCCAATGAGCCTAGCACCGTCATGCCAAAGGCTTCGTCGTGGCGCAGAACCGCGGTATCCAGCACGGCACCGCCCTCGCCGCGCTCTTCGGCCGGCAATAGATCCAGACGCTGCATGATCGCTCCGGTCGGACCGGAAGCAGCGACCTTGCCTTGCATCAGCACCACGACGTCACTCGCCAACCGCGCCACTTCGGCGATCGAGTGGCTGACATAGACGATCGGAATTTTCGTCTCGTCGCGTAGCCGCTCGATATAAGGCAAGATCTCGGCCTTGCGCGCCTCGTCGAGCGACGCCAGCGGCTCGTCCATCAGCAGCAATTTCGGACTGGCAAGCAGCGCCCGGCCGATTGCCACGCGCTGCTTCTCGCCACCGGAGAGTTTTGCCGGCCGCCGGTCGAGCAGATGACCGATGCCGAGCAGTTCGACCACGCCATCGATATCCGCGTAGCGCTCGGCAGCCGGCGTGAACCAACGGCCATAGCGCAGATTGCTCCCCACGCTCATATGCGGAAACAGCCGCGCATCCTGGAACACCATGCCGATCCGCCGTTTGTGTTTCGGCACGAACACGCCGGCGTCGCTATCGACCAGCACGCGACCCTCGGCCGCGACACGGCCTTTGTCGGGGCGGATCAGCCCGGCAATCAAATTGATGAGCGTCGTCTTTCCGGAACCGGAAGGCCCGAACAGCGCAGTCAGCCGCCCGGCGCTCTCGAAGCGGGCATTGACGGCGAAATCGCCAAGCCGGTGGCTGATGTCGACCTGAACCGTCATTCGATGTCCATCCGCCGGCCGACACGCCGCGCCAGCACTTCCGAGGCCACGAGTGCCGCCATCGATATGACGATCGAGATCAGCGTCAGCCTGAGCGCTCCGGCGTCGCCGCCGGGAACCTGCGTGAAAGTGTAGATAGCCGACGGCAGCGTCTGCGTCTCGTTCGGGATGTTGGAGACGAAGGTGATCGTCGCGCCGAATTCGCCCATCGCCTTGGCGAAGGAGAGGATCGCACCGGCGATCAGGCCGGGCAGGATAAGCGGCAGGGTGATCGTGCCGAATACCCATAGCGGATTGGCGCCGAGCGTGCCGGCGGCCGCCTCGATTTTGCGGTCGACGGCCTCGATAGACAGCCGGATCGCCCGCACCATCAGCGGAAAACCCATTACGCCGCAGGCGAGCGCGGCGCCCGTCCATCGAAAGGAAAAAACGATGCCGAAGTGCTCGGCCAGGAAAGCCCCGGCCGGACCGCGCTTGCCGAAAGTCAAAAGCAGCAAATAGCCAGTCACCACCGGCGGCAGGATCAGCGGCAGATGCACCAGACCATTGAGCAGCGTCTTGCCCCAGAACTGGCCGCGGGCAAGCACAAGGGCGATTGCTACGCCCGGCGGCAGGCTGGCTATCATCGCCACGGTCGCCACCTTGATCGACAGCCGGACCGCGTTCCATTCGTCGGGAGTAAGATCCAGCAGCCAGTTCATGCGTCAGCGCGTTGCCCTAATTGCTCGGCGCGAGCACGGTAAAACCTTGCGCCTTGAAGAGTTCGCCAGCCTTGGCGGATTGCAGGCATTTTAGGAATGCCGGGGTATCCTTACTCTCCGAATCCGCAAGCTGGGCGACTGGATAGATGATCGGCGGATGGGTACCCGCGGGGAAAGTGCCGACCACCTTCACGCCAGGCTCCGCATGCGCATCCGTGGCATAGACGATGCCGAGTGCTGCCTCGCCGGTCGACACCAGTTTTAGAGCGGCGCGCACATTCTCGGCCTGCGCCACTTGGCCTTCGACGGAAGACCAGACACCGAGCGATTCGAGGGCTGCCTTGCCGTATTTGCCGGCCGGCACCGCCTTGACATCGCCCATGGCAAGTTTGCCGTCACCGACGAGCCCGGCAAGAGCGAACCCCTTTTCAATCCTGGTCTCGACCTTGGAATCCCGCGGCGCAACCAGCACAATCTGGTTACCGAGCAGTTTCACTTCGGTTTCGGGCTTGGTCAGCTTCCTGTCGGAAAGATATTTCATCCAGTCGAGATCGGCCGAGATGAACACGTCTGCCGGCGCGCCGCTTTCGATCTGCCTGGCCAGCGCCGAGCTCGCCGCGTAGGAAATGGTTGCCACCTCGCCGACGTCGGCCTCGCAGGCCTTGTTGACGGCGTCGAGCCCTTCCTTGAGGCTCGCCGCAGCAAACACGACCACCTTGTCATCGGCATAGGCCGCCGGCACCACGACCATCAGCATGGCGGCGAGACCGACTTTGGCAATCGTCGTCGAACCCTTGCGCGTCAGCATGAAACTCTCCTCGTCCCGGATCGCCCGAAGCCGTCTATCGATATATCCATGTGAACATAACAAGGAAAGGTTCTTTACCGGCCACGGTCTTCTGGGCTGAGGTTTTCCTGGCCTGCGATAATCTTCGTTGGATACAGCGGTATCGAGGCCGAAGGAAATATTGCATAAAAACAGCGACCAGGGATTGCGTCAGGTCGACGTCGGCCGATCAAGTTGAATGCTGACACGCCCAAGGGCGTAGCCGCAGTAGGCAATTTCGATATGGACGGTCAGCTATGGTGCTAGACCGCGATCGGTGCCTTGATCGTCGCGTCGGCGAAATAGTTGTCGAGCCGGAAATCCTCGAAGCGGAAAGCAAAGATTTCCTTCACCTCGGGGTTTATCCATAGCGTCGGCAACGCCTTGGGCGTGCGCCGCAATTGCTCGCGCGCCTGCTCGAAATGGTTCGAGTAAAGATGCGCATCGCCGAGCGTGTGGATGAAATCGCCGGGTTTCAATCCGGTCACCTGCGCCACCATCAGCGTCAGCAAAGCATAGGAAGCGATGTTGAACGGCACACCGAGAAAAATATCGCCCGAACGCTGATAGAGCTGGCAGGAAAGCTTGCCTTCCGAAACATAGAACTGGAACAGGCAATGGCAGGGCGGCAACGCCATGGCCTCCACCTCGGCCGGGTTCCACGCCGAAACGATTAGCCGCCGCGAATTAGGATTTTTGCGTATCTCCTTCAGAAGATTCGCAATCTGGTCGATGGCGCCGCCATGGTCGTCCGGCCACGACCGCCACTGTTTGCCATAGACCGGGCCAAGATCGCCGTTCTCGTCGGCCCACTCATCCCAGATCGAGACGCCGTGATCGTTGAGATATTTGATGTTGGTGTCGCCGGCCAGGAACCACAAAAGCTCGTGGACAATCGACTTCAGGTGCAGCTTCTTGGTGGTGGTGACCGGAAAGCCGCGGGCCAGGTCGAAGCGCATCTGGTAGCCGAATACCGAGCGCGTTCCGGTGCCGGTACGGTCGCCGCGATCAGCGCCGTTTTCCAGCACATGCTTCAGAAGGTCGAGATACTGGCGCATCGGCTCCGGTCCGATTCGGGTTGTCAGCCATCATAGCCGAATGACCGTCGGCCGAACACAGCAAAGCGAGACGATTCCAGCAGAAGGCTCACCAGCATCAGCGGCGAGGTTGCTCAGAGCGAGCCGAGCATGCCCAGATCCCTGGCGACAAGGTAGTAGAACGTCACCCGGCTCTTGCTGTTGTCGGCCGCCATCGCCTTGCAGGCCTTTTCGATAGCCGCATCTGCCTTGGCGCCGTCGGTGACGCCGAGCTTGCCGGCGACCCAGCTGTTCCTGACGCGCTTCAGTTCCTCCGGGTCGGTGCAGGACACCAGCGAGGAATCGCGGTTCCTGAGCGCGATGCCCAGATGTTTGACGATCTTGGCGACCGCGTCGGCATCCGCCGCCGCATCATATTTCTTTACGTCTGCAAGATAATCGGCCATCGATTTCCCCTCGTCGGCGCCACGGGATCCGGTTGATGAGGATTGTGGCGCGCTGCCGCAAGTATGCGCTAGGTCTCCTCACCGCCACAAAGCTTCGGTTGAGACCGGCTGCAAGTCAACCCTTCATGATCCACTTTGGTACGGACGAAAGTGGCATTCCGGCCTTTCATTTTCCACCGCCAGTCCCTATATTCGCTTCGTCGGCTCGACCGACTATGGCGATAAACAGGCGATGAAATAAGCCGTTCGGACCCGGGGGCGGTACCCGGCGCCTCCACCAAAAACCGCTGCTCAGGAGCGGCTTTTGCTGGGGGCGAAATAGGATCGACGAAGGTGTAAAGATCGTACTTTTGCCCGGCATTGTACCACCGTTATCGGGCTAAACTTATAGTTGCCAACGACAACTATGCGGAAGCACGTCTCGCCGCGTAAGCGGTGCGATAGCTTCAATTCAAGCCCTAGTGGTTCGCACTTCTAGGCGGGGTTCGGAGGTACCTGGCAACAGAAACCTCCATTTCTCCCTTTTTTGATAGGCGCAGCTGCAGGTTGGCCGGCGGCTTTTTTTATGCGCCCTGACAGACCCAAGGCGCCGCGGCGTTTATACCAATCCCTGGCTGACCGCATCGATCGCACCGGCGAATGTTTCATCAACGTCTCAGGCTGAGGCGTCTCAGGCTGAGGCGAAAGCCCAAGGGCTTCCCATTATCGGAATCTCCGATGGCAGCATTCGTATCTTCCTGTTTCCCTTCTCTCATGCCTTTGCGGGACAAGGCCTCAGTTTCTCGCCGCGTGTGGTCATGCCCGGCGAGCTACCTGATGGAGACAAGATGAACCAGGAAACCACACCAAAACACGAACGCATCCTGATCGTTGGCGGCAGTTCCGGCATGGGGCTTTCGCTGGCCAAACAGCGGCTTGCCGCCGGCGCTGAGGTTACGATCGTCGGCCGCTCCCAGGACCGGTTGTCGGCCGCACGGCAGCGCTTGCCTCACCCGGAAAGGCTGAGGACGATCGCAGCCGACGTCACAAGTGAGGACGAGGTCCGACGCCTGTTCCAGGATGTCGGTACGCTCGACCACATCGTCTCGACCGCCGCCGACGTCACCGGCGTCTATGTATTGCTTCCCGAGATGGACATCTCCTTGGCGCGGGAAGTGATGGATTCCAAGGTCGTCGGACCGCTTCTTCTTGCCAAACATGGCGCGCCTCGTCTGACGCCCAGGGGATCGATCACGCTGACCTCGGGCATCGCCGCCTATCGTCCGGCGGCGAAAGGCTCGGTGGTGGCAGCCGTTAATGGGCCCTTGGCTCACTCGCCTACGCGCTTGCCGTCGAACTGGCGCCGATCCGCGTCAACGTCGTCTCGCCGGGCTGGGTCGACACGCCGATTTGGGATGCCGTCGCCGGCAGCGGAAAGACGGCTGCGCTGGACGGCATGGCAAAGCGCCTGCTCGTCGGCCGGATCGGGCAGGCAGCCGACATTGCCCAGGCCATCACGTCCCTGATGCATAACGGCTTCATCACCGGAACGGTGCTTCATGTCGATGGTGGCCAGCGGCTGGTCTAGCGATGGCCAAATTTCGCGAACCATTGCGAGGAACAGCCGCAGCACCGGCGCTTGAATGCGCCGGTGGCGCCATATCATGGTGACTGGCGTCACCGCGCTGCTTCCGGCCCAAGGCAACACACCGATATCGGCGTCGGCCGCGGAAGTCACGAGACGCGGAACCAGCGCGCATCCAAGACCGGCTGCAACAAGGCCCCGTATCGCACCCATGCTGGCGAACTCGCCGACGAGTTTTGGACGGTCAGGCAATGTTGCGGCAAAGGTTTCGTCGAACATCCGCCTATAGACGCAACCGGGCTGGGTGACGAGGAAGGCCTCGTCAGTCAGGTCGTCGGACCTTATGGCAGAATATCCGGCCAACCGGTGATTTGCCGGCATTATGACGACGAGCTCTTCCTCGGCTATCTGCTCGCTTCGCAGATCCGGCGCCGCCGCCGGGACGGCTCCGAAATGGAACGATACGTCCAGCGCCCCGCTTGTCACGCCGGCACGCAACCCACTGCTATCGTTCGCCCTGAGGTCCAGTTCCACATCGGGATGACGCCGATGGAATTCCCCCAGCAAAGCCGGCAAGCGTGTCGAGCAAAGCGTCTCCGGGCCACCGACCGTCAGGCGACCGGCAACCGTACCGCTCGCGTCGGCGACAGCGGAACGGGCTTCGTCCGCAAGGTCGAGGAGATCGTTTGCGTAGTCCAGCAGGCGCTGTCCTGCCGCCGTCAGCTTCAAGCCACGCCGTGACCTGTCGAACAGCGACGTGCCCAGATCGGCTTCCAGCGCCTGGATCTGTTCGGTCACGCTCGATTGGGCAAGATGAACCCGCTCGGAGGCGCGCGTGATGTTCAAGGTGGTGGCGACCGCCACGAAGGTCTTGAGATGTCTAAGCTGCATGTCTTGAACCCGTCGTATAGGTATAGGCTGCTTTGAACCGGGACCGCAAACGTGAAAAGGCCGGGAACATGGCCCGGCCTTTTTGCCTCGATAGGTGAAGCTTATTCCGCCGGCGCTTCCGCAACGTCCCGGCTGCGGCCGAGTGTTATCTTGGCCAGTGTGAAGGAGATCGCCGCGCACAGCGTGATGCCCGCCACCATCGGCAGCGGCGTGCCGTCGAAAAACACGCCGGCGACGCCCATGGCGACCGCGCCGATGGCGAAGTGCAGCGTGCCCATCAGCGCCGAAGCGGTGCCGGCGATCTCGCCATGCTCTTCCATGGCCAGCACCGACGTTGTCGGGATGACCAGGCCGAGAAAGCCGTAGCCGATGAACAGCAGCGCCGCCATTACGTCGAGCCGGTCGACACCCGATGCCATCACCGCGAACAGCACCACCATCGTCGTCGCATAGCCGGTCACCGCGACGCGCACCACACGCTGCAGCCCGAACCGCTCCGATAGCAACCCGGTCAGCTGCGACATGCCGATGAAGGCAACCGCATTGATCGAGAAGAACACGCTGTAAACCGAAGGCGACAGGCCATAATGGTCGATCAGAATGAAGGACGAGCTCGACAGATAGACGAAGAAGCTCGCAATGCCGAAGCCGGCGATGGCTGTCAGGCCAAGGAAGTTGCGGTCGCCCATCAGGAAGCGGTAGCCGGAAAGTGCCGTCCCAAAGGACGAACCGGCGCGCTCTTCGACCGGCCGCGTCTCCTTGAGAGAGGTCGCCAGCAGGATGGTGGCGAGCACGGCCGCGCCCGTCACCGTCCAGAACACGGCGCGCCAGCCGAAGTTCTCGATGATCTGGCTACCGGTCAGCGGCGCCAGGATCGGCGACACCGAAAACACCAGCATCAGCAGCGACATCAACTTGGCGGCCTCGGTGCCGGTATGCAGGTCGCGAACGATCGCGCGCGGCACGGCCATGCCGGCGCTGGCGCCGAGCCCTTGCAGGAAGCGGAAGGCGATCAGCCATTCGATCGAGGGAGCCAGCGCCGAGCCGACGCCGCCGACCATGAACAGCGCCAGGCCGCCGTAGAGCGGCAGCTTGCGGCCGACCATGTCGGAGATCGGTCCGACGACGATCTGGCCGAAGCCCATGGAAAGAAAGAAGATCAGCAGGCTCATCTGCACCGCGGCAGTGCCGGCATGCAGATCCTCGCCGATTGACGGCAGGGCCGGAAGATACATGTCGATGGCAAACGGGCCGATCGCGGACAATAGGCCGAGCACGACCGCAATGCGGAGGAATTTGGCGTTCATGATAGCAGGCTCTTTCGAATTCTGGTTGCCGCCGAGGACCGGCGCGTAACCCTAGGACGTTCCATCCCGTGGAGTTCCGACTCTTCTGCGGAACGAAACTCCCTTCGTGCTGTCCACAAATTTAGACAGGCTTGTCTAATTCGTCAACCACCTCTATATAGTTTTGCATGAAGGCCAACGTTTCTCCTGACATTTTCCCGCCACGGGGCCATGAGGCCAAGCGGATGTCGATTGTCGATGCCGCCACCTCGGTCTTCTGCCGCGAAAGCTTCGCCGGTGCCAATATCGACATGATTGCCGCCGAGGCCGGCGTCTCCCGCCAGACCATCTACAATCATCACGGCGACAAGGAAAAACTCTTCGTTGCCATCGTCCGCGACCTCACCGAACGTTGTAACGCCGGCATCTTTGCCACGATTTCCACTTTTCCCGATCAGCCGAAGGATCTCGAGGCCGACCTCATCGCCTTTGCTGTGCGGATGAATCACAACTGCATCTGCAACCGCGACGGCAAATTCCTGCGCAAGCTGATCCAGACCGAGGGCGGGCGCTATCCCGAGTTGTTCGCCGAATGGCGCGAAGAAGGACCGGGCAGGACATGGCCGGCGATCGCCGCCCGCTTCGCCCGCCTCGCTCATGCCGGCTTCCTTGATATCGACGATCCCGATGTCGCAGCGCGCCAGTTCATGGCGCTTGCCAATGCCGAGTTGCAGACGACGTTCATGCTCGGCGGCACACCGACCGAGGACGAGGTGGTGCAGTCGGCGACAAATGGCGTGCGCACCTTCCTGCGCGCCTTCCGCAAGCGGCAGCCTGTGGCTCGTAAACAGGGCGCGCTCGCCAGCGCTTGACGATCAAAGCCGTTTGACGATCAAATCGTCGCCAATGGGCTTCGCTTCCGCACGCAGGCGATCTATATCCGGTTTACGCCGCGCTCAAGCTTGATTACAGCTATCAGGACGATTCAACGGAACCCGACAGCCACATGGCCGACGACCACATCCGCTACGACATTCTGGCCCAGGAGGCGTTGCGCGGCGTCATGCGCAAAGTCCTGGCCGAGGTCGCGCGCACCGGTCTCCCGGGCAACCATCACTTCTTCATCACCTTTCTCACCGGCGCGCCGGGCGTGCGCGTGTCGTCGCGGCTGCGCGAGCGCTATCCCGAACAGATGACCATCGTCATCCAGTTCCAGTATTGGGACCTGAAGGTGAGCGACACCGGCTTCGAAGTCGGGTTGTCGTTTTCCGACGTGCCGGAGAAACTCGAAATCCCGTTCTCGGCAGTGCGCGGCTTTTACGATCCATCCGTCAACTTCGAGCTCGAATTCGACGTCAAGACCGATACCCCGGCGGAACAGGAGACAAAGGCCAAGCCTGCTCCCGAGCCGCTGGCCATCGTCGCCGAGAAAAAGCCTGAGACGAAGAAGAAAAACGCTGAGGTGGAAAAGAAGCCTGCCGCGGCCGACGCCGGTGCCAAGGGCGCCGACGTGGTGTCGCTCGACGCCTTCCGCAAGAAATGACCCGACGGGCGGCGTGACATGGCCGAGATCGTCAATCTCCGTCAGGCACGCAAGCAGAAGGCGCGAACCGAGAAGGAGCGCCTGGCCGAGCAGAACCGGGCGCTGCATGGCCGTTCCAAAACCAGCCGGGATCGCGACCGCCTGATCGCCGGCAAGGCCGATAAATTCGTCGCCGGCCATCGCCGCGAAAAATCGGGCGATTCGGACAAATCCGATGCTTGAATGTGAATAGGATCGTCGCGTGAGCCCGGTCGAAAAGCGCTCGGTCACGATTCGCGGCCACCGCACCAGCTATTCGCTCGAAAAGCCTTTTTACGACGACCTGATCGCTATTGCGGCCGTGCGAAAACTGACGCTCGCCGCGCTTGTCGCCGAAATCGACGAGAGCCGCCCGCGCGATGCGAACCTCTCCTCGGCGCTCAGGCTCTATGTGCTGGATTGGGCCAAGCGCGGCAAGTTTTAGCCTTCAGGCAACGCTATCCTGTTTCCTGCGCCGGATACGGAAGCCCAGCAAAGCCGAGCGGTCGCGTTCTTCGGCCTGTTTCTTCGATCTGACGCGCATCAGGTCCTTCCAGCCGACATAGCCCACAAGCCGGGCATTTTCTCGCGTGACGACCGGCAAATGGGACACGTTCGCCATCAGCAGCTTGTCGGAGAGGCCCTCGAGATACTCATCCGGATAGGCCAGCGTGACCTTGCTGCCGGCCAGCAGTTCGCCAAGCGTCGTCGTGCGGTGCTTGCCGGCGCGTCTCCAGCGCAGGATCGCCGGCGGGTCGATGACGCCGAGCACGTGGCCCTGTTCATCGACGACCGGAAAGCTCGGATGCCGTGTCTCGGGCGCCGTCAGGAACGCGGCCGCGCCGTGCAGTGTCATTGTCGCCGGCACACTCTCGACCTCGCTGGTCATCACCTCGCGCACCCTGGTCAGGGCGAACGGATCGACACGGTATTCGCGAATCATGTGATGCCCTCGCCGTGCGATTTTTTCGGTGAGGATCGAACGCTTCATCAACAGCACGGTCACCGCATGCGCAGTGGCAGTTGCCGCGATCAGCGGCACCAGGACATGGGTGTTGCCGGTCAGTTCGACCGCAAAGAAGGTGGCGGTTAGCGGCGCACGCATGGTGCCGCCCATCGTCGCCGCCATCGCCAGCAGCGCCCAGAAGCCCGGATCGGCGGCCGGCAGGAAGCCGGCGAGGACCGCGCCCATCGCCCCGCCCATGATCAGCAGCGGCGCCAGCACACCTCCCGACGTTCCCGAGCCGAGTGCGACCGACCAGATGATCGCCTTCACCACCAGCAGGGTGAGCGCAGTGGTCGCTATGATGCGGCCATCCAGCATGTCGGCGATATTGTCATAGCCGACGCCGAGCGCCTGCGGCTCGATCAGCCCGCCAATGCCGACCACCAGGCCGCCGAGCATCGGCCACCACATCCAGTGGATGGGCAGCTTCTGGAAACCGTCCTCGCAGGCATAGACCATCTGGGTCAGCAACCCCGATAGCAGCCCGGCTGCCATGCCGACCAGCACCCAGCCGGCAAGGGCTGGAAATGAAACCTCCATGCCGCCCTGAAACGGGAAGATCGGCCCCGGCAGGTGCAGCATGGTGCGCTCGACCTCGGCAATAACCGCGGCGACCGCTACGGGAATGAAGCTGCGCGGCGTCCATTCGAAGAGCAGCAATTCCACCGCAAGCATGATGGCAGCGATCGGTGTTCCGAACACGGTGGTCATGCCGGCCGCCGCACCCGCCACCAGCAGCGTCTTGCGTTCATTGTCGCTGACCGGCAGCATCTGCGCGATCAGCGAGCCGATGGCGCCGCCGGTCATGATGATAGGCCCTTCCGCGCCGAATGGCCCACCGGTGCCGATCGAGACTGCCGACGACAACGGCTTCAGGATTGCCACCTTGGCGTCGAGCCGCGAGCGTCCGAGCAGGATCGCCTCGATGGCTTCGGGAATGCCATGGCCGCGAATCTTGTCGCTTCCGAAGCGAGCCATCACACCGATGATCAATGCCCCGATGACCGGAACAAATACCGAGGCATAGCCAAACGGCGTATCCTGCAGTTTCAGGTCGGCGAGCGTGAACTGGCCAAAATAGGCGATGTTCGTGGCAAGCCGGATCAGCTTCAAAAGGGCAATGCCGGCAAACAGCCCCACCGTCGCCACCACCACCGCTATGCCGGCAATGAGCAGCACCCGGGCATCGGTGGTAAAATCCCGCAGATGGCCCGGGTTGGCGTGATCGGACTTCATTTGCAAACCTTGCTTTCTGACGGCATGCCGACTTGCGGATGGGTCGCCGGCCGTGCCACCGATGATGGCGGGCACGAGCCATGTTGGTGCGTTCTGTATCGTAACACGATATAAATGTTCAAGGCCCGTTTGCGGCTTTGTCGGAAAGGATTCGATGGCAGACACTTCGAAGCCACAAAAGCGCGGCGCAACGATCGGGCCGGCCGATTACCAGAGGCTGTCCGAATTTCGTTACCTGATCCGCCGCTTTCTCGAATTCAGCCAAATCCAGGCGCAGGAAGCCGGCCTGACACCACGCCAGCATCAGGCCCTGCTTGCGATCAAAGGGTTTCCCGGCGGAGGGCCGGTGACCATTGGCGACCTCGCGGAGCGCCTGCGCATCCGCCATCACAGCGCAGTGGAATTGGTCAACCGTCTTTGCGAAGCCGGGCTCGTCGCGAGGGAGCACGACGAGGAGGACCACCGCCGCGTGCTGCTGCGGCTGACCGAGCGCGCCGACGACAGTCTCGCCGATCTGTCAGCCGCTCATCTCGACGAACTCGGGCGGATCGAGCCGATGCTGAAGCGCTTGCTTGCTGGACCCGATATATAAAGGATACGCCGTCACCCGCCATTCAGCGATTTTAGCAGATCGTCGATCGACGAGGGATCGAACTTGAGCTTTGGCGGGGGCTGCACTGGCGGTGGCACGTTATTTGTGGCCGGTGGCGCCCGTTCCGCTCGCTCCGCCGCGGCCTTGCGTTCGGCGTCGAGCCTTGCCTTCTCTTCCGAGGCGATCCGCAACGCCTCTTCCGCCCTTTGGCGTTGCTGTTCTTCGGCCTGCGCGGCTTCCTCGGCAGCCTGTTGCGCCGCCTTGGCTTTGGCTTTAGCATCCGCTTTGGCCTTTGCAGCCGCCTCGGCTTTCGCCCTCGCCTCGGCTTCGGCCTTCGCTGCTGCATCCGCCTTCGCCTCGGCTTTCGCCCTCGCCTCGGCTTCGGCCTTCGCTGCTGCATCCGCCTTCGCCTTGGCTTCGGCCTGCGCCCTGGCCTCCGCTTCGGCTTGGGCCTGCGCCTCGGCTTCGGCCTTTGCCCTGGCGTCCGCTTCAGCCTTCGCCTTGGCTTCAGCCTGCGCCCTCGCCTCCGCTTCGGCTTGGGCCTGAGCCTCGGCTTCGGCCTTTGCCCTGGCGTCGGCCTCAGCCTTCAGCCGCGCCGCTTCCTCCTCCTGCTTGCGCCGTTCCGCCGCCGCTCTTTCACGCTCGGTTTGCAAGGCAGCGTAGTAGCGCACCTCACGCCGCAGCCTTTGTTTCTCGAGCAGTGCGGCTTGCATGGCTTCGACTCGCTGCTGCTCCTTTTCCAGCGCACGCTGGGTCAGGAACTGGGCCAGCGGCTCGCTGTCGAACTGCCGTTTGGTGGCGCCGAACGGACCGTCGACGCTGAAATTCAAAATCGGTTCGGAGCCGACCAGCGCCTCATCGCCGGGTCGATAGGCGATCTCGCCCTTGGCATCGACGGTGCTGGTGTTCAGATCGGCGGTGATGTCGGCGGACAGCGTCGCGCCCGGGCTTTCCAATTTGACCGGCGGTGCTCTCAGCGTGCCGCCGGCGATGGTGAAGGCAATATCGGTGTCCTGCGCCGGAAAACTGCCCGCCGCGGCGATCTGCGGCACAAAACCGGCAGTCTTCGATGCGTCGATATCGCGCCCGATCGGGTCGGCCTTGGCAATAAGTGCGCCAAAGGCATCGGGATTAAAGCCGGCAATAGTCATACCCTTCAGCGTCGCCGTGCCGGAACCGGACAGCGCCGCGACCATCGCGTCGACCGATTTGCCGCTGGTCGAAAGCGCCGTCGAGAAATCGCCGCTTCCGCTGATGCCGGCCTCCGGCAGCACAGCTGTCAAATCGGAGCCGGCGAGTTTCATCTGACCGGAGAAAAGCCCGGTGCCGTCATTGTTCTTGAGCTCGAACAGGCCACTCAACTCGCCCCCGAGGAATTTTGCCTTGAGGTCGGAAACACGGATGCCCTCCTGGTCGAGCTGCAGCGAAAGCGCAGCGTCATAGGCGGTGGCAAGCGGGCCAGCGGCAAGCGACGCCGCCGTCAGATCGAGATCGACGGTAAATGGCAGACTGGATTTCTGGCTGAACGGTGCCGTCGGCCAGGTCCTGTCATTGACAAGGAAAGCCTGGTCGCCGAACAGCATCACCGCCATCGGATCGAGGTCCAGCTCGTCCAGCGACAGCGCGCCGGCAAGATGCGGCAGCCCCTCTTTGATGTCGATATTTACGTCACCGGAAACCGCCGCTTCGTTGACGGCGCCGCTGAGTCCGCTCAGCACCAGGAGACCATTGCCGTAGTCGGCATCGGCAGCAAGCGACGTCGACATGCCGGTCTCCATGCCGGGCAGGCCGACGCCGGTCGTCATCAGCCATGGCGAGATGTCGGCCGTTTCAAGGCTGACCTTGCCCTTGGCGGCCGCGCCCTGAGGCGTGTCGGCAATTGTCCCGTCGAAACCAGCTTTGAAGTCATTGCCGGCCAGGCTGAATCGTGTCGCCAGGCCGCCGCCAAGCGTGCCTTTGGCCGAGACGTCGGTGGTCGCCTCGCCGAGCATGCCGAGCGGCAGTGCCGGCAGACCGTAAAGCGCCAGAAGCGCGGTGGCGT
Organism: Mesorhizobium sp. M1142; assembly: GCF_040318565.1. Classification (NCBI taxonomy): domain Bacteria; kingdom Pseudomonadati; phylum Pseudomonadota; class Alphaproteobacteria; order Hyphomicrobiales; family Phyllobacteriaceae; genus Mesorhizobium; species Mesorhizobium sp. M1142. Next base: position 126,125 of record NZ_JAMYMK010000011.1, read on the forward strand.
CGGCGTTCCTTGCGTTGAAGGTCAGCGTCACCGGCGCTTCGAGAGGCCGGTCGAGCGCCCCTTTGCCGGACAACGACGCCGAAAAGGCCGAGCCACCGGCCTTGCCCTGTGCGCTCATGGCCAGTCCGGTCGTACCATCGCCATTGTCTGCGGCACTCGTGACCGCGTCGATACGCGCATCCTGGAACAGTTCGGGATAGGCAGCAGCGCGCTCCGCCAGCCACTTCAGCACCGCATTGTCTGGATAATGCTGGACGGCGACGTCGATCAGCGGCTTGAGGTCGACGGCGACCACCGAGGCGTCGAGCTTGCCGGTCGGGCTCGCCGGGAAATCCTTGATCCGGCCGGTGGCGCTGATCGAGGCGCCGGCAAGTCCGCCGACCGACAGGCGGTCGATCTCAAGCAGCCCCTCACGCAATCTAAGTGCAGTATCGACGCTATCGGCGGTCAAGCCGCCGGCGCTGACCGGCCCGGCCTTGATCTGGAAATCGAGGTCGCGATCGGAAAAGCGGTTGGCGCCCTTGTCGCTGACGAAGATCGAGGCGAAGGCAGCGAGCCCATCGACGTCGAGTTCGCCACCTTCGAGTTGCATCAGCACCGATGGACGGGTTTCGTCGGGCTGGTTGGAATCGATGCGGCCGGAGAACTTCGCCTTGCCGAGGATGAGTTCGAGATCGCTGAAGGCCTGGTGTTTTTCGCTCAAATCCACCTTGGCCTTGAAGCCGGCGGCCGGCAAACGGCGGATCGCCTCGTCGACGTCCTTCGACAGCCAAGCGGCAAAGCCGGAGGGCTGCGCCACCGCCAGAAGCAGCGATCCGGTGAAACCGAAATGGTCCTCGACGCTGACCATGCCATTGGCTTCCAGCTTGGCGCGGCCGGGCAGCGTGGCGGCCAGCGATTTTACCGCCCAGCCGCCTTCGGCCGGCTCGGCGGACAGATGCACGTCGCGAACCGTGGTGTCGCCTGCGACCACCGCCGGCAGTTTCACCTCGACCGTGCCCGGTATGGTCGGCTTCGGCAGATCGAGCAGCGCCTGCTCGAGCGCCGCCACCCGTTCGGACAGCGTCAATCCGGCCCCGGCCGCCGCCCCGACGGCCTCGTCGAACTGCACCTGCGCGCCATTGGCCTCGATAGAGAAATGCGGCTTCAGCCCAAGGTCGACCGCAGCCTTGCCGTCGGCGGTGTAGGGATTGTCGAGCGGCCCGGTCTCGAAGCGGAATTCGTCGACGCCGAGCTTCTGGTGGTCGAGCGAAAACTTGCCGTTCAGCCTGAAGCCCGGGTCCGGTTTGCCGGCGCGGACCTTCAGCGCCTCGCCGCCGGTGCCGCGCGGCCGCGCCGCGGTCCGGTCTGCACCCGATATCTTGAACTGGCCCGAATAGACGGCGGCCCCCTCGACGAGGCCCACATTGCCGTCGGTCTCGATGACCAGCGGATAGGCATCGGCCTTGAGCCTGAGCCGCATTTGCCCGTCCGGTTCGGCCCTGCCGGTGGAAGCGGCGATCGTGGTCCGCAACCCGTCCAGCAACAGTGAGCCGTCCAGCCGCCAGGGGCCGGCCAGCGACTTGGCTGAGATCGTTGAGTTGATCTCGGAAATAAGATGGCTGCGCCCGCCGGCGGCGTGGCTGAGCGCGATCTGTCCTTCCGTCACCGTCAGCTTCTCGATGGAGATCTGGCCGGGATCGAAAGGCGAGGATGGCCGTATAGTCCAGTCGACCGTGCCGTCGGCGGCGATGTCGATCGTCGCCTTCGGCCGCACCAGCCGCATGTCGAAGATCAGCACTTCACCGCGCAGGAATGGCGCGAGTTCTGCATCCATCGAAAAGGTTTCGACGGTCATCGCCGGCTGGCCGTTGGGGCCACCGGCAACGGCGACGTTGGAAAAGGTCACCGAGGGAAACGGCAACAGCCTTGCCGTCGCATCGCCTTGCACGGTCACCTTGCGGCCGAGGACGGCACTCGCCTCGCGCTCGAAATCGACACGGTAACCCGTCCAGTCGACAAAGTACGGCACCACCAGCGCCGCACACAGCACCAGCACAAGAAGCCCACCGAAGATCACGAACAGGCGTGCGAGCATCAGCTCCTGGATAGTTTTGGTTGAAAGTCAGTGGCACTCTACCCGCATCAGCGTGTCGATAAAGAGGCAAATGGGGGCACGGCAGCGGCCTGAGGATCAGTCCTTTCCAGGCAATATCTTGCCCGGGTTCATGATGTTCAGCGGGTCGAGCGCCTGCTTGATCGTGCGCATGATGTCGACGCCATGGCCGAGCTCGTGCCGCAGGAAGCCGATCTTGCCTTGCCCTATGCCATGCTCGCCGGTGCAGGTGCCGTCCATGGCGATGGCGCGCATGTTGAGCCGCGCCACGAATTTTTCCGCCAGCGCGATCTCCTTCGGATCGTCCACGTCCATCAGCACCAGCACATGGAAATTGCCGTCGCCGGCATGGCCGACGATCGGCGCGATCAGGCCCATCTCGGTGATATCCGCCTCGGTCTCGGTGACACATTCGGCAAAGCGTGAGATCGGCACGCAGACATCGGTCGAGAGGCCCTTGGCACCCGGCCGCAGCGTCAGCGACGACCAGTAGGCATCGTGCCTGGCCTTCCACAATTTCGTCCGCTCTTCGGCGACGCTGGTCCATAGGAACGGACCGCCGCCATTTTCCTCGGCGATCATGCCGAAGGTTTCGGCCTGCTCGGCGACGCCGGCATCGCTGCCGTGGAACTCGACGAACAGGCACGGGCTCTCGGGATAATCAAGCTTCGAATAGGTCTTCATCGCCCGCATCTGCAGCGCGTTGACCAATTCGATGCGCGCCACCGGAATGCCCATCTGGATGGTCGCGATCACCGCATTGCACGCCGCCTCGACACTGGGGAACGGGCAGACGCCGCCCGAAATCGCCTGCGGAATGCCCTGCAGCTTCAACGTCAGCTGGGTGATGATGCCGAGCGTGCCTTCCGAGCCGATCAGCAGCCGTGTCAGATCGTAGCCGGCCGAGCTTTTCTTGGCGCGCTTGCCGGTCGTCACTGCCTCACCGTCGGCCATCACCGCGGTCAGCGACAGCACGTTTTCGCGCATCGTGCCGTAGCGCACGGCGTTGGTGCCCGACGCCCGCGTCGCCGCCATGCCGCCGAGCGAAGCGTTGGCACCCGGGTCGATCGGAAAGAACAGGCCGGTGTCGCGCAGATGCCGATTGAGGTCCTCGCGCGTCACGCCGGGCTCGACGGTGCAATCGAGGTCCTGCGGATTGACTGCAATGATGCGGCTCATGCGTGACGTATCGAGCGAGATGCCGCCGCCCGGCGCGTTGGTGTGGCCTTCCAGCGAAGAGCCGATGCCGAAGGCGATCACCGGCACGCGATGTGCCGCACACGCGCGCACGATCTCCTGCACCTCCTGCGTGGTCTCGGCAAAGGCGACGCCGTCCGGCGCCTGCGTCGGAATATAGGTCGTGGTGTGCGCGTGCTGGGCGCGGATCGCCTGGCCGGTCTGGAATCGCTCGCCGAGCCGCTGCTTGAGGATGCCGAGCACAGCAGCGATGCCTTCTTCGTTGCGCTCGACCGGATTGAGGTCGCTTAGAGCCATCGATTCCTCCGCGAATGGACCAGCGTCCACCCTTGTTCTGCATCTAGGGATGCGTAGTCTCACCAACCACGCTCTGTCCAGTCCACGCTCATCCCGGCATGACGAGAAGGAAGTTTCCGATGCCCATCCCCGCCCCTTTCGTCTCTCGCGCCATGGACATCGAGGAGGCTTGGATCGACTACAACGGCCATCTCAACATGGCCTATTACAACGTGCTGTTCGACCGGTGCTCCGACGAAGCCTTCGAGATGATGGGGATGGGGCCGGACTATGTAAGGGAACGGCGGCTGACCATCTACACCGCGGAAGTCCATGTCTGCTACGTCCAGGAATTGCATCTCGACCACAAGGTCACAGTCTCGTTCCAGTTGCTGGACCATGACGAGAAGCGGCTGAGGGCCTACCAGGAAATCCGCCATCTCGACGGCTGGCTCGCCGCCACCTCCGAAACGCTGTCGCTGCATGTCGACATGGCTGGCCCGAGGGTCGCGCCCTTCCCCGCTGACGTCCTGGCCAGGGTGGAAGCGATGCGCGCCGCCCATGCCGCCCTGCCGATGCCGGAGCGCGCCGGCCGCTCGATCGGTATTCGTCGTAAGCCGGCTTGAACCAAGAGAGCGCTTGAACCACGGGCCAACCGCCGTTAACCTTACCGAGGTTTTAACGTGAACAAGCCGAATTGAGACGTTGAACGACTCAGCGCGGCGTTGGAAAACCATCCGCATCGAATTGCGATACGGGCGGCGGAGCAGCAGCGGTTCGGGGAACGTGCATGAAAACCGACATCAAGGTCGAGGCGGACAGGCTGGCGGCTGATCCACGCATCACCGACTATGATTTCTGGCGCTCGCTGAAGAACCTCAACAACGAGATCTTCCACATCGCCAACAACAACGAGCCGATTCCCTTCGCCATGATCCGCTGGCGCGCCATCCTGAAGCAGGCGCGGATCAAACGCGGCCACGCCTGAACGGTGCGGGAAGAAACAGACCGGCCGTCCGGTTTGCATTTCTGGAACGTTTGCGCTGCCCCTTATCCGGCTGCCGCCATCTTCTCCGCGTATAGTGACGGGGAGAAGGGGCTGGCCGCAGCCTCGGCGCTCTTTCAGCAAACGCTGGCAATTGACGAAACCATTGATGACAGCGTCCGCGAAGTGCCCGGCAGGGCGATGAAGGGGCGGCGCGACGTTTCGAGTTAAGCGGACGACGTGCTGACGAACGACCCCAAGCATCAAGGCTGGCGCTTCACCGCCCCCAGCGGCGAGCGCGGCACCACCGGCGACGACTGGATGATCGCCGTGTTGGTCATCGCATGGGGAATGATCCGGTCGATCACTCGCTCGAGCTCGGCCACCGAGGCGACATGCGCCAGCGCGATGAAGCAGTCCTCACCGGTGACCCGGTCGCATTGGGCGATTTCCGGCAGGTCGCGGATGATTTCGGCCACGACGGCGAGTTGCCCCGGCACCGGCCTGATGCGCAGCCATGCCGACAGGTTCATGCCGAGCGCGGCCGGATTGATACGCACCGTGTAGGCGTCGATCACACCGCTTTCCTGCAGCCGCTTGATACGCTCGGCCACGCTCGGCGCCGACAGGCCGACCGATCGCGCCAGTTCGGCGGTGCTGGTGCGCGCGTCCTTTTCCAGCAGGCGCAGGATTTTCAGATCCGCCGGGTCCAGATCGGTATTTTCATTTCGAAGGCGTTTCAGCGGACAACTCCTTGCTTTCGGAAAGCAAATAGCCGCAATGATCGGCCATCATCCATATCAATGGCAAAAATCGCCTGCGATACTGATCCCATGCAAGATCGGACGCAAGCCCCCGCAGCAAGTCCGGCACTCGCCGGCCTCGCCTTTACCTTGGCAAATGCGGTCCCGCCGCATCTCTGGTTCGGCGTCAGCGCCGTGTTCCACTATCTCGGACCGGCCTTCGCGGTGCTGCTGTTCCCGCATGTCGGCGTGCTCGGCATGGCTTGGCTGCGCATCGCCACCGCGGCACTCGTCTTTGCCCCGTTGACCCGGCCATGGGCGGTCTTCGCCCGCGCCGATCGCTCGACGCGGTTGTTGCTTGTGGCCTTCGGCCTCTGCCTTGGGGTGATGAATTGCTCGTTTTACCTGGCGCTCGACCGGCTGCCGATCTCGCTGGTGGCGGCGATCGAATTCGTCGGCACCATCGGCGTTGCGCTTGTTGGCCTCAGAAGCCCGCGCAATCTCGCCGCCCTCGCGATCGCTGTCGCCGGCACCCTGTTGCTGATAGACGTCAAATGGTCGAGCGATCCCGTCGGCCTGTTCTGGGCCTTCCTCAACGGCACGCTGTTCGTTGGCTACATCGTGCTCGGCCACCGCGTCGCGCGCGGCGGCGCCGGCGATGGCATCGCCGGGCTGGGTGCCGCCATGGCGGTCGCCCTTCTCGTCGTTCTGCCGATCGGTTTCGCCGATGCTCTGCCGGCTTTCTCGGCGCCGCCGCTGCTGCTTGCGGCGGTCGGCGTCGGCATCTGCTCGTCGGTCATCCCCTATATATGCGACCAGCTTGCCATGTCGCGGCTGCCGCGCTCCAGCTTCGCGCTGATGCTGTCTTTGCTGCCGGTCACCGCGACGTTGATCGGCGTCATTGTGCTGCGGCAGGTGCCGAGCCTCACCGACTGCATCGGCATCGCGCTGGTGGTGGCCGGCGTCGCCCTTCACAAACCGGCGCTGGCGCCCACCTGATCAGGCCAGCTTCTCCTTGAGGAAAGCGATCGTCCGGCCCCAGGCGAGGTCAGCCGCCTTCTTGTCGTAGCGGGCCGCCGACGTATCGTTGTTGAAGGCATGGTTGGCGCCTTCATAGACATAGACCGAGTATTCGACATGAGCCGCGTCGAGTGCCTTCTTGAAGGCATCGATGCCGGCATTGGTGCGGGTGTCGAGGCCGGCATAATGCAGCATGAGCGCGGCCTTGATCTTCGGCACGTCCTCGGCCTTTGGCTGCATGCCGTAATAGGCGACGGCGGCGGCGAGGTCCGGCGCGTTGACGGCCAGCATGTTCACCGTGCCGCCGCCCCAGCAGAAGCCGATGGCGCCGACCTTGCCGTTGCCGTCCTTGTAGCCTTTGAGGTAGGCGACCGTTGCCACGGCATTGGCGGCGACCTGTGCTGGATCGAGCTGGGAAAACAGGTCACGTGCCCTGTTTTCGTCGTCCGGCGTGCCGCCGAGCGGTGTCATGAAGTCCGGCGCAAGCGCCACGAACCCTTCTAGCGCAACGCGCCGCGCCACGTCGCGAATATGCGGGTTGAGACCCCTGTTCTCATGCACGACGATGACGGTACCAAGCTTGCCGGTCTGGTCCGCCGGCCTGACCAGATAGCCCTTCATCTCGCCGCCGCTGCCGGGATAGCTGATGTCCTCGCCTTTCACACGCGGATCGTCTTCCGCCACGATTGCCGCCTGGGCCGAGTTCGCCGCCAGCAGCGGCGCGATTGCGGCAGCTGCCGCACCCGATCCGGCAAGCCTGGTCAATTGCTCCATGAAGCGCCGCCGGTCGAGCGTCAGATGCGTATATTCGTCATAGGCATCGATCATCGCCTGGGTAATGACAGGCTTGGCGGCAGTGGGTCCGGCAGGTGTTGTCATGGCGCGCTCCTCGTGGGCCCCCGCGGCAACATAGAGCCGAAGCTTGCCTGGTCCAGTCACGGCTGAGTGAGGCTGCCAAAAGCCCTGCACGACGACCGTGATGCCCGGCGCCGCACTGTCGTTAAATTTTGGTCCTTTGTGGCAATGCTAAATGCATGCACCACGATGTAAAAAGAAGTTACCGGGCTATGCCTCATTCGGGCCATCTGGCGAACGAGAATGGCCATTTGGCGGGAAAAGAATGCGTGATTGACGACGAAGGAATACGCCCATGACCTTTCTCTCCCCGCTTCTGGCAAGTGGGTTCGCCCTCGCCGCCATGGCTTTGCTGGCGCTGCGGTTCACTGCCTTCCCCGCCTTCAAACGATCGTTGATCAAGATCCGCGTCAACCGGCACCCGCCCGCAAACACCAAGGCCTGAGGAAAGATCATGGACGTTCAGGACATCATCAACACCGTCTCCCAGAAATCCGGTCTCAACCAGGCTTTGACGGAAAAGATCGCCGGCACGATTTTCTCGGTGCTTGAACACGAGGCGGAGGGCACGACCCTGTCCAGCTTCTTTGCCAAAATCCCGGGAGCCGACGCCCTGGCCAAGCAATATGATGTCATGGCTCCCGGCGCGGCTTCCGGTGGTGGCCTCCTGTCCTCGCTGGAGGGCGCGCTCGGCGGCGCTCTCGGCGAAAAGACCGGCGCGCTGATCAACGGCGTCGCCATACTCAAGGCATCAGGCCTTACGCTCGCACAGATCAGCCAGGCCGGCACGATGCTGGTCCAGCAGGCCGAGGCAGCAGCCGGCCCGCAGCTGACCAATGAGGTCCTTGCATCGGTACCCGACCTGAAAGGGCATCTCGGGCTCTGAAGGAACTTCTCTATTTCGGCAGCGTATAGGCCATCACATAATCGCCCGGCTTGGTGCCGACCGAGCCGTGGCCGCCGGCAACGATGACGACGAACTGGCGTCCGTCGGCTACCGTGTAGGTCATGGGTGTCGACTGCCCGCCGGCAGGCAGCCGCGCCTGCCAGAGCTGTTTGCCGGTCGTCAGGTCATAGGCGCGCACATAGTCGTCGACCGCCGCACCAAGGAAGGCGACGCCGCCGGCAGTGATCATCGGCCCGCCAATGCCGGGCACGCCGACCTTGAACGGCAGCGGCAGCGGCGTCATGTCGTAGACGGTGCCGTTGCGATGCTTGTAGACGATCTTGCCGGTCCGAAGGTCGGCACCCGCCACATAGCCCCAGGGCGGCGCCTGGCAGGGAATGCCGAGCGGCGACAGGAACGGCTTCAATATCACTGCGTAAGGCGCACCCTCATTGCGGTTCAGGCCTTGTTCGCTGCCCTTGGTGTCACCGGGCGGCGGCACGTCGGCGCGCGGCACCAGTTTGGAGATGAACGCCAGGTATGTCGGCATGCCGAACATCACCTGCCGGACCGGATCGACTGCCACACCGCCCCAGTTGAAGGTGCCGAAATTTCCGGGGTAGATCAGCGAGCCCTGCAGCGATGGCGGGGTATAGCGGCCCTCATAGCGCAACTTGCGAAGCTCGATCCGGCAGGCCAGCTGGTCGAACATGGTAATGCCCCACATGTCGGCGCCGGTCAGCGGTTTCGGACTGAAGCTCAGGTCCGAGAACGGCTGCGTCGGCGAGGTATGGTCGCCCTCGATCGCGCCGCCGGGTGCTGGCACTTCCTTGACCGGAACGATCGGCTCGCCGCTGCGCCGGTCGAGCACATAGAGGTCGCCCTGCTTGGTCGGCCCGACCAGCGCCGGCACCACGCCATTTTCCGTGGTGATATCGACCAGCGTCGGCTGCGCCGGCACGTCCATGTCCCAGAGGTCGTGATGCACGGTCTGCCGTACCCAGCGCAACTGTCCGCTGTTGAGATCGAGCGCGGTGATCGACGAGGAGAATTTCTCGTCATTGGCGCTGCGCCCGGCGCCGAGCTGGTCCGGCGTCTTGTTGCCGAGCGGCACATAAAGCAGGCCGAGCTTTTCGTCGGCGCTTGCCGTCGACCACATGTTGGGCGAGTTGTTGGTGTAGGTCTGGCCCGGCGGCAGCGGCGTCGTCTGGTCCGGATTGCCGGAATCCCAGTTCCACAACAGCGCGCCTGTGTCGGCATCGTAGGCACGGATGACACCGGACGGCTCCTGCGTCGAATAATTGTCGTTGACCGCGCCACCGACGATGATCTTGTTGGCGACGATCAGCGGCGCCGAGGTCGAATAATAATAGCCCGGCTTCGGATATGGCATGTTGGCTAGCAGGTTCAGCGTGCCACCCTCGGCAAATGTGGGGCAGACCTGGCCATTCGCCGCATCGAGGGCGATCAGCCGAGCGTCGGACGTCGGCAGGTAGATGCGTGTGGCGCAGGGCTGGCCGGCGGCGATCTTGGCGTCGGCATAATAGGACACGCCGCGGCAGGTCTGGTGCTGGCGGTCCTTGTTGAGCTTGATCTGTGGATCGAAGCGCCATTTCTCCTTGCCGCTTGCGGCATCGATGGCGATGGCGAAATTATGCGGCGTGCAGATGTAGAGCGTGTCGGCAATCTTCAGCGGCGTCACCTGATAGGTCGTCTCGCCGATGTCGTCGGGCCCTTTCACGTCGCCGGTTTGATAGGTCCAGGCCGGCTGCAGATTGGCGACGTTTTCCGGGGTGATCTGGTCGAGCGGCGAATAGCGCTGGCCATAGGGCGTACGGCCGTAATAGTGCCATTCGCCGGGCGGCACATTGCCGCCGAGATCGGCCGTCGGCGTCACCTTGTCGGTGTTGAGTTGGCCGGCAATATCCTTCGGATCGGTCGTCATCGAATAGCCGGCGACGCCGAGCGATGCCAGCACGGCGAGGATAAGCGGCGCGCGTCCGTCGGGACCGGTAAGCCCGCGCCGCGCCCATGGCGTCAACAGCCATAGCGCGACAAGCACGATGATGCCGCCGCGCGGGCCGAGCTCCCACCAGTCGAAGCCGATCTCCCAGACCGCCCAGGCGAGCGTGCCGAGCACGATCGCCGCGTAGAGCCACAGCGCGGTGGATCTGCGCCTGTAGAGCAGCCAGGCCGCGACAAGGAAAGCTAGACCGGCGATGACGTAATACCAGCTGCCGCCCAGCGTCACGAGCCAGATACCGCCGCCGCCAAGCGCCAGGCCGATGAGGAAAAGGATCAGGGAGGTGATGACCACAGCCAAGACGGTGCTCCTTCGACTGGTGCGCTCCGCGACGCGTCCATGGGCAACCCGGCATTGCGCTCCTGCCCCGAGCACAACTTTCTCCGGCCCGCCTCCCCTGTCAAGCAAGCTCGGCGTTTTGCGGCGCCGGCCCATCGCATGCCCGGCGTTTTGGTTAGCAGACCCATTCAGATTTGTGAGTCTACCGACTGGACAGAGAACAAAACGGAGACGCTTCTGGCCTTTCGCTGCCGAATCACTACATTCGGGGAGAGATGTCCGGCTTTTCGGAAGACATGCCCTTTTTTGACGAACCGAACGCGCGGCCCGTGGCCCCGTCGGGCATTGCCGCGCGCGCCATGGCTGCCCGCAGCAACCAGAACAACGCGCCCGATTATCTCAACGGCCTCAACCCCGAGCAGCGGCTGGCGGTGGAAACCACCGAAGGCCCGGTGCTGGTGCTTGCCGGCGCGGGCACCGGCAAGACGCGGGTGCTCACCACCCGCATCGCCCACATCCTTGCCACCGGCAAAGCCTTCCCTTCGCAGATCCTCGCCGTCACCTTCACCAACAAGGCGGCGCGCGAGATGAAGCAGCGCATCGGCCTGTTGATCGGCGAAGGCAATGTCGAGGGCATGCCATGGCTCGGCACTTTCCACTCGATCGGAGTGAAGCTGCTGCGCCGACACGCCGAGCTGGCCGGGCTCAAATCCGACTTCACCATTCTCGACACCGACGACGTGGTGCGCCTGATCAAGCAGCTGATCCAGGCCGAAGGGCTGGACGACAAGCGCTGGCCGGCCAAGCAGTTCGCTCAGATGATCGACGGCTGGAAGAACAAGGGCCTCGGTCCCGCCGACATCCCCGAGGGCGATGCCCGTGCCTTCGCCAACGGCAAGGGCCGCGAGCTCTACAAAGCCTATCAGGAGCGGCTGCAAACGCTGAACGCTTGCGACTTCGGCGATCTATTGTGCCACCCGATCCGCATCTTCCGCGCCAATCCGGACGTGCTGAAGGAATACCACAAGCGCTTCCGCTACATCCTCGTTGACGAGTATCAGGACACCAACACCGCGCAATACATGTGGCTGCGGCTGCTGGCGCAGCGGCCGCAATCCTCCCCCCTTGAGGGGGAGGTGCCCGCGAAGCGGGCGGAGGGGGTTGCCGCAGAAGGCACCGCTAGGGCGTCGAGCACTGCCGCCGGTAGGTCGAGTACTGCCGCACGGACCCCACCCGACCGGGCTTCGCCCGGCCACCCTCCCCTCAAGGGGGAGGGAAGCCCGCGCCTGTCCACCGTAAATATCTGCTGCGTCGGCGACGACGACCAGTCGATCTATGGCTGGCGCGGCGCCGAGGTCGACAACATCCTGCGCTTCGACAAGGATTTTCCCGGCGCCACCATCATCAGGCTGGAGCGCAACTACCGCTCGACCGCGCACATCCTGGGCACCGCCTCCCACCTCATCGCCCACAATGAGGGCCGTTTCGGCAAGACGCTGTTCACCGAAAAGATCGCCGAGGACGACGAGAAGGTGCATGTCCACGCCGCGTGGGATTCCGAGGAGGAGGCCCGCGCCGTCGGCGAGACGATCGAGGCCTACCAGCGCCAGAAGCACAATTTGAACGATATGGCGATTCTCGTCCGCGCCTCCTTCCAGATGCGCGAATTCGAGGACCGCTTCGTCACGCTCGGCCTCAACTATCGCGTCATCGGCGGCCCGCGCTTTTATGAGCGGCTCGAGATCCGCGATGCGCTGGCCTTCTTCCGGGTCGTCGCGCAAGGCGCCGACGACCTCGCTTTCGAGCGCATCGTCAACGTGCCGAAGCGCGGCTTGGGCGAGGCCACCATCCGCCAGATCCATGATACCGCACGCGCGCTGCGCATCCCGATGCTGGAGGCGGCGGCAAAACTTGCCGAGAGCGACGAGCTGAAGCCGAAGCCGCGCGCGGCACTGCGCGAGGTGTCGGCCAATTTCGAGCGCTGGCAGAAGGCGCTGGAAACCACGCCGCACACCGAGCTCGCCGAGACCATACTGGAGGAGAGCGGCTACACCGACATGTGGAAGAACGACCGCTCGGTTGAAGCGCCCGGTCGGCTCGAGAACTTAAAAGAACTGATCCGCTCCATGGAGGAGTATGAATCGCTGCGCTCTTTCCTCGAACATGTCGCGCTGGTGATGGACGCCGAGCAGAACGCCGAGCTCGACGCCGTCAACATCATGACGCTGCATTCGGCCAAGGGCCTCGAATTCGAAACCGTCTTCCTGCCCGGCTGGGAAGAAGGCCTGTTCCCGCACCAACGTTCCCTCGACGAGGGCGGCCGCTCAGGGCTGGAGGAGGAACGCCGCCTCGCCTATGTCGGCCTGACCCGCGCCAAGAAGAACCTGCACATCTGGTTCGTCTCCAACCGCCGCATCCACGGCCTCTGGCAATCGACCATCCCGTCGCGCTTCCTTGACGAGCTGCCGGAAGCCCATGTCGAAGTTTCCGAGAGCGGCAACTCCTATGGCGGCTACGGCAATGCCTATGGTGGCGGCTCGTTCGCCTCCGGTCGTGGCGGCCAAGGTGCAGGCAGGCAGAACCCTTATGGGGCATCGCGCTTCGACAACATCGGCGGCAATAACGGCGCCGAAAAATCCGGCGCTTTCTCCAGCACCTATGCGACGCCGGGCTGGCAGCGCGCTCAAGCCAACCGCACCGAAGCCACCGACCGCAATTGGGGCACGCGCTCCGGCCATCAAGTCGAGCGCATCGGCTATGGCGAAACCGACTCCGGCTACGGCGCCGGCCGCACCTCGGTCAAGGGCCGCACCATCGACGGCGAGCTGGTCGCCAAATCCGTCGCCGACACGCCGTCCCCCTTCAGCGTCGGCGACCGCGTCTTCCACCAGAAATTCGGCAACGGCAACATCTCGGCCATCGAAGGCAACAAGCTGACCATCGACTTCGACAAAGCCGGCCAGAAACGCGTACTGGACGGATTTGTCACGGGAGTGTGAGGCCGCCGGTCACCGATACCGCGCCTGGTTCCACTTATGGCCGAGCAGCGACAGGATGATGATCAGCCCGTTGAAGAACTGGACGTAGAAGCCGCTCAGTCCAGCCGCGACGACGCCGGTCTGGATGAAAGAGACCGTGACCGCGCCGATCGCGCCGCCGACGACCGTGCCGATGCCACCCCAGGTCGGCGTGCCGCCGACGAACACCGATGCCAGCACCGGCAGCAGGTATCCGTCCCCCGCCGTCGGCCACCAGGTGAAGTTGATCATCACCGAAAACGTGCCGGCGATCGCAGCGCCGATGCCGACGAAGACGAACACTTTTACGCGCACGCGCTTGACGTCGATACCCATCTGCTGGGCGCTGTCTGGATTGTCGCCGACCACCTTGACCTGCGCGCCGAAGCGGTGGCGGTTGTAGAGCAGCGCCGACAGCACGACGAAGCCGACGGCCCAGAAGATCTGCACCGGAATGCCATAAAGCTGGCTGGAGAAGATCTTGTAGGCCCAGCTGTCGGCAAGGCCGGTCAGTGCCGTCGACCTGCCCTCGTTGATGATCTGGATCAGGCCGCGCAGCAGGAAATTCATGCCGAGCGTGGCGATCAGCGACGACAACCCGCCATAGACGACCAGGGAGCCGACCAGGAAGCCGAGCAGCATGCCGGTGACCATTGCGGCGGCGATGCCGAGGAACGGGTCGTAGCCGGCCTGCACGACCAGCGCAAACACCCAGGAGGCAAAGCCCATTGTCGCCGGAAACGACAGGTCGATCTCACCACAGGTGACGACGAAGACCAGCGGCACAACTACGAACAGCGCCACCGGCAGCGTGGTCAGCACGGAACTGTAGAGATACCAGGTGGTGAACACGATCGGGTTGGCGATCATGAACACCGCCATCATGACGATGAACACGGCAAGCGTGCCGAGCGAGGCGCGGTTGTCGAGGATGAACCCGCGCAGCCAGTTGTCGGACGGGTGTCTCCACTCTTTCCCGGCGGTTTCGCCATGCGTGCCGCCGAGGGGGCTCTGCAGATCGGGTTCCATGGTCTTGCTCATCGTGCCGCCCTCCCCGCATCGCCCGCGTCGTGCAACCCCGGCAATCCGCTGGGGTGGGCGACGTCTTCCATGAAATTGATCAGGTCGTCGGCCGATTTGACCTCGCTGCGGTCGGCGGTGAGCGCGACCTTGCCGCGATCCAGCACCACGAAGCGATCGGCGATATCGAAGACGTGGTGGATATTGTGGCCGATGAACAGGATCGAGCGCCCGCTCGCCCGCACCTGGCGCACGAAGTGGAAGACCTTGGCGGTCTCGGTCAGCGATAGCGCGGTCGTCGGTTCGTCGAGGACTATCAGCTCCGCCTTCTTATAGATGGCCCGCGCGATCGCCACGCCCTGGCGTTCGCCGCCCGAGAGCTGGCCGACGATCGACTGTGGCGTGAACACTTTCGAGGTGAAGCCGATCTCGCGCATCAGCCGGCTCGCCTCCGCGATCTCCTTGTTGACCTTCAGCCAGCCAAGCCAGCCGGTGAGTTCGCGGCCCATGAAGATGTTGCGCACGATTGTCTGCTGCACGGCGAGCGCCCGGTCCTGGAACACCGTCTCGATGCCGGCGTCGCGCGAGCGCGCAGGGCTCCATCCGGTCACCGGTTTGCCGCGGACGAGAATCTCGCCGCTGGTCGGTTTGACCACGCCGGACAGGATCTTGATCAGCGTCGACTTGCCGGCGCCGTTGTCGCCGATCAGGCCGACCACCTCGCCGCGATCGACGCTGAGATTGACCCCGCCCAGCGCATAGACCTGGCCGTAGGACTTGCTGATGTCGCGCAGTTCGATGATGCGTTCGGCCATGGCGATCCTCGCTTGATTGTCGCGTGCCGGCCTTTTCGCCGGCGGTCCCGCCGGCCGGGCTTGATCCCGGCCGGCGGCTTGGGAGGTCAGCGCAGCGCCTGCTTGGCGAGCTCGGCGACGATCTCGTAATTCTGCGGCGTGACGAAGCCGGCGCCGGTGTCGACATTCATCGGTGCGAGACCCAGCACAACCTGCTGGCAGAGGCTGAGGATCGGCAGATAGCCTTGCAGGAACGGCTGCTGGTCGGCCGTCAGCTGCACCCAGCCGCCCTTGAAGCCCTCGACGATCTGCGGGCTGGTGTCGAAGCCGAAGTTGAAGATATCGCTCGGCTTCCTGCCCGCCGCCTGCATGTAAGTCGGGACGTTGCCCAGCATCTGTCCGCCGGGATAGCCAACCGCCTTGACGTCGGGATTGTTGAGCAGTGCCGCGGTGATCACCGGAAGGGCCAGATTTGGGTCGGAAGCCCATTCGCCGCTCGGTGGCGAGGAGAGCTGTATGACCTCGACGCCCGCTTCCTTGAGGGCAGCGACAGTGCCGCGTTCTCGCGCGCCGCGGCTCTCGTTCTCGAACGGGCCGATCATGATTGCCTTGTCGCCGGCCTTGAGCCCGGCCAGCTTGACCGCCTCGGCGCCAAGCGCGCGGCCCTGCTGCTCCTGCTGGGCACCGACATAGCCGCCGCCGAACGCCGCCGTGACCGTCGGCACCGGCACGTTCTGGTACATCATCTTGATGCCGTCCTTGTGCGCCTGTTCGGCCAGCGGCATGATCGCGGCGTCGCCGGGGTGGCCCATCATGGCGATGCCTTGGGGCTTGACCGCGACAGCCTCGCGCAATTGCTGCACCATCTTCTCGACATCCCACTGGGAAAAGATGTAGTCGACCTTCGGCCCGAGATCGGCCGCCGCCTGCTTGGCGCCATTATAGACGATGGTGCCGAAGGCATCGCCCTCGGCGCCGCCGACGAAGAAACGGATATGGACATCCTTACACCACTGGGCATCGAGCGCCTGCGCCGGCAGGGTCGAGAGCGCGGCGGCGAGCGCCATCGCGGCCGCCGCGACGGTCGAGCGCAGAACTGTCCTTCTCATCGTAATGCTCATGCACTTATCCTCCCTTTGTTCCCTCGCTAGCCGAGGGGTTTTGACGATCGCTTCGGCATTGCGCCGCAATCTTTCGCTGGCCGGCACCTCCCGCCGGCTTGTCCTGTTTTTATGCATGTCGTTATCGCAAAACCGCTGGGCACTTTTGCGCGACATGCATTAGCCTCACACCGGGTTCGGCAGGTAGCTCGCGCCTCCCCGGCATTGTTGGAGATAATCCAGTGCCTGCGCCTGGCCGGTGATCTCGAGATCGCCGCGGTAGACCGGGTCGTGCCAGCCCTCGATGTCGATGGCGCCCTTGTAGCCGGCCAGCCGCAGCTCGCTGATCACCCGCGTCCAGTCGCTATCGCCGAAGCCAGGGGTGCGCATCTGCACGAACGGCAGGCGACCGAACACGCCATGTTCGCGGATCACGTCCCAGCGCACCGTCGCGTCCTTGCCGTGGACGTGGAAGATACGCGGCGCCCATTTGCGGATCTGCGGGATCGGGTCGATCAGATAGACCAGTTGGTGGCAGGGCTCCCACTCCAGGCCGAGATTGTCGTCCGGCAATTCGTTGAACATCAGCTCCCAGGCGTCCGGATTGTGGGCGATGTTCCAGTCGCCGCTGGCCCAGTTGCCGTCCATGGCGCAGTTCTCGAAGGCGATGCGCACGCCCTTGTCGGCGGCCCGCTTTGCCAGCTTCCCCCAGACCTCGCGGAAACGCGGCAGGCTGTCGGGCAGCGGCTTGCCGCGGATGCGGCCGGTGAAGCCGCTGACCAAGTTGGTGCCGAACAGATGCGCGTTGTCGATGATCGTTTCCCAGGCCTGGAGGACGCCGCGATCGACTTCGCCGCTCTCCAGCGGATTGCCGAACACGCCGATCGACGAGACGACGACATCGGCATCGCCGATCGCCTCGCGGATCTCGCCTGACAGCCGCGGAATGTCCTTGCCGCCCAGCGTCTGCCAGAAAAACGGCTGGATGCTCTCGAAGCCGAGCGGCAGAATCTGCCTGACATAGGCGGCCAGGTCGTCCAGATTGGCCCGCACCATTGTGCCGATCCTGATGTCGAGCAGCGGGTTTGGCATCATGATCCTTCCTGTGCAGCGATGGCGACCCGGCGCCCGGTTTCGGCGCTCTCGATCGCAGCGAAAACCATGGCCAGGCTCTTGATGTTGTCGGCGCCGCGCGTCTCCGGCTCGGTGCCGGTCTCGACGGCGCGGACGAAATCCTGGATGATGCCGAGATGGCCGCCGACGCGATCTGCCGGGTCGAGCGGCGGCACGGCTATCGGTTCGGTGCGGTCGAACAGGCCTTCACGGACCGGCCGCACGACTTCCGCCTTCAGTCCGTCCGCGCCGTCCCAGACAATGCTGCCGCGCTCGGCGACGATCCGCCATGTGCTGTCCCAGCTGGTACGGAAGCCGGCCGCGCACCAGCTGCCGGCATAGGTGAACAGCTTGCCGCTGCCGAGGTCGAAGCTTGCGGTTGCCGACGACCCTTGCCGATACCAGGAGTTGGCCGGCTCCCACTCGTGGCAATAGACGCCGGCCGGTTCGCCGGCCACCATGTAGCGGGCCGCATCGAATGTGTGGATCGCCATATCGAGCAGCAGCACATGGCGCATCTCTTCGCGAAAACCGCCGAAATGCGGCGCAACGAAGAAATCGGCGTGGATGCTGGTTGGCGCACCAATGGCGCCGGAATCGAGAAAGCGCCGGATGCGCCTGACATTGGCGACATAGCGGCGGTTCTGCACGACGGCATGGATGCGGCCGGCGCTGCGGGCCGCCTCGACAATGGCACGCGCATTGTCCGGGCTGTCGGCCAGCGGCTTTTCGGTCAAGAGATGGCAATGGTGGGCAAAGGCGGAAAGCGCGACCTCGCGGCGGGCGGCGGGAACCACGACGTCGAATACCGCGTCGGGCCTGGTCTGGTCGAGCACGGCGTCGAGCTCGGTTCCGATGACGGCGCCGGAAAGCTCGTATTCGCGCGCCCTTGCCCGCGCCCTTTCGGCGTCGATATCGACCAGGCCGACAATGGCGAGCCCGTCGATCTGCTTGGCCGCATCGAGCCAGGCTTTGCTCATCGCGCCGCAGCCGACCAGGACGACATTGATCATCCAGCACTCCTCCCTCTCGGCCCCTCCAGACCGATCGTCACGGCGTTCACGGCAGGGCCGCAAACGTTCTTCCGTAAACGTTTACGAGAACACACCCGATGGCGTAGAATGTCAATTGGCCGATAGCGAAAAACGTGATGCCGGCTTGGCCTGAAGAGCGGCCGGTGCTAGCCAAGCAAGGGGGGAGAACTGTCCTTTGGCGTCCAGTATTCACGACCTTGCACGTCACCTGAATATTTCCATCGGCACGGTGTCGCGCGCGCTCAACGGCCGCGCCGACGTCAATGCCGACACGCGTCAGCGCGTGCTCGATGCGGCCAAGAAGCTGAACTATTCACCGAACCAGTCCGGCCGCAGCCTGCGGCGCGGCGCTACCCATTCGATCGCCTTCATGCTGCAGCCGCATCCGGGCGACCAGGAATATGGCGAGCCGTTCTTCATTCCGTTCCTGACCGGGTTGCAGGCCAAGCTCGCCGAAAGCGGCCTCGACCTGATCGTAGTGATGGGCGCGCCGGGCGACTATCAGCAGGAGCGCCTGCGCCGTGTCGTCGAGACGCGGCGGGCCGATGCGGTGGTGCTGGCCTGGACGCGGCGCGAGGACGAGCGCATCGACTATCTGACCCAGGCCGGTTTCCCGTTCGCAACGCTCGGCCGCAGCCGCACCGGCGGCGATTCCTATCCCTCGCTCGACCTCGATTTCGAAAAAGCCGGGGCTGACGCGGTCGATCGTCTCGTCGCGCGCGGTCACCGCCGCATCGCCGCCATCCGCCCGTCGCTCGACCTCAATTTCGGCTATCTGTTCCTCGCCGGCTATCGCAAGGCGTTGCGGCGGCACGGCATCGAGTTCGACCCCGAACTGATCGCCGACGGCTTCATCAACGAGGCCGGCGGCTACGCCGTGACGCCGAAGGTCATGCGCTCCAAGGACCCGCCGACGGCCATCATCTTCAACAACGACGCGATGGCGCTTGGCGGCTGCAAGGCTTTGGCCGAGGCGGGCATCAGGCCCGGCCACGACGTCGCGGTGATCGTCATCGTCGACACGCCGCTTTGCCGCTATTTTTCGCCGGCGCTGACCGGCTTCCGACCGGCGCTGGAGCCGATGGGCGAGCGGTTGGCCGAAATGCTGCTGGCATCGATTCCGGCTTACGCCGGCGCCGAAGGCGCACGCATCATCCGTGAAGTCTGGCCGCTGGAACTGATCGCGCGCGACAGCGATTGAATCGCGGCACTTCCCTTCTCCCCTTGGGGAGAAGGTGGCCGAGCCCACGGGTCTTGCCTTCGGCAAGCCAGAGGACAGGCTCAGCTCGGTCGGATGAGGGTGCTCCAGCTCGGCACCGAGGCACTCCGTCCAGCACCCCTCTTCCGTCTCGGCGCTGCGCGCCGATCCACCTGCTCCCACAAGGGACGAAGGAACAAGCGCCCTCTGTCACGCAAGTATCATGTTCGCGTCCTAGACCTTTTTCGGAAAGCGCTGGCGGCATGTCGATGCGACGCCCGCTTCGGCTGTTTTGTCACAAAGAGGATTTCCATGAAAAACCTGCACCGAAACGCGTCCCTCGCGGTCGCGCTGGCGATGTTCACCGCCTTGACTCCGGCCTTGGCTGAAAACGCAGCGACCGTCGGCGGCGTCAGCTTCGTCAACAAGGGCCTGGTCGGTGTCGGTCGCATCCCGGCCAGCCAAAGGGACAAGTTCGGCGAGACGTTTGGCTCCGGCTCGGGCATGGCGATCGACGCTGCCGGCTGGACGCATGGCGCCGATGGCTATAAGGGCTCGCTGTGGCTGCTGCCGGATCGTGGCTACAATGTCGTCGGCACCACCGATTACCGTCCGCGCATCAACACGATTGCCATCGAATTCGCCCAGATCGCACCGGGTGCGGCACCAGCCGCCGGCCAGGAACAGTCGGGCCTCAAGGCAACCCTTGCCGACACCATGCTTTTGACCGACGACAAGGGCGCCGACGCAACCGGCCTCGATCCGCTCAACGGCGTGCGCGCCGCGACCGACGACATGCCGATCCTGCCCGAAGCCAACGGCAAGCTCGCGCTCGATAACGAGGCGATCGTGCGGCTGCCCGACGGCACCATGTTCATCTCGGACGAATATGGTCCGAACATCTACCACTTCTCCGCCGATGGGCGTCTGATGTCGGCAACGCAGTCGCCGGCGGCGCTTGTCCCGATGCGTCATGGAACGCCGAACTTCGCGTCCAACAATCCGGGACCGGGCGCGGCAGACCCAGATCCGACGGATCCCGAAACCGGCCGTCAGAACAACCAGGGCCTCGAAGGCATGGCACTGACGCCGGACGGGAAGTTCCTGATCGCTGTGCTGCAATCGGCCCCCAGACAGGATGGCGGCGATTCCGCTTCGACGCGCCAGAACACGCGCGCGCTGGTCTACGATGCCTCGGATCCGGCCCAACTCAAGCTTGCGCATGAATATGTTGTGCCGCTGCCGGTGTTCACCGATGCCAAGGGCAAGACCAAGATTGCCGCGCAGAGCGAAATCGTGGCTCTGTCGGACAAGACCTTCCTGATGCTGGCGCGCGACAGCGGCAACGGCCAGGGGGTGAAGGGCGACACCTCGCTCTATCGCGAGATCAGCGTCGTCGATGTGTCGGCGGCAACCGACATCGCCGGCACCGAGTTCGACAAGGACAAGCCGGTTGCGCCCAAAGGTGAGCTCGATCCCTCGGTGACGCCGGCCAAGCTGACGCCGTTCATCGACATCAACGACAAGACCGAGCTCGGCCACTTCGGGCTGCACAATGGCGCGCCCAATGACCGCAACAACCTTTCGGAGAAGTGGGAGGCGATGTCGGTGGTGAGCGTCCTCGATCCAACACGGCCCGACGACTATTTCCTGTTCGTCGCCAACGACAATGACTTTCTCACCCAGGACGGCTTCCAGGTCGGCGCGGCCTACAAGGCCGAAGATGGCGCCGATGTCGAC
Organism: Mesorhizobium sp. M1142; assembly: GCF_040318565.1. Taxonomy (NCBI): domain Bacteria; kingdom Pseudomonadati; phylum Pseudomonadota; class Alphaproteobacteria; order Hyphomicrobiales; family Phyllobacteriaceae; genus Mesorhizobium; species Mesorhizobium sp. M1142. The sequence continues at coordinate 147,500 of NZ_JAMYMK010000011.1, forward strand.
ACGATGTTCCTGGTCTATCAGGTCACGCTTCCAGGCCTCGCCGGGAAGTAGCGACACCCCCAGGCAGGCGGACGCGCCGAACGCGTCCGCCTGCCTGGCACGATCGAACGGTCGGGCCCTTCAGTTGCGGCTCGCCGGCACAAGGATTGTGTTCTAGTGGGTTTGCAAAACCTAAGACTGATGATCCGTCGAAGGCACTTACCTCAACATCTCCGCGTCCTTTGGCACGCCCGCATCGATCGGCTCGGCCGTCCTGTCCGACACGGCGGCGATCTTCCCGGCGGCCGACAGGTTCGGGCGCACGAAGACCGGCGCGACGCCGTCGACGCGGCTGTAGAGGTCGATAATGTCCTGATTCATGAAGCGCACACAGCCGGAGGAAGCGTTCTTCCCGATGGAATCCCACTCCGGCGTGCCGTGCAGCCGGTACATCGTGTCCTTGCCGTCGCGGAAGAGATATAGCGCGCGTGCGCCCAGCGGGCTGTGCGGGCCGGGCGGCATGCCGTCCTTGTATTTCGCAAGTTCCGGCCGGCGCTGGATCATCTCCGGCGGCGGCGTCCAGACCGGCCACTTCTTCCTCGCCTGAACCACGGCGCTGCCGGTCCGAAACCGGCCTTGCCGAGGCTGACGCCATAGCGAATTGCCTTGCCGCCGTCGCGCACCAGATAGAGGAAGTGCTCGGAGGTATCGACGACGATCGTGCCGGGTTTTTCTCCGGTCGGATCGGACACGATTTGGCGCACGAATTTCGGATCGACCTTGGCTACCGGGATTGCCGGCAGTTGATAGCCCTCGTCGACGCGCGCCGCATACATACTTGCGGCATCGCCGAAAGCCGGATCGCTTGGCGCCGCGGTCACTGGCGGCGCCGCTACGTCCGTCGTGGTGCACGCCGAAAGAGCCACGGAGGCCGCGCCCAAAGCGGATGCACCAAGAAACGCACGCCGGTTCAGGCGCTCAAAAAACAGCGGAATATCGGACATGAACCCCCGGCTTGCCCATGAGATCTAGGAAAGATGCGGCCCCACGCGTGCAGGATCAATATACGATTCCGGAAGCTTTGAGAACATGATTGGATCAAGGCACGCCAGGCGGAATTCGCAACGCTGCGTCGACCTGTCTCGTTAAATCGGCAATCATTGCGGACCGGACTCAAGATAGCCTTCGCCGAGTTGCCTGCCATGGACGACAAGATGCCCGCACGCCGGCGGACCAGCGACCTCACCAGTGGACCTATCCCGCGTACATTGCTGCTGTTCGCCCTGCCGGTGCTCGGCTCCAATGTTCTGCAGTCGCTCAACGGCTCAATCAATGCCGTCTGGGTCGGTCGTTTCCTCGGCGAAGCGGCGCTGACCGCCACGTCCAATGCCAACCTCGTGCTGTTTCTCATCCTCGGCACCGTCTTCGGCATCGGCATGGCGGCGACCATCCTGGTCGCGCAATCGGTCGGCGCCCGCGATCTGCCCGAAGCCCGCCGCATCGTCGGCACCAGTGCCACCTTCTTCTTCCTTGTCTCGGTGGTGTTCGCGGTCTGCGGCTGGATCTGGGTCGATACAATCCTCAATGCGCTCGGCACGCCGGCCGATGCGTTGCCGCTGGCGCGTTCCTATCTGCGTATCATTTTTCTCGCCGTACCGATGATGAACCTGCTGTCCTTCGTCATGATGGTGCTGCGCGGCGCCGGCGATTCGCGCACGCCTTTCCTATTCATGGCGCTGGCCGTCGTGCTCGACGTCATTTTGAACCCGTTGCTTATTCTCGGCATCGGCCCGTTCCCCGAACTCGGCATCGCCGGCTCGGCCACCTCGACGCTGATCGGCCAGACGGTAAGCGTGCTTGCCATCCTGATCGTGCTTTATGCGCGCAAGCACCCGCTGCGGCTGGCCGGCGTCAATCTTGCTCTGCTGCGGCCGGACCCGGCGCTGCTGCGCATTGTCGTCTTCAAGGGCGTGCCGATGGGCCTGCAGATGATCGTCGTCTCGTCCGCGGCGCTGACTGTGATGGGCATGGTCAATGCCTACGGCTCGCAGGTCGCGGCTGCCTACGGCATAGCCGCCCAGCTCTGGACCTATATCCAGATGCCGGCGCTCGCCATCGGCGCCGCGGTCTCGTCCATGGCGGCGCAAAATGTCGGCGCCGGGCGCTGGGACCGGATCGGCCGCATCGCCGCGTCCGGCGTCGGCTTCAACCTTGTGCTTACCGGCGTGCTTGTCGCGCTGCTGTTCGTATTCGATCGCGCGGTGCTCAGCCTCTTCCTCAGCAGCGACAGTGCAGCGATCGACATCGCCACTCACATCAACAAGGTCGCATCCTGGTCCTTCATCCTGTTCGGCATCACCATCGTGCTCTTCGCCACTGTGCGTGCCACGGGCGCGGTGATGCCGCCGCTGATCATCCTGGTGATCTCGGTACTTCTGGTGCGCACCAGCTTCGCCTATTTCTTTCGAAGTGCGATCGGTGAGGAAGCGTTGTGGTGGAGCTTTCCGGCCGGCTCTATAACCTCGCTCGTGCTGGCCGCGGCCTATTATCGCTTCGGCCGCTGGCGCAGCCTGCACATGATCGAAAGCCGGCCGGCTGCCGGCGAACCGCCGGATACCGGCCTCGGCGTACCGCGCCAGCGCGCGCATCTTTCGCCCGAGACACCGAACGGCTGAAAGGTCGGCTCAGCGCGCGTATTTCGCGCCAAACCCGAGAGCGACCAGGGAAAAGACGACAATCATGCCGGCAAAGGCCAGGCTTGCCACGGTCGCACCTGCCACCGTCGACAGAACGCCGATGCCGATGACCGGCAGCGCGTTGCCGCAAAAACAGCAGATGAAGAAGGCCGAGACGACTTCGGCGCGCCGGGCCGCCGGCGCGATCTCGTTCACCACTTGCAAGCCGCCGCGATAGCCGAGCGCTGCCGCCACGCCGCACAAGGCGGTCCCGGCAATCATTATGGCCATCGAGGCGAAGACCTGCGCCGCAACAATCAGCGCGACGGTTGGGATCATCAGCGCAAGCGCCGCGAACATCGCGGCTCGGCTCGAAAGACGTGCCGTCACTACAATGGTGGCGGCCGTCACGATTGCCAATTCAAAGAACAGAGCGCCGGCTTCGGCATGGTTGGTTACCTGCAGCTGCTGCGCCAAAATGCTCGGTGCGAGTGCTGCATAAAAGCCGACCAGCGCCATTGCGCCAAAGCCGGTCACCGCCGGCGCAACGAAACTTGCGCGGATGTCATCGGGCACGGAAAGCCGCGGCCGCATCGAAACGTCAGCCAGTTTCCCCGGCCGCGAAACGGTTTCCCGCGTGCGCCAGACCAGCAGGGTTACAGTCGCGAGCATCGCCAGGTAGACGACGAATGTCAGCCTGAGCGGCCAGGGCGCGTATTCGGCGAGCAACCCGGCCCCCAGCGCACCGAGGCCGAGGCCGAGAAAATTGGTGCTGGTGGCAATCGTCGCCGCCTGTGACTTGTCGTCGGTCGGGAGCAATTCGGCGAGCCAGGCGGTGCCGGTGCCCGCGCCGACGCCGATTCCCAGTCCGCTCAGAATTCGGGCGATGTCGAGCCAGGCGACATTTTCGGCGAACAGGAAAACCACCGCGCTGACGACGGCCACCGCCATCCCGGCCAATGCCATTGGACGGCGCCCGATGACATCGGACACACGCCCTAACATCAGAAGCGCTGCCAGATTGCCGATGACATAGACGGCGTAGACCAGCGTCAAAGTGATCTGCGAGAAGCCGAAGACCTGCTTGTAGATGATGTAAAGTGGCGTCAGCGCCGTGCTGCCGGCGAAAAGGGCCGCAATCATGGCGGCCACGGCGGCCGCTGCAGCGCGGCCGCCGAGTTCGTGATCGCGCGTCATGACTTGAGCGTGAGCTGTCATTTTTTCGACCTTTTGCTGTTCGGGATCTGACATCCTAACGCCTTTTTCGCGTCAGCCGTTCCCCCTCCCCGGCTTGCTCCTGACAAGTTTGGCATCTTTGCCGATGGCGCTGAGCGAGATCCTCTTTTAACTTCAGCGGATTGTCAGGGGAGATTCATGGGCAAGGGACGAGTCGAGGCATTCACCGATGGCGTGGTCGCCATCATCATCACCATCATGGTGCTGGAATTGAAGGTGCCGCATGGCGAGGATTTTTCCGCGCTGGCACCAGTCTGGCCGATATTCCTCAGCTATGTGCTGTCCTTCATCAATGTCGGCATCTACTGGAATAATTTGCACAACATGTTCCATACCGTGCAGCGGGTCGACGGCCGCGTGCTGTGGGCGAACCTCAACCTGCTGTTCTGGCTATCGCTGATGCCGGCGACGACAGCCTTCATGGGTGAGAACCATTTCGCGCCGGTGCCGGTTGCCGTCTATGGCGTCGACCTGGCGCTCTGCGCCATCGGCTTCAACATCCTCACCCTGGCCCTGCATCGACTGCACGGCAACGAGACTCTCTTCGCCAGGGCGTTGGGCAATGACCTCAAGGGAAAGATCTCGCTGGTCCTCTATCTTTCCGCCATCGCGCTGACCTTCGTCAATCACTGGATCGGTGTCTCGATCTATGTCCTGGTGGCGATGATCTGGTTCGTGCCGGACAGGCGCTTCGAGCGGCTGATCGAGAAATAGGCCCCCTCTAGCCTCGCATTGCTTTCAGCTTTTCCGCTACCGAAGCGGCAAGGTCGGCGTAGCGCTCCTCCAGCCGCTCGGCCGCCTTGATCACTGAAAAATCATGGCCGAATTTTTCCAGCGCCATGCGCAGCTTTTCGACAAATTCGGCCTGTTTTTCGAGCGCCGAAAACAGCGTTTTCACTTGCGCTTCGCTGATGTCGGGATTGGCGAGCATCTGCGGCACCTCGCGGCTCATCTGGTCGCCGGTTGCGGTCTGTTCTTTCAGGATCTCGATCCAGTCGGTCAATCGTCAGGTCTCCTTTTTCGATATCAGCATGCGCAGCGCCCGCCGACGCGGTCAACCCGAAGATGCCGGCACCGGCTTGCGCGAGTCTCGTTCCGCGCTAAGTTCGCCGCGGCCAGAACAGGAGAAAATCATGACCACCGACGCCGAGATCCAGACCGCCCTGCCCGCACTTGCCTCAGGCAATGTCGCCGTCGTTACCGGCGCGGCCAGCGGCATCGGCCTTGCCGCCGCCAAAAGGCTGGCGGCGATGGGCATGAAGATCGTGCTGGCCGATATCGGCGGCGCACGCCTCGATGAGGCCCGGCGCGCCGTCGCCGCCATCGCCGGCGACAGCGCCGTGATTGCCATTGCCACCGACGTTTCGAAAGCCGACGAGCTCGACCGCCTCGCCGAAAGGACGTCCGGCACTTTCGGCGACGTCTCGCTGCTGATGAACAATGCCGGCGTCGGCAACAATCCCGGCAAGCCGTGGGAAAGCCGCGACGCTTGGAAACGGCTGCTGGACATCAATTTCTGGGGCGTCGTCCATGGCGTCGAGGCGTTCGCGCCGCGCATGCTGGCGGCGGGAAAGCCCGGCCTGATCGTCAACACCGGCTCCAAGCAAGGCATTACCACGCCGCCCGGCAACCTCGCCTACAACGTTTCCAAGGCGGGCGTGAAGACCTATACCGAAGGCCTGGCGCACGCGCTGCGCAACGAGCCGGGCGCCAGTGTCGCGGCGCATCTGCTTATCCCCGGGTTCACTTTTACCGGCCTGACCGAAGGCGCCGCCGAAAAGCCGGCCGGAGCCTGGACCGGCGAGCAGGTCATCGACTTCATGCTGGCCTCGCTGTTGCGTGGCGATTTCTACATCCTGTGTCCCGATAACGAGGCGACCCGGTCCATGGACGAAAAGCGCATGGCCTGGGCGATTGGCGACATCATTGAGAACCGTCCTGCTCTGTCGCGCTGGCATCCGGACTACAAGGATGCTTTCGCGGCATTCATGACACGCAGCGCATGATCCCGAACCGAAGATCACCGTAGCAAAGAATCGGATCCGATGTTCGCAGGTATGCGCCGGACCTTTATATCACGCCGCCGCATGCTTCTTCGTGTTCCGCTTCTTCGCCATGGCTTTCTCGGCTGCCAACTCGGCAAGCTTCTGATCATGCCGCTTCGCTGCCTGTTCGCATTTCTTGCGGATCTCTTCGACTTCGGTCTCAGTCAGGTGTTCGATACCGATGAAGGTGTTCTGGGCTGTGCTGACCCGGATCAATTCGTCGAGCTTCGCCTGGATCGCGGCGCCATCGCGGTTCTGGGTGTTCTGAATGAGAAACACCATCAGGAAGGTGACGACCGTCGTGCCGGTGTTGATGACGAGCTGCCACGTGTCCGAAAAGCCGAACATCGGCCCGCTTGCAGCCCAGACGACGATGATCAGGAAACAGACGGCAAACGTCGGCGGCAGGCCGGCAAAATGGGCGACGTTGTTGGCGATCCTGGTGAAAAGCTTCTCAATCATTCAAACTCCCTCAGCAGCCGGGCGACGAACCCGGACGGAAGCCGAGTTCATTGTGTCTGCAGAAACAGTTGGCAGCCGCTCCTGGTTCCCTCGCGGCGGAAGGTCGCGGGTACATTGTTGGAGGAGCAGATCGCGCAGGCCGTCGGACCGCTTGCAGATAGCCCGAACTCAGGCGGCGTCGTTTTCCCAGCGGTCGAGGAAAGCCTCGATGGGCAAGGCCTGCATGTCGGGGACTGCCCTGGCCAGTTTCTCGACCGGCCAGTCCCACCAGGCAAGACGTTCGATCCGGGCCGCAGTTCCCGCGCTGAAGCGCTGCCGCAATGGCCTGGCCGGAACGCCGGCGACGATTGCATAGGCCGGCAGGTCTCGCGTCACCACCGCGTTGGCACCGACGATCGCGCCGTTGCCGATCACTATGCCAGGCATGATCACGGCGCTATGGCCGATCCAGACATCATGGCCGATGCTGACGGCTCTCGCCCGCCGCCGGTCGCGGAATGCCTGATCGACACCCAGCCAGCGGAAGTACTCGTTGGGCCGATAGCTGATTTTGTGCTGCGTCAGCCGCTCGACCGGATGCTCCAGCGCATTGATGCGGCTGTTGGCGGCGATCGAGCAGAATTTGCCGATCGTCGTATAGATCGCCTCGGCGTGGCGCTCGAAGTAGGAAAAGTCGCCGACCGTCACCTCGCGCAGGATGACCCGCTCGCCGATCGACGCGTAGCGTCCAAGCTTGCACGCCTTCAGCTCCGCCGTCGGATGGATGCGCGGCTCGGGATCTTTCAGGACAAGGTGTTCGGGACGGTCCATGCGCGCGCTTTACGCCCGCGCGCATAGTCTCGCAAGCCGAGTGCAGCGCCGCGCATCCGTTTGGACGCGCCAAGGACCCTGTAGCACCTTCAGTCTCTATTTCGGCTTGCCGCTGGTCCACACCACGTTCTGGCCGTAGAGCGGCACGGTGGTGACCGACATTTTTGCCGAGCCATCCTGCACCTGGCGTGAATGCGACAGGTAAATCAGCGTCTCGTTGGCCTTGTCGTAGATGCGGTTCACCACCTGCTTTTTCCAGATCAGGCTGATGCCTTGCTTGAACACCTCCTCGCCGGCCTCGCTCATGTCGATGTCGCCAATGGTGATCGGCCCGGTCTGGCGGCAGGAGATCGAGGAATCGGACGGGTCCTCGAACCAGTTGCCTTTCTGCAGGCGGTCGATCATGCCACGGTCGAAATAGGAGACGTGGCAGGTCACGCCCTCGACCTTCGGATCCTTGATCGCCTCGACGATGATATCGTTGCCGAGCCAATCGACGCCGACCTTGCCGACTTCCTCGGCGGCGGCCGCGCCGGCGCCAATGACAAGGCATGCGGCTAACGCGCCGCCAATCAGTTTTCGCAAAGAGGCCTCCTGCGGTTCAAATTTTGCCGACCTCAGGTGGGACGAACGGCAGCGCTTTGCAAGCAGATCGCCTCCCACAGGATTGCCGGTTGCGGCAACGCGACATCTTTGCGTCGGCGCGACCGAACCGCTAAGAGTGTTCGCCAAGCCAGGGCCTTCACGGCGCCAACCCGGCGCCCGATGGAATAACGACGGACTTTCACTGATGATGCGTTCAATTCTGGTCGGTATTCTCGTCCTGATGGCCGCCGGAATCGGCTGGCTCACCTTCGACTGGTACCGCGGACATTATGGCGGCGAGCCGTTCGGAGCACCGTTCACGCTGGTCGACCAGAAGGGCGCGCCGGTCACCGAAGCCGCGTTTCGCGGCCACCCCAGCGTCGTCTTCTTCGGCTTCACGCACTGTCCGGAAGTCTGCCCAACCACGCTTTTCGAGTTGGCCGGCTGGCTGAAGACGATGGGCGACGACGGCAAGAACCTGCGTGCCTATTTCGTTACGGTCGACCCGGAGCGCGATACGCCCGAAATCATGAACACCTATGTCAGCAATTTCTCCGATCGCATCCTCGGCATATCAGGCGATCCGGACAAGGTCCACGCCATGGCCAAGTCCTTCGGCATCTACTGGAAGAAAGTCGACACGAACGACGGCGACTACACGATGGACCACACCGCTTCGGTGCTGCTGCTCAACGGCAAGGGCGATTTCGCCGGCACCATTGCCTATGGCGAAAGCCCGGACGCCGCCATCGCCAAGCTCAAGCGGCTGGCGGCGGAAGGTTGACGTATCCGGGAATGACGCAGACGCGTTTGTATTTCACCGCGGGCAAGATCGAGGCTGATCGCATCTTCGCGGCGCTCGGTGCGGCGTTCGACGAAGAGGGCCTGCCGGTTGCGGTGCTCGAGGTCGACGAGGACCGCGATATCCACGAAGTATCGCTCTATGCCGACGACGACGTCGATGCGGTCGAGGCACGGCTTAGGGACATCCTGGCCGGACTGTCGCTGTCGAAACCGATAGAGCGAGAAGCGCTGCCCGACATCGACTGGGTGGCGCGCTCGCTGGAGGGATTGAAGCCGGTACGGGCCGGGCGCTTCTTCGTCCACGGCGCGCATGACCGCAGGAAGCGCCACAGCGGCGAACTCGCCATCGAGATCGAGGCCGGCCTTGCCTTCGGCACCGGCCATCACGGCACCACCGCCGGCTGCCTCGAAATGCTGGAGCAGGTCATACAGCGCGAGCATCCGCGCAACGCGCTCGACCTTGGCACTGGCAGCGCGGTGCTCGCCATCGCGGTGGCCAAGCTCGCGCATGTTCCGGTGCTGGCAACGGACATCGACCCGGTCGCCGTCAAGGTGGCCGCTGCCAATGCGCGGCTGAACCACGTCAAGGGGCTCATTGAAACGGTAGCGGCGCCCGGTTTTCATCATCCGATCTTTGCCGCGCGTGCGCCCTTCGACCTGATCGTCGCCAACATATTGGCGCGGCCGCTGATGCGTCTGGCGCCGCAAATGGCCGGGCATATCGCGCTCGGTGGCTCGATTGTTTTGTCGGGCATCCTCGAGCGCCAGCGCGATGCGGTAATCGCGGCCTATGTCCGCCAGAAATTCCGGCACGTCCGCACCTTGCACCGCGAGGGCTGGGTGACGATTCACCTCAAGCGCTGAGGCGCGACGCTTTCAACGCAAGCCGGAACCTGCTCGGACCTAGCGCGAGTTCGCCGCTTTCTTCAGCTGTTCGCGATCGTAGCCGTGAGCTTTCAGCGTTTCGTCATCAAAGCCAAGCAGAACGCCGCTCACATACCGGCTCGCTTCGCGCTGGCGAGCTTCGATCAGCGCTTTCACAGCGTTTCTGAAAAATCCGCGTCTGGCTGAAATCGAGGACATGACGGTCTCCTTTGCAGGGCAACAGGACTTTTCCTCCACGTTAAGAAGGTAAGCTCTGCTGACGCTTTTTGAAATCGCCGATTCTGCATGGCCTCCATGCACAAAAAGACACTGCGGCGACCAGGGATGATCGTTCCGAAAATCGATTCCGATTTTCGAAGTCATGCGCTACGGTCGCGCCATCATTCGAGGAGAGCCGACATGTTCCAGTCCTTCGATTCCGCCGGCGATCCGGCCGTTGGCAAGCCGCGCGTGGCAATGCTGCGCCAATGGTTGGCGTCGAACGGGCTGGATGGCTTCATCGTGCCCCGTGCCGACGAGCACCAGGGCGAATATGTCGCCGACCGCTCGGCACGGCTGAAATGGCTGACCGGCTTCAGCGGCTCGGCCGGTGTCGTCATTGTACTTGGCGAGCGCGCCGTCATGTTTGTCGACGGGCGCTACACGCTGCAGGTGCGCCAGGAGGTCGATCTCGACATCTTTTCGATCGAGAGCCTTGTCGACAACCCGCCGGCCAACTGGATCAAGGACAATCTCGGCAAGGGCGTGCGATTGGGCTTCGATCCGTGGCTGCATACGATCAGCGACGTCAAGGCGCTGAAAGCCTCGGCCGAGAAATCCGGCGCGACACTGGTGCCGCTCGAAGAGAATCCGATCGACGCGATCTGGCAGGACCAGCCTGGACCGCCACTGGCGCCGGTCGAGATCCACCCGATCGGCTTTGCCGGCGAACTGGCTAAGGACAAGCTGGTGCGGCTGGCAGCGGCCATCGAGAAGGATGGCGCCACCCATGCCGTGCTGACCGACCCCTCCTCGATTGCCTGGGCCTTCGACATCCGTGGCGGTGACGTACCGCACACACCGCTGGCGCTCGGCTTTGCCGTGCTGGCCGCCGACGGCTCGCATCTGCTTTTCATGGACCAGCGCAAGTTTTCGCGCACCGTTGCGGCCTACCTGACGCAGCTCGCCGAATTGCACGAACCAGGTGAATTCGGATCGGCAATCGTCACCCGGGCCAAGGGCGGCGCAAAAATCGCGCTGGACCCGGTTCTCGCGGCGGACAAGCTCAGAATGCTGGTCGAGGATAATGGCGGCACCGTCATTGCCACGGCCGATCCGGCCCGCATTCCACGCGCAACAAAGAACAAAGCTGAGATCGCCGGCGCCCGCGCCGCACATCGCCGCGACGGCGCCGCGGTCGCCAAGCTGCTGTGCTGGCTCGACCGCCAGAAGCCCGGCACGCTCGACGAAATCGCCGTTGTCACCAGGCTTGAGGAGACGCGCCGTCAGACCGGCGAAGAAACGCAGATGCCGCTGCGCGACGTATCGTTCGACACCATCTCCGGCGCCGGCCCTAACGGCGCCATCATGCACTACCGCGTCTCCCGCGCCACCAATCGCAAGCTGGGGGATGGCGAGCTGTTCCTGCTCGATTCCGGCGGGCAGTACCAGGACGGCACCACCGACATCACCCGCACCGTGCCGATCGGCGCGCCGACCGAAGAGATGCGCGAACGCTTCACGCTGGTGCTGAAAGGCATGATCGGCATCTCCATGCTGCGCTTTCCCCAGGGCACGCGCGGCTCCGAAATCGATGCGGTGGCGCGCCTGGCGCTATGGAGACACGGCTGCGATTTCGCCCATGGTACCGGGCACGGTGTCGGGTCCTATCTTGCCGTGCATGAGGGCCCGCAACGTATCGCCAAGACCGGCACCGAAAAGCTGCTAGCCGGCATGATCCTCTCCAACGAGCCCGGCTATTACAAGGAAGGTTCCTACGGCATCCGCATCGAGAACTTGATTCTGGTGACACCGGCCGAGGCAATCGAGGGCGGCGACATCGCCATGCACGGCTTCGAGACACTGACGCTGGCGCCGATCGACAAGCGGCTGGTCCGATCGGACCTTTTAACCCGCGACGAGTTGCATTGGCTTGACGAATACCATGCGCGCGTACTGGCCGAGATTGGACCGATGCTCGACGGCGAAACGCTGGCCTGGCTGGAAAAAGCAACCGCCCCTCTGCCGCACGACTTCAAGCAATAGCCGCGGCCGCAACGCCGAGTGACAGACTTTGCTCCGCAAGCAGTCCCTGCAAAGCCGTGACGTTGGGAGAATCGGCTCCCTTGCGCCAAAACAACACCGTGACGGCGTTGTCTTCGTCAGCGGGCAGTTCGTGCAGATTTAGCCAGTGGCTCTCTGGGAAACCCGAAAGCACACTTTTCGGCATCAGCGCTATGCCCATGCCAGCCACCACGCAACCAAGGATGGCATGGTATGAACCAAGCTCGATGGTTTTCTCGGCCATGAACCCTCTTCGCGCATACCATTGTTCCAGCCGCCGGCGGTGCGGGCAGCCGTGCTCGAAGGCTATCATTGTTTTGGGCATGTCCAGGCGGTCGTCGATCGAAACGCGCGATGCCGCCGAGACAATGACCAGCTGCTCGTGAAATGCGGGCAGCTTTTCGAACGGAGCGTCGGCGATCGGCTCGGCGGCGAACGCTGCATCGAGGTCGCCGGCAAGCATGGCCGTCGCGAGAACCTGCGGATTGCCGGTGCGCAACTGGATTTCCACGTCGGGATGACGTGCGTGATATTCGGCGAGCAGACTTGGAAGCCGTGCCGCGGCGGTGCTCTCCATGGCACCTAGGCGAAGCGTGCCGCGCGGGCGTGGATCAAGCATCGCCGTTCGCGCCTCCTCTGCAAGCGCCAGCAACCGATCCGCATACCCGACCAATTTGTGACCGGCGGGCGATACGTGCAGGCGCTTGCCCTCCCGGATAAACAGCTGCACGCCGAGATCCTCTTCGAGCTGCCGGATGCGTGTGGTCACGTTCGATTGCACGCGAAACAGTTTTTCCGCCGCCCTGGTGATTCCGCCCTCGCGCACCACCGTGCGGAAGATGCGCAGATCGGCCAAGTCCATACATCTCTCCTGGAGAACATAACGATCTTAATTATTCATTTTAGCTGATTATGCCTTTCCCGTAAATCGCCGGTGTAGCTGCCGATGAACACGGCAAACCTGGCGAGATGGAAATGTCGCGTGAGCCCTTCGGCATCCAGCCGACCGATCTAAGCGCATTGACGCCGAAGCAGCGCGAAGCGCTCTATAGCGACGCCGTCCGTCGCGCCCACCAGAAGAGATCGGAGGCGATCCGGCTGAGCCTGTCGCGGGTCAGCGCCGCAATAGTCGCTGCGGTAAAGCGCATGTGTGCTCTCGCCGCCAAGGCAAAAGTCGATCAGCCGACGACCTGCCGCGCGAGGATCAGCACGGCAGCACCCGCCAGGAACATCGCCATAAGGCCGCCGCGCAGCGAGACCAGGCCGGCGACGACCAAGGCCCCCCATTCCGCCGGTCCGGCGCTCAGCGCTGCCGGCGCCACAAGCGTGGTCAGCACCGCCGCCGGCACGGCGTTCAGCCCGGCCTCAACACGCGGATGGATATGGTCGAAGCGTGAGATCACCAGATGACCGCCAATGCGTGTCAAATAGGTCGCGATCGAAGCGGCGACGATGATCCACAACGTCGTGCTCATGGTCGTACCTCCACGCCGCTGTGGCGGGGCGGCAGGATGACGGCGAGCAGCACGCCGGCCAGCGCGCCGATGGAGACATGCCAGGGCGAGCCGACCGTCTTGTAGGCAATGATGGAGGCGGCAGCGCTTGCGACGACCACCGGCAGCCACAGCGGCCGCTTGCGGAAGCTCATGACCAGGCCGAGAAAATAGATCGGCAGCAGGAAGTCGATGCCCAGCGCGTGGGTGTCGGGAATAAGTTTGCCGAACACCGCCCCGAGCGCGCTTTCGATGACCCAGAACACGTAGACCGGCAGCCCGAGCCCCATATACCAGGCAAAGCCGACGGTCTCGCCGGCCTCCGCCTTGCGCTCGGCCACCGCGAACTGCGGATCGGTCAGCACGAAGTAGCCTATCGCCTGCTGCACCAGCGGCCAATGCGCGATTCGCCGGCCGATACCGGCCGAATAGAGCACATGCCGAAAATTCACGGCGAAGATCGACAGCACGATCAGCCACGGCGCGACATGCTGCCCGAACAGCTCGATGCCGACCATCTGGCTGGCGCCGCCGAACACCGTCGCGCTCATCAAGAACGCCTCGATCACGGAAAAGCCGTTGTCGACGGCGAGCGCCCCGAACAGCAATGCAAACGGTGCCGACGCCACCACGACGGGCATGCTCAGCCGCACGCCGTCCCAGAAATCGCTTCTCGCACCGTTTTCGGAGATTGCTTCCGCCGACATCGACCGCTCCTTGGGAAGGGCCGTATGTAGAGAGGGCGGTCCGGCTTGTCACACCAATTCGCTTGAGGCAAACGATCAGCGGAAATGATAGCTGAAGCATCGCGGCAAGTTCGCTTCCAGACTTGTGGACAAAATCAGAGGCTTGGTACCTGAGCGCATATTCGTTGGCGACGATCGGTCCTTGCCGAAGCGACGGCCATAGACCAACCTGCTGGGCCGGACAGGTGGTTCCAATGAGCGAATTTTTCATCGATCCAAAATTCGGCCGCCTGGCCTTCGGCGCCGATCCCGGCAGCTATCACGCGACGCGACCTGGGTATCCTGATTGGGTATTCGAAATTCTATGTGAGCGGTGCCGTCTCGCGCATGGCACGGCGACGTTCGAGATTGGCGCAGGTACAGGAACTGCAACGCGCCGCTTACTCGAACTGGGCGCGAGCCCGTTGCTCGCCATTGAGCCGGATTCCCGCCTCGCGACTTTCCTTTGCGAGACTATTCAGGACAAGGCGCTCTCGGTGAGCGTCTCTGCGTTTGAGGATGCCGTCCTTGAGAAGGCCGGTTTTGATCTCGGTGTCAGCGCCACTGCCTTTCATTGGCTGGATGAGGACACGGCGCTGATCAAGGTCGCAGAGCTGCTTCGGCCGGGCGGCTGGTGGGCAATGGTCTGGAATGTATTCGGCGACGACAGTCGCCCCGATCCCTTTCATGATGCGACCAAGGCGCTGCTTGACGGGCCTTCGAGCCCGTCGGCGGGCTCAAATGGTATTCCGTTCGCCCTTGATGCCGAGGCCCGCGTGGCGGCACTGGAGCGAACCGGCGCGTTCGATGCCATCGAACATCGGACAAGTGTCTGGTCGCTCGTCCTCGATCCTGACCAGACGGTCGCCCTCTATGCCACTTTTTCCAATATCAACATCCGCAGTGACCGCGAAGCAATCCTGGCGGAGCTGGGTCGCATCGTCCGCGACGAGTTCCAAGGCTCCATAACCCGCAACATGACCACCAGCCTCTACACTGCGCGGCGCAGCTGACCGTCTGACTTTTCCGCTAGCGCTGCGAAGCCTTGCCTTCGATCGCCCTGCCCCAGTCGAGCAGCGGTTTTGCCCGCATGACGAAGTCGACGAGTTCGTCGACCAATCCAGCTCCGTAGATATCCGCCGGCTCGATTGCGTGCCGGACGGCGAAATGCCGGTTGCGGATGGCGGCCACGAGATCGGGCTCGATAACGTGCTCGAAGCCGCGCGGCGTGCGCTTCATACAGCCGTCCGGGTCGAGCTCGAGATCATTCTTCTTCAGCGCCGCGACGAGCGTGCGGAACTCAGCGGGCCGCTTTGCGATGGCGTTGCGCAGCGCCAGCAATAGCTCCGGTCCGGGCTGCCACCAGGCAACAGCGGCAAAGCAGCGCTCGAGCCCGATGTGGATGTAAAACACGCCCTGTTCCATCTTGGTGCCGTCGGGCGAAAGGATCGCCGACAGATGCCGGTTGTAAGGCCGTTTGTCCTTGGCGAAACGCACGTCGCGATTAATCCGGAACAGCGACTTCTTGCGGTCGCCGCGCAGGCCGAGCCCCAATGCCGTGAAGCGCTCGGAGAGCGCCTCGACCAGATCGCCGAAGGGATTGCGCAGGTCCCGCTCGAAGAGCTCGCGGTTTTCCAAAAACCACTCCCGGCTCTGATGAAAATCCAGTGCCTTGAGGAAGGGAATGGCCTTGCCACCGAAACCATTGAATTCAGCCGGCATCACGAGCCCTTGCCGATCCGCTCGAGCCAGGCATCCTCATCGATGACTTCGATACCGTGTTCGGCAGCCAGCTTGAGCTTGGAGCCAGCACCGGGCCCGGCGACGACGAGGTCGGTCTTCGCGGAAACCGAGCCGGCGACCTTCGCGCCGAGACGTTCAGCCATCGCCTTGGCCTCGGGGCGCGTCATCTTTTCGAGCGTGCCTGTAAACACGATCGTCTTGCCGGCGACCGCACTATCGGCTGAGACGTTCACGATGTACGGCTTCGGGTGGACCTGTGTGAGCAGCGCTTCAAGCACGGCGTCGTTGCGTTCATTGCCGAAGAAATCGCGAAGAGCGCCTATCACGCTATCGCCGATGCCGTTGATCGAAGGAAAAACGCTGTGTGGATCGGCTGCCGCTGCTGTCTCCTTGCCAATGCGGATCAACTCCTCGACCGTCGAGAAGGTTCGGGCGAGCACAGCGGCCGTCGTTTCGCCGATATGGCGGATGCCCAGCGCAAAGATGAAGCGATCGAGTTCCGGTTCGCGGCGAGCGTCGATGGCAGCGAAGAGCTTGTCGAGACCTTCATAGTTGCGTTCTTCGACACCGCGTACATTCTTCCGCGTTTTGCCCGATGCGGCCTCACGCTGTCTGGCCTGCTCCTCCCGCCGCTCCGCCAATGCCTTGATGACGGCGGGACGGCGATCCCGGAGAGTGAAGATATCGGCTGCTGTCTTGACCAACCCGGCATTGAAGAACAGGTCAATGTTTTCAGCGCCCAGGCCTTCGATATCCATGGCGCCGCGTGACACGAAGTGACGCAATCCTTCCACGGCCTGGGCGGGGCAGATCAGCTCGCCGGTGCAACGTCGGCGGGAATCTTCCTTGCCGGTCTTCTCGTTGATCTCGCGCGTTGCCGGCGAGCCGCAGATCGGGCATTTGTGCGGGAATTCGTAGGGCACGGCGTCTGGCGGACGCTTGTCGACGACGACGCTGACGATCTGCGGAATGACGTCCCCCGCCCGCTGGATGACCACCGTGTCGCCGATACGTATGTCGTTGCCGTCGCGGATCGGCTGGCCGTTGCTGTCCAGACCCTTGATGTAGTCTTCGTTGTGAAGCGTGACATTTTCGACCACGACGCCGCCGACCGTGATGGGGGCAAGCCGGGCAACCGGCGCCAGCGTACCGGTACGGCCGACCTGAATGTCGATCCTGCGCACGGTCGTCATCGCCTGTTCGGCCGGAAATTTGTGAGCGATGGCCCAGCGTGGTTCGCCGGTGACGAAGCCCCATCTGCGCTGCAGCTCCAATTGATCGACCTTGTAGACCACGCCGTCGATGTCATAGCCAAGCGAGGAGCGCTGGGCCTCGATGAGGTGATAATGCGCGATCAGTTCGTCGACCGACTTTGCCCGGACCATCAGTGGACTGACCTTGAACCCCCATTCCGCGAATTTTTGCACGGAATCGTATTGGGTCGGAGCTGGATCCTTCGAAGTATAGCCCCAGGCGTAGGCAAAGAATTTGAGGTTGCGGCTGGCGGTAACGGACGGGTCCTTCTGACGGAGCGACCCGGCCGCCGTATTTCGCGGATTGACGTAATCCTGGCCGCCGATCGCCGCCGAGCGTTGCTTCAGCGCCTCGAATTCCGCGTAGGTCATATAGACCTCACCGCGTATTTCGATGACCTCGGGCCAGCCCGATCCCTTCAAGGTCTTGGGAATGTCGGCGATGGTCTTGAGATTGGCGGTGATGTCCTCGCCGACGACGCCGTCGCCGCGCGTTGCCCCCTGCACGAACACACCGCCTTCATACCGCAGGGAAGCCGATAGCCCGTCGATCTTCGGCTCTGCCGTGAAGGCGATGTTCAGATCCTTGTCGCGATCAAAGAATCGCCGGCCCCGTTCTATGAAGTCCGCGACGTCCTGGTCGGTATAGGCCTTGGCCAGGCTGAGCATCGGTACCGCGTGCCGCACCTTGGCAAAACCTTCCGCCGGCGGCGCGCCGACCCTGCGCGAGGGCGAATCCTCGCGCACAAGATGCGGGAACCGCTGTTCGATGGCGAGATTGCGCCGGGTCAGCGCGTCATATTCCGCATCCGTGATTATCGGCGCGTCCTCGCCATGGTAGCGCCGGTCGTGCTCGGCGATCTCCTGCGCCAACCGCATCAACTCGCTTGCCGCCTCGCTTTCGCTGAGCGAACCGACTGGTTTTTCGTCCATGCACTGCTCCCTCCACGGTGGCGCGACACAATAGAACAGGATTCTCTCGTCAGGGAGAGACCAGACGCCGAAAATCATTCCTGAACAGCAGGATGGCGCCATACCCTGACTCAGGTCGCGAGCGCCGGAAACGAACTCGTCTGGAGCAATTCCAGGAAAACTGTGAAACGGTTTTCCGTCCGGAATTGCGCAAAACAAAGAGGTAGAGCGGTTCGGCGTTTCCGGAAGGATGAACCGCTCTAGGCTGCCGCGGTGTTCTCCCGCAGCAGCCGCTCGGCCGCCGCGCGCGCCTCGTCTGTAATGGTGGCGCCGGCGAGCATGCGTGCGATCTCTTCCTGCCGTGCCGCCCGGTCCATCTCGGCGATGCCGGTCGAGACCCGGTCGGCACCGCCTGATTTGGAGATGAGGAAATGCGTCGCCGCGCGCGCGGCCACTTGCGGTGCATGCGTGACCGAAAGGACCTGCACGCGTTTTGCCAGCCGCGCCAGCCGCTGGCCGATGGCGTCGGCAACCGCGCCGCCGACGCCGGTGTCAATCTCATCAAAGACCAAAGTCGGCGCCGACCCGCGATCGGCCAGCGCGACTTTCAACGCCAGCAGGAAGCGCGAAAGCTCGCCGCCGGAAGCGACCTTCATCATTGGGCCGGGCCTGGTGCCGGGATTGGTGCGCACCCAGAACTCGACCTGGTCGATGCCTTCTTCCATGCGGCTCTCGGCATCGCTTGCGATCTCGACGATGAACTCGGCCCGTTCGAGCTTCAGCGCCGGCAGTTCGGCCATTACCGCCTTGGTCAGCCCGACGGCCGCCGCATGGCGAAACGACGACAGCTGGGCCGCCGTAATGTCGTAGGCCTGGCGCGCCGCTGCAGCCTGTTTCTCCAGCGCATGCAGGCGCTCCTCGCCGGCGTCGAGATCGGCAAGGTCGGCAGCCATGGTGTCACGCAATTGCGCCAGGTCATCCACGGCGACGCTGTGCTTGCGCGAGGCGGCACGCAGCGAAAACAGCCGCTCCTCAGCCTTCTCCAGCCGCTGCGGATCATATTCGGTCGCGCGAAGTGCTGCTTCGACGCCCGACTGCGCCGCGTCGAGCGACAGCATCGCTTCGTCGAGCGATTTGACGACGTCCTCGAGCAGCCCCGGCGCTTCGGTCGCCTTTCGCTGCAGCCGCCTGAGCAGGCTGGCCAGTTGCGGCAAGGGCGAGGACGGGCCCGAGAGCACATCCTGCGCATCGTGGATTTCCGAGGCGATCTTTTCGGCACGCATCATCGAGGCGCGCAGTTCGGCCAGTTCGGTCTCTTCGCCCGGTTGCGGATCGAGCCTGGTCAATTCGGCGACCGCAGCACGCAGATAATCGGCCTCACGGGCAGCTGCCTCGACTTTGGCCCGGTGCCGTGAAAATTCCTGCTCGCAGGTACGCCAATGCCGCCACGCCTCGCCGGTTGCCCGAGCAGCGCCGAGATGGCCGCCGAAACTGTCGAGCAACTCGCGATGGGCGCCGGGATCGACCAAAGCGCGCTCGTCATGCTGGCCGTGGATCTCGACCAGCGCACGGCCGATGTCGCGCATCAGCGTCACGCTGGACGGCTGGTCATTGACGAACACGCGCGTGCGGCCGTCAGCCGTCTGGACGCGGCGCAGGATGATGTCGCCGTCGTCCTCGATGGCATTCTCGGCAAGCAGCATGCGAGCCGCGTGGTTGCGCGGTACGTCGAACACGGCGATGATCTGGCCTTGTGCCGCGCCATGCCGCACCAGCGAAGCGTCGCCGCGGGCGCCAAGCGCCAGCGACAAAGCGTCGAGCAGGATAGATTTTCCGGCGCCGGTTTCGCCGGTAAGGACCGAAAGGCCGGACGAGAAGTCGATGTCCAGCTTTTCGATCAGAACGATATCGCGGATCGACAGTCTGGAGAGCATGGTGACGCGCCGCTCAGGCGCCGGTGATCAGCTTCCCGGCCTTGGAGATCCACGATCCGGCATTCTCGCGCGGCTCGAGCCCACCACTCTGCAGGAGCTTGTAGGAGTCCTTGTACCACTGGCTGTCGGGATAGTTGGTGCCGAGCACGGCCGCAGCGGTCTGTGCTTCCGACGTCAGCCCCATCGCATAGTAGCTCTCGGTAAGACGCGCCAGCG
Source organism: Mesorhizobium sp. M1142 (assembly GCF_040318565.1). Classification (NCBI taxonomy): domain Bacteria; kingdom Pseudomonadati; phylum Pseudomonadota; class Alphaproteobacteria; order Hyphomicrobiales; family Phyllobacteriaceae; genus Mesorhizobium; species Mesorhizobium sp. M1142. The sequence continues at coordinate 167,519 of NZ_JAMYMK010000011.1, forward strand.
CTTCCTCGACATGGCGTGTGTTGGAATAGTTCTCCACGACGTTGCGGAACCGTTTGACGGCCGCGATGTATTCGCGGCGCTCGAGATAGTAGCGGCCGATCTGCATCTCCTTGCCTGCGAGCTGATCGTTGGCGAAGCGGATCTTCTCCTTGGCATCATCGACATATTCGGAAGTCGGCCAGCGCGTCACCAGGTCCTGCATCGTCTGCGCGGTAAGACGCGCTTCCTTCTGGTCCTGGGTGACGTCCTTGATCTGGCGGTAGTAGCTCAGCCCGATAATATATTGGGCATAGGCTGCATCGTCGGTCGACGGGTAGAGGGTCAGGTAGCGCTTGGCCGAACCGATCGCCTCATCGTAATTGCCCTGACGGTAGTCGGCAAAGGCACCCATCACCATCGATTTGCGGGCGAATTCGGAATATGGATGCTGGCGGTCGACGGCATCGAACTTGCGGCTTGCCTCCTGCAGTCGCCCGGCATTCAGATTGGCGAGACCCTGATTGTAGAGCACGTCGGCCGGCTCGGTCTGATCGACATAGGTCGACAGGTCGACGTCCTTCTCGGACGACATGCAGGCCGACAGAAACAGCGATGGAACGACCACCGAAAGCGCCAGGAAAACAGCCCGCCGCAGCGCCTTCGATTGACCAACTCGCTTGAAAAACATGTTTGGATTCCGCCCTTTCGGCGTCATTTCAGTCGACGGCAGCAGCCATAAACCATAATTGCCTTGCCCGGCAACGCTATCCCCGGCCAATCGCACATTTTTGTGGCGGTTTGGCGCCACCTGGAAAGCCGTGTAATTTGGCCGGCCAGTGATGCATCCATGCAACACAGCTTGACCGCAACGTGGGCCGTAAGACCTTAAGAATCAGATCATCCAGGGCGCATAGAGGGGTGCGTTGACGGCGCTCATCTCCGCGGTACGCCCGCGCTCGCGGCGCGTCGTCTCGACGATCTCGAAAGCCGAACGGTCCGACAATAGACGGCGCAGCGCAGCGGCGTTCAGCCTGTGGCCACCACGATAGGAGCGGAAGCAGCCGATGAACCGGGCGCCGGCGAGCGCCAGATCGCCCATCGCATCCATGGTCTTGTGGCGCGCGAACTCGTTCGGATAGCGCAGGCCTCCGATGTTGATCACGCGGTTGTCGTCGCCGATCACCAGGGAGTTTTCCAACGAGGAGCCGAGCGCATAGCCGGCCGCCCACAGCCGCTCGACGTCCTTCATGAAACCGAAAGTGCGGGCCCGCGCGACGTCACGCCGGAAAATGTCGGCGTTCATGTCGGATGCAAAAAGCTGGCGCCCGATCGCCGGGCTTTCGAAATCGATCTCGATCTCGAAGCGCGTGCCGTCATAGGGCCGGAACTCCGCCCAGCAGGCGCCGTTCTCGATACGAACCGGCTTGACCACCCTGATGTAGCGACGCTTGACCGGCAGCGTTTCGATGCCTGCCTGGTCAATGGCCTCGACGAACATCACTGCGCTGCCGTCGAGGATAGGCACCTCATGGCCATCGATTTCGATGACGAGATTGTCGATCCCAAGCCCGAAAAGCGTCGCCATCAGGTGCTCGACGGTGGCGATGTGCTCGCCTTGCGGATCGCCGAGCATGGTGCAGAGGTCGGTGGCACCGACCTCGGAAACGAGCGCGCGAAATTCGTGGCTTCCGTTTGCATTCGAAAGCTGGAAGACGACACCCGTATCGGCGTCTGCCGGCAGGAAATGGACAGTGACCGGATTGCCACTGTGAACGCCGATGCCGGTCAGCGTCGCACGCGATTTAAGTGTCGTCTGATAGTCGTGCAAAACAATCCCCATAGCCCGTACTGCCTAGGTCCGCTTCATCTGCCCTGAGGGCGCGGCTCTTAATTGATCGGCAGGCAGGGCCACTTCCCCGAGACTCCCAGCAAACCGACTTTGGTCGGTGGCGAAGATAATGGTCCCGCGGGGAGACTCCAAATCACGGTTTCTTACTCGTTGTAACCGCGGCCCAGCGCGGGATTGCCGCATAAGTCTTTGTTTTAAAAGTATTTTTAATATTAACAGGCGAACAGTTTCCTGCTCGCCTGTTAACAACTGTTACGAACCGTTAACAGATCAATTGGCCTGTCGGCGCAGGAAGGCGGGAATCTCCAACTGATCGTCTTCCTGGACAGCCCGGCTCTGCGGCGTCAGGCGGCCCTGCTCATCCAGCTGGCCGCGACGCGGTGCGTAAAGCTGCGGATCCTGGCTGGCTAGGCGGCGCACTTCCGCCGGCGCCTGGCGCAGTTTCGGTTCGCGAGGCTGCGCCGGCTGCAGTCTTGCAGGTTCCTCTTCGCGGCGGGTCAAGCCGTTGGTCAGGCGCTTGAGCAAGCCCATCGGGCCGCTGTTCTCGTGGTCGGCCGGGCGGGCCTTGGCTTCCACTTCGGCCTTCACCTGCGGCGGGAAATCCTCGACCCGCGGCATGCGCTGGGGTGCCGCGGCAACCGGCTGCGGCATTTCACGATGCGGAGCGGGCTGCATCGCTTGCTGAACCGCCGGCTGCATCATTGGCTGCGGCTGAGCGGGAGGCGCCTGGAAGATCTTGCTCTGCGGACGGAAGTCTTCCGCATGGGCGACCGGTGCCGGGCGGGCCTGCGCCATCGCTGCCGCATTCGCCTCGGCGAGCTGAATGGCCTCGGCGACCGGATCGGCAGCACGTGGTTCATAGATCGGTTGCTGGACAGGCGCCGGGCGCATTTCCGTGACCTGGGCCGCCGGGCGGCTGACCGGCTTCGGCGGAGCCGCGCGGATGGCGATCGGCGCGGCAGCGATTTCGGCCGCCGATTTGTCGATGCCGGTGGCGACCACCGACACGCGGATAACGCCTTCGAGTTCCTCGTCGAAGGTGGCACCCAGAATGATGTTGGCGTCCTGGTCGACCTCTTCGCGAATGCGGGTTGCGGCCTCATCGACTTCGAACAGGGTCAGGTCGCGGCCGCCGGTGATCGAGATCAGCAGGCCCTTGGCGCCCTTCATCGAGGTCTCGTCGAGCAGCGGGTTGGCGATGGCGGCTTCAGCCGCGGCCATTGCGCGGCCCTCGCCCGAAGCCTCGCCGGTTCCCATCATCGCCTTGCCCATTTCGCGCATGACCGAGCGGACGTCGGCGAAGTCGAGATTGATCAGGCCTTCCTTGACCATCAGGTCGGTAATGCAGGCAACGCCCGAATAGAGCACCTGGTCGGCCATGGCGAAGGCATCGGCGAAGGTGGTCTTGTCATTGGCCAGCCGGAACAGGTTCTGGTTGGGAATGACGATCAGGGTGTCGACGCATTTCTGTAGTTCCTCGATACCCATGTCGGCCGTCTTCATGCGGCGCTGGCCTTCGAAGTGGAACGGCTTGGTGACGACGCCGACGGTAAGGATACCCTTTTCGCGGGCAGCGCGGGCAACGACGGGAGCCGCCCCGGTGCCGGTGCCGCCGCCCATGCCGGCAGTGACGAAGCACATATGCGTGTTGGAGAGATGATCGATGATCTCATCGATGCACTCTTCCGCCGCCGCGCGCCCGACTTCAGGCTGCGATCCGGCGCCGAGACCCTCGGTGACATGCGCGCCGAGCTGGATCAGCCGCTCGGCCTTCGACATCGTCAGTGCCTGTGCGTCGGTGTTGGCCACCACGAATTCGACGCCGCGCAAGCCGGCGGTGATCATGTTGTTGACGGCATTGCCGCCGCCGCCGCCGACACCGAACACGGTGATGCGCGGCTTGAGCTCGGTGATGTCCGGCTTCTGCAGATTGATGGTCATTGTCTTCGTCCTTTGCCTTTCCCGCCGCTTCGCCGCCGCGGCCGCCTATGGGGCTGTCCCCGTCAAATTAAAAACTGTCTCTCAACCACTGACTCATTCGATGCAGTTTTCCGCCTGTTCCGGTCATCCGAAGACCGGAAATTCCCTTCGCCGGGCGGCTCTCGAAGCTCGCCATCTGCGGGTAGATCAGAAGCCCGACGGGCGTCGAAAAAGCCGGCCCCTTGGCCGCCTCGGGCAGGCCTGCCACGCCAAGCGGGCGTCCGATGCGCACATTGCGGCCGAGAATGCGGCGTGCTGCTTCGGGCAGGCCGGCAAGCTGGCTGGCGCCGCCGGTCAGCACCACACGCTTGCCGACGGCATTGCCGTAGCCGGACTTGTTCAGGCGGTCGCGCAGCAATTCCAGCGTCTCGTCGATGCGGGCGCGGATGATGCGTGTCATCACCGAGCGCGGGATCTGCAACGGCACCTCGCCGTCCTCGCCGATCGGATGGATGGAAACCAGGTCGCGGTCGTCGGCACTGCCAGGCAGCGCCGAGCCATGCATCACTTTCAGCCTTTCGGCGGCATCGAGCGAGGTCGACAGGCCCTTGGCCATATCCAGCGTGACGTGGTTGCCGCCGATCGCGATGGCGTCGCCGTGGACGAACTTGCCTTCCGAAAATACCGAGATCGTCGTCGTGCCGCCGCCCATGTCGATGCAGGCCGCGCCCATTTCGAGCTCGTCGTCGACCAGCGCGGCAAGCCCGCTGGCATAAGGCGTCGCCACCATGCGCTCGACCGACAGATGCGAGCGGTTGATGCAGAGCTCAAGATTGCGCAAAGGCGCCGCGTCGCCCGTCAGCACGTGCATGTCGACGCCAAGCTGGTCGCCAACCATGCCGCGCGGATCGCGCACACCGCGCTCGGCATCCAGAGAAAAGGCTACGGGAAGCGAATGGATCACCTCGCGCTCGGCCCGCAGAGCCTGCTTGGCGCCGGCGGCAAGCACGCGCTTGATGTCGGCCTCGTCGGCCTCATGGCCGCCGAGATTGATGGTGGCCGAAAAAGCCTCGCTCTTCAACCGGCCGGCAGTCATGTTGACGATCAGCGAATCGACCGTCAGTCCCGCCATGCGTTCGGCGGCGTCGACGGCAAGACGGATGGCGTGCTCGGCGCGGTCGAGATCGATGACGACGCCCGATTTCACGCCTTGCGATTTCTGGTGGCCGATGCCGATCACCTGGACGCGATGCGAGCGTCCGCGCAGCAGCTTGCCATCCTCGCGCGGCTTGAGCTTGGCCACCACGCAGCAGACCTTGCTGGAGCCGACATCCAGCACCGTCAAGATGCCGGACCGGCGCGCCGAAGCATCGCTATTGCCGCCAAGCCAGCTCATATTTTCGTCTCCGGCTTGCGCTTCAGCATCTTGGGCTTTTCGTTGAGCGCGGCCTCGCGCTGTGTCGCCGCCTCCGGCGTCAGCTGGACGACCAGACGATCGGAAAGGCGCATGTCGACGGCAGCGATGTCGCGCGTCAAAAGCCCGTTCTCGTGGTCCATCCTGACCAGGTCGGCAATCGCCTGATCCTCGCCGTCTTCGGGAAGTTTGATCGTGATGCCGTTTTCAAGCTTGAGATCCCAGCGCCGTTCGCCGATGCGGATATAGCCCTTGATCCGCGCGGCGAGCTCCGGATAATTCTTGATCTTCGCTAGGAAATCCGGCGCTTTGGCCGGTGCGCCGGTGCCGATGATCAGCGGCAGCAATATCTGCTTGCCGCCGGAGAACGGCGCAATGACGGCGCCGGATTTCTCGATGACCGAAAGCGCGCTGCCTTGCTGCCACAGCGCGAACGGCTCGCGCTCCTCGACGCGCACTTCCAGCGTATGCGGGTAGACCTTGCGCACTGCCGCGGCTTCGACCCAGGGTAGCGTGGTGATGCGTTCGCGCGCGGTTTCGGCGTCGAAGCCGATCAGCGAGGTCCAGCCGTCGAGTTCCAGCCTGTCGAGAATATCGATCTCGGATGTTTCGCGGTTGCCGACGACCTTGACCTGATCGACGGCAAAGCCGGTTCGGGCGGTGACACTCTGGACGATGGCGTCGGCATGTCCGCCGAGATAGGCGCCATAGGCACTGCTCGAAATAAGCAACGCCGCCGACAGCATGGCAGCGCAATAGGGCGGCGCTTCGAAGTCGCCCTCGCCGAGGCGCGCCAGCACGCGCACCGGCCGGCGGAGCAGGCGCGGCAGCACGAAATGGTCGAACGACAACGGCATGCCGAACAGCGCCGGCCCGGCCGCGCCCTTCCCCCTGCCCTGTCCCCACTTCAACGCAGACACGAAGCGTCCTCCACCATCCAACTCAACAAATCGCCGAACGAGTGTCCCGCTTGCGCGGCGATTTCCGGCACCAAAGACGTCGGCGTCATGCCCGGCTGGGTGTTGACCTCGAGCCAGACAATTTCGCCGTTTTCGGAGTGACGATCGTCATAACGGAAGTCCGATCGGGAAACGCCCCGACAGCCGATAGCTTGATGAGCCTTGAGTGCCAGTGTCTGTATTTTTTGGTAAATATTCGGTGAAAGTTTTGCCGGGCATTCGTGTTTTGATCCTCCCGCGACGTATTTTGAATCATAGTCGTAGAAGGAATGGCCGGTCGGGATGATCTCGCAGACACCGAGCGCCACATCGCCCATCACCGCGCAGGTCAATTCCCGCCCGTGCACATAACGCTCGACCATGACCGTATCGCCGTATCTCCACTCGGACGAGCCGATGATCTGCGGCGGATGCGACTGGCCTTCATGCACGATGACGACACCGAAGCTCGACCCTTCGTTGACCGGCTTGACCACATAGGGCGGCTTCATCGGGTGCTTGTTCTGGATGGCGAAGCGATTGGCCACCTTCGATTCCGCCACCGGAATGCCGGCCGCCTTGGCGACCTTCTTGGCCTGTTCCTTGTTCATCGCGAGCGCCGAGGCAAGCACGCCCGAATGCGTGTACGGAATGGCGAGGTACTCGAGGATGCCCTGGATGGTGCCGTCCTCGCCGAAAGGGCCGTGCAGTGCGTTGAAGACGACGTCAGGCTTGAGCGCGCTGAGCACCGAGCCGATGTCGCGCGAGACGTCGACGCGGGTGACCTGGTAGCCCTCTCCCTCGAGCGCATCGGCGCAGGCTTTGCCCGACGACAGGGACACGGGCCGCTCGGACGAGAATCCTCCCAGAAGGACGGCCACGTGCTTGCTTGTCATTCCCCGTCATTTCCTCTCGCAGCAGGCCTGCACTATCGTGCATGACCCGAAAAGCATCGCGCACACTCATACGCGCCGAGCAACTTCGCTCCGTGTTTCCGCAACATTGAGTCCGAGTCTCCCGGCAGGTTGCCCCCCAGACGGAAACGCGAGCAACGCGTCGAAACGACTCAAATCAGGAAACGCTTCAGGGCAGAGAATCAGAGAGTTGATTCGCTGGCAAGTGCTTACGATTCCGATGGATTCACTTTCCGCAAAAACGGCAGCAAAATGTGAATTCATGAGTCCGAAAAGCAACGGCGGTCGACTTGCCTAAAGCAACTGCCCGAGAAATTCCTGGACCGCATGGCCCGGCCGAAAATTACCGATGCGCTTGATCTCCCACTGCAGCCGGATGCCCGATTTTTCGAGCACGCGCGCACGCACCGTCTCACCGAGATATTCAAGCTCGTAGCCGGTGGCGGTTCCGGTGTTGATCATGAAGTTGCAATGCATCGGCGACATCTGCGCCCCGCCGACCATCAGGCCGCGGCAGCCGGCCTTGTCGATTTCCTTCCAGGCCGAGGTGCCCTCGGGATTCTTGAAGGTCGAGCCCCCGGTTTTTTCGCGGATCGGCTGCACGGTCTCGCGATGGTTCTGGACAGCATCCATCGCGGCCTTGATCGCCGCCTTGTCCTCGGGAACGCCTTCGAGCAGCGCCGATGTGAAGATCAGCCCCGACGGCGCCGCTGAATGGCGATAGGCATAGCCCATGTCGGCATTGCTCAGCGTATGAACATTGCCCTTGCGGTCGAGTGCCCGCACCTCGACCACACGCTCGCGTGTCTCGACGCCATTGGCGCCGGCGTTCATCCTCAGCGCTCCGCCAATGGCGCCGGGAATGCCGTGGTAGAAGTGAAAGCCACCAATGCCGGCCTCGTAGGCAACGGCCGCAAGACGCTTGTCGGGCGTTGCGGCGCCCGCCTTGATCATGGTCGGCGCAATTACTTCGGTCTCGCCAAAGCCTTTGGCCGAAAGCCGGATGACGAAGCCCGCAATGCCGCCGTCACGGACAAGCAGGTTCGAGCCGACGCCGACGATGGTCAGTGGTATTTCCTCGGGCACCGCCTTCAGGAACGCGGCAAGATCGTCCTCGTCGGCCGGCTGGAACAATGCGTCCGCGAGCCCGCCGGCTCGAAACCAGGTGATCTTGTCCATCTCGGCATTGGGCGTGATGCGGCCGCGCAGTCCGGCAAGCCGGTCGCCAAGCTTCTCGATCAACGCCTGGCCGCGCATCATGAGATGGTCCCGCCGAGTTCCTTGGGCAGCGCATAGGCCCATTGAGTGATGTTGCCGGCGCCGAGGAAAACGACGAAATCGCCCGGCTTCGCCACCTCGCGAACGATCGGCCCGATCGCCGCCGGACCTTCGATGTAGCGTGCGTCGCGATGGCCGCCGGAGCGGATGCGCGACACCAGTGCGTCGGACGTAACGCCGTCGATCGGTTCCTCGCCGGCCGCATAGACGGGCGCCACCATTACCGTATCGGCGTCGTTGAAGCAGACGGAAAACTCGTCAAACAGATCGCGCAGCCGGGTGAAGCGGTGCGGTTGGGTAACGGCGATGATGCGGCCCTTGGTGGCGCTGCGCGCAGCCTTCAGTACCGCCGTGATCTCGACCGGATGATGACCGTAATCGTCGAACACATCGACACCGTTCCACGAACCGGTATGGGTGAAGCGCCGCTTGACGCCGGCGAAGGACGACAGGCCCTTCTTAATTGCCTCAGCCGGAAGGCCGAGCTCATGCGCGACGGCAATCGCCGCCGTCGCATTGGAGACATTGTGACGTCCGGGCATGGGTAGCCGCAGACCTGATATCGTTATCTGGCCGTGCGTCTTGCGATCGCGGATCACCACGTCGAATTCCGAGGTCGGGCCGTCCATGCGGTGATTGGTGAAGCGCACGTCGGCCTGCGCATTTTCGCCATAGGTGATGACGCGCCGGTCCTCGATGCGGGCGACCAGCGCCTGCACCTCGGGATGGTCGGTGCACATCACGCCGAAGCCGTAGAACGGCACATTCTCGACGAACTGACGAAACGCCTCGCGCACTTTGTCGAAGGAGCCGTAATGATCGAGATGCTCGGGGTCGATATTGGTGACGACGGCAATCTCGGCCGGCAGCCTGAGGAAGGTGCCGTCGCTCTCGTCGGCCTCGACCACCATCCATTCGCCGTCGCCCATGCGGGCATTGGTGCCATAGGCATTGATGATGCCGCCATTGATCACCGTCGGGTCGAGCCCGCCGGCTTCGAGTAGCGTCGCCACCATCGAAGTCGTCGTCGTCTTGCCATGCGTGCCGCCGATCGCGACCGCTTGGCGGAACCGCATCAACTCGGCTAGCATTTCGGCGCGCCGCACGATCGGCAGCAACTTCTCTCTCGCCGCCTTCAGTTCCGGATTGGATTTCTTGATTGCGGTGGAGACGACGACCACCTCGGCCTCGCCGAGGTTTTCGGCCTGGTGGCCGACGAAGCATTCGATGCCCTTGTCGCGCAGCCGCTGCACATTGGCGCTGTCGGCCTGGTCGGACCCTTGCACCTTGTAGCCGAGATTGTGCAGCACCTCGGCGATGCCGCTCATGCCGATGCCGCCAATGCCGATGAAATGCACGAGGCCGATCGTCTGTGGCATCTTCATTCGTGCGTCTCCTTCCTGAATTCCGAAACGGATTTCCTGGACGCAATAGCCTCTGTCAGATCGGCGAGCAACCGCGCGGCATCCGGTTTTCCGGATGATTTCGCCGCCGCGGCCATTGTCGCCGCCCTGCCCGGATCATCCATCAAGGCCCCGATCAACGCAGCAATGTGCTCGGGCGAAAGCGTGGATTGCGGATGCACCTCGGCGCCGCCCGCTGCCGCAAGGGCCGCCGCATTCGCCGCCTGGTCGTGGTCGAGCGCGTGCGGATAGGGCACCAGCAGCGCCGGCCGGCCGATCACCGCGATTTCCGATACGGTCGATGCGCCGGAGCGCGACATCACCAGATGCGCCGCCGCCAGCCGCTTTGCCATGTCGGTGAAGAACGGCGACACCTCGGCCCCAATGCCAAGTGCGGCATAGGCGGCTTTCACCCGCGTCACATCGTCGGCGCGCGCCTGCTGTGTGATCGCCAGCCGCCTGCGCTGTGCGTCGGAAAGCCGGGCGATTGCCGCCGGCACCGCGTCGGAAAAGAACTGCGCGCCTTGGCTGCCGCCAAACACCAGCAATCGGAACGGCTCTTCGCCGGCCGATGCGGCATAAGGTGTCTTCGCCGCCTCCAGCACTTGCGGTCTGACCGGATTGCCGGTGGTCACCGTCTTGGCGCCTGCGGCACTGCTGTCTTCAGGCAGGAACCCACCGGCAATGGCGTCGACGCGGCCGGCAAGCGCGCGGTTGGCGCGGCCCATCACCGCATTCTGCTCGTGGATCAGCGTCGGCACCTTGCGCCGGGTCGCCGCGTAAAGCGGCGGCAGTGTCGGATAACCGCCGAAGCCGACCACGATGGCGGGCTTGATGCTGGCGATGACGGCCGATGCCTGCCGCACGCCGCGCCAGATTTTCCAAAACGCGGCGAGCACGGCAAAAGGATTTTTCGACCCCATCGTCGCCGACTGGATCGGATGGATGGCGGCTGCCGGGAACTGTCCGGTAAAGCGCTCGGCGCGCTCGTCCGTCGCCAGATGCACCGTCCAGCCGCGCCTGGTCAGTTCGTGCGCCAACGCCTCGGCCGGGAACAGGTGTCCGCCCGTGCCGCCTGCCGCCAGCAGGATGACCCCCTTCGCCATCTCACTCCGCCGGCATCGCACGCGGCGACGGCATGAAGCCCAGCTGCTTGCGCTTTTCCGGGCGCTTGCGCGTCAGCGCCAGCACCATGCCCATCGAGATGGCGATCGCGATCTGCGAAGAGCCGCCGTAGGAGATGAACGGCAGTGTCATGCCCTTGGCCGGCATCAGCTGCAGATTGACGGCCATGTTGATGACCGACTGCAGGCCGAAGACCGTGACCAGGCCGCCAACCGCATAGCGGGTGAAATCGTCCTGCTCCTTGAGCGCCGTGTTGAGACCGCGCAGCACGATGAAGCCGAAGATGGACATGATGAAGAAACACATGATCAACCCGAATTCCTCGCCGGCGACGGAGAAGACGAAGTCGGCGTGGCTGTCGGGGATGACCCGCTTGACGGTACCCTCGCCCGGCCCGACGCCGAACCAGCCGCCATTGATCAGCGCCTCGCGGCCCATGTCGACCTGGAACGTGTCGCCCTCGCCGGTCATGAAGCGGTCGATGCGGCCGGCAACGTGCGGGAACACCGCATAGGCGGCGAACACGCCGCCGACGCCGGCAGCACCCAGCGCGACGATCCACAGCCACGGCAACCCGGCCATGAAGAACATCACCCCCCAGGTGCCGAGCACCAGCATGGTCTGCCCCAGGTCAGGCTGCGCCACCAGCAGCGAGATAACCAGTGCAAGCAGCAACATGGCGAACAGATTGCCGGGAATGTCGGGCTGCCGCTTGTGCTCGGCGAACAGCCAGGCGCAGATGATGACGAAGGCCGGTTTCAGGAACTCGGATGGCTGGATCGACAGACCGGCAAGCGACACCCAGCGCCGCGCGCCCTTCACCTCGACGCCGATGTAGAGCACTGCCACCATCAGAAACAGCATGATGCACAGCATGACCAGCGCCATGCGCCGGATCTGCCTGGATTCAAGGAACGAGACAGCCAGCATCACCCCAAGTGCCGGAATGGTGAAGATAATCTGGCGCGTCGCGAAGTGGAAACTGTCGAGCCCGATGCGCTCGGCCACCGCCGGGCTTGCGGCGAAGGACAAAACGATGCCGAGCCCCATCAGCGACAGGAACGCCGCCAGGAACCAGCGATCGATCGTCCACCACCAGGTCGCAACCGGGCTTTTGTCGAGACGGCTTTGCATTATCGTGTCCCTCCGATGGGCATCACGCCATCAATGGCGGTTACGGCCTGCCTGAACGCCTCGCCGCGTACTTCGAAATTCTTGAACTGGTCGAAACTGGCGCAGGCCGGCGACAGCAGCACCACCGCCTCGCCGCTACTATCCCTGGCCGCATCACGGGCGGCGTGTTCGACTGCCGCGGCCAACGTGCCTGAGATCTCGTAAGGCACCGCCTCGCCCAGCGTCGCCGAAAAGGCCGGTGCAGCTTCGCCGATCAGATAGGCCTTGGCGATGCGCGGGAAGAAGCCGCGCAACTGCTCGATGCCGCCCTCCTTCGGCAGGCCGCCGGCAATCCAATGGATACGCGCAAAGCTCGACAGCGCCGGTGCAGCGGCATCGGCATTGGTCGCCTTGGAATCGTTGACGAACAGCACATGCCCTTTGCGGCCGACCTGCTCCATGCGGTGCGCCAGCCCGGGGAAACTCTCCAGTCCGGATTGGATCTCGCCGAGTTCGAGCCCGACCTTGAGGCAGGCGGCGGCGGCGGCCAGTGCATTCTGCGCATTGTGCTGGCCGCGCAAGGAGCCGATGCCTTCGAGGAAGGCGACCCGGCTGTAGCGGCCGTGCACGGCTTCCATTAAATTCGTGCCGTCGGCGAAATAACCGTCGGTCAGGGGCAGGCGCTTGGAAATCCGAATGACCTGCCGGCCTGCCCGCTCCAGCCGGTCGGCGATCTGGGCGCACCAGGAATCGTCGACGCCGATGATTGCCGTCTCGCTGCCGGCCACCAGCCGCTCCTTGATCGAGGCGTAGTGTTGCATCGTGCCATGGCGGTCGAGATGGTCCGGCGTCAGATTGAGCAGGACGCCGGCCGTCGGATTGATCGAGGGGGCAAGGTCGATCTGGTAGGAAGAGCACTCAACCACATAGTGCCGCTCGGGCTGCGGCGGATCGAGCGTCATCACCGCACGGCCGATATTGCCGCCCATCTGCGTGTCGCGCCCGGCCGACTTGAGTATGTGCGCCGTCAATGCCGTGGTCGTCGACTTGCCGTTGGTGCCGGTGATCGCAATGAAAGGTGCTTCCGGCGCCCGCGCCGTCCGCTCGCGGCAGAAAAGCTCGATATCGCCTATGATCTCGACGCCGGAGCCCCGCGCGAGCTCGACAGTCCAGTGCGGCTTCGGGTGCGTCAGCGGCACGCCGGGCGACAGCACGAAGGCGGAAAACCTCGCCCAGTCCGCGCCGCGCAGGTCCGCGGTTGCAATACCGACCGCGCCAGCCTTGGCGACGCTGTCGGGATTGTCGTCCCAGGCCAGCACATCTGCGCCGCCTTCGATCAGCGCGCGCGCCGTGGCGATCCCCGAGCCGCCGAGCCCGAAGAGCGAAACGCGCTTGCCTGAAAAGGATGCGGCGGGGATCAAGCGGCCTCCTATCTGAGCTTCAGGGTCGACAGGCCGACCAGCGCCAGGATGACGGCGATGATCCAGAAGCGGATCACCACCTGGCTTTCGGTCCAGCCGAGCTTTTCGAAATGATGGTGGATCGGCGCCATCAGGAAGACGCGCTTGCCGGTCATCTTGAAATAGCCGACCTGGATGATGACCGAGAATATCTCGACAACGAACAGGCCTCCGACGATGACCAGCACGATCTCGTGCTTGGTCGCCACCGCGACCGTGCCGATCAGCCCGCCCAGCGCCAGCGAGCCGGTATCGCCCATGAAGATGGCCGCCGGCGGCGCATTGAACCACAGGAAGCCGAGCCCGGCGCCGATCACCGCTCCAAGGACCACCGCCAGTTCGCCGGTACCGGGCACGAAATGGATCTGAAGATATTCGGCGAATACCGCGTTGCCGGAGAGATAGGCGATGACGCCGAAGGACGCCGCCGCGATCATGATCGGCACAATCGCCAGTCCGTCGAGGCCGTCGGTCAGGTTCACCGCATTGCCGGCGCCGACGATGACGAAGCACGAGAACGGGATGAAGAACCAGCCGAGATTGACGAGAAACTCCTTGGCGAAAGGGAATGTCAACGATGACGAGAACGGCGCCTGGCCGTTATGCATGATCACCCAGGCGGCGATGCCTGCGATGGCAAATTCGAGCCCCAGCCGCGCTTTGCCGGAAAAGCCGAGATGCGATTGCTTCGTCACCTTGAGGTAGTCGTCGTAAAAGCCGATTGAGCCGAACCCCAGCGTCACCAGCATCACCACCCAGACGTAGATGCTCGACAGGTTCGCCCACAGCAGTGACGAACCGATGATGCCGGACAGGATCATCAGCCCGCCCATGGTCGGCGTTCCCGCCTTCTTGAAATGCGTCTGCGGCCCATCGGCGCGGATCGGCTGTCCCTTGCCTTGCCGCAGCCTCAGCGAATTGATGATGGTCGGTCCGAAGATGAACACGATCAGCGCCGCTGTGATCAGCGCCCCGCCGGTGCGGAAAGTTATGTAGCGGAAGACATTGAAGACCGAGATCTTGTCCGCAAATTCGACGAGCAGTGTTAACATGCGCTTGCGTCCCCCGGACCGATCCTAGGTCTGTCTACTGGTTGTGGCTTCCGCCGGAAACTTGCCGAGCAATGCCTCGACCAGCTTTGAAAAGCCTATGCCTTTCGACGATTTGATCATAACCACGTCACCCGGCCTCAACTCCGACAGAAGCACCGGTTTCAGATCTTCCGCGCCGGCGCGGTACTCCGTCCTGATCTCGCCGGGCAAAACGTCGGCCAGCGCCCACATTTCCGGGCCGCCGAGAAAAACCGTGCGCGTGTCGGTGCCGACGATCAGGTCGGCAAGGGCGGCATGCAATTTCGCCGAATGGCTGCCGAGCTCGAGCATATCGCCGAGCACGGCAATGCGCCTGCCCTCGCCCGACACCGGCGTCGTGTTGAGCAGCGCCATTGCAGCGCTCATCGACGCCGGATTGGCGTTGTAGCTCTCGTCGATCAGCGTGATCGGCCCCTTGGGGTGGCGCAACATATAGCGTTTGCCGCGTCCGCGTTCGGGCGACAGATCGGCCAGCGCCTGCGCAACCCTGGTGACGTCGGCTCCGACCAGATGCGCTGCACCCAGCACCGCCAGCACATTCTGCACCATATGGCGGCCCGGCGCGCCGATCCTGGCGACGATCTCGTGCCCGCCAATCTTGGCGGTTATCACGGAATGGTCGGCATCGAGTTCGCATTTGATCAGTTTGAAGGTCGCCCGGGCATTCTCGCCGAATCCGTAAACATGCTCGACGCCGGCCTCTTTCGCCATCTTCTCCAGCAGCTTCCAGCGCGCATCGTCGCGGTTGAGAAGGGCGGCGCCGCCGGGTTCCAGTCCCTCGAAAATCTCTGCCTTGGCCTTGGCGATCTCATCCAGGTTGCGGAAGAAGCCGAGGTGAGCGGCCGCGATCAGCGTAATGATGGCGACATGCGGCCGGACCATCTTGACCAGAGGCCGGATCTCGTCCGGATGGTTCATGCCGATCTCGAAGACGGCAAAATCGCAATCCTGCGGCATGCGCGCCAGCGTCAGCGGCACACCCCAGTGATTGTTAAACGACTGGACCGATGCATGCACGGTACCGACCGCGGAGAGAGCGTGGCGCAGTGCTTCCTTGGTGGTGGTCTTGCCCACCGATCCGGTCACGGCAATCACCCTCGCCTTTGAGCGTGCGCGCGCCGCAACGCCGAGCTTTTCCAGCGCGACGAGCACATCCTCCACGACGATCATCGGTGCCGTCAGCCGCCCCAGCGACGGCAGCTTGCCCTCTGCGACGACCAGCACGCCGGCGCCCGCCTTGATGGCGGCGGTGACGAAATCATGGCCGTCCATGGCCTCGCCCTTGATGGCGAAGAAGGCGTCTCCAGGCTGCAGGCTGCGGCTGTCGATGGAAATGCCGGCGATGCCTTCCGGCATCGGACCGAGCGGCCGGCCATCCATGGCGGCAACCAGCGCCTCGGAGGTCCACAGATGGCTCACGCCGTTTGCTCCCGCAGCGCCGAGCGAACTTCCTCATGATCGGAAAAATGCAGCGTCTCGGCGCCGATGGTCTGGCCTTCCTCATGGCCCTTGCCGGCCACGATCAGCGTATCGCCGGCGTGAAGCATCCCGACTGCCTGGTGGATGGCCTTGCGCCGGTCGCCGATCTCGATCGCCCCCGGTGCAGCCGCCAGGATCGCGGCGCGGATCGTCTCGGGGACTTCCGAGCGGGGATTGTCGTCGGTGACGATGACGACATCGGCCAGCCTTGTGGCGATCTCGCCCATGATCGGCCGCTTGCCCCGGTCGCGGTCGCCGCCGCAACCGAATACGACGATGACGCGGCCAGTGGTAAAGGGGCGCACCGAAGCTAGCACGTTTTCCAGTGCATCTGGCTTGTGAGCGTAGTCGACATAGACGGGCGCCCCGTTGGCGGCCGTCCCGACAAGGTCGAGCCGTCCCGGCGCGCCCTTCAATTTCTCCAGCGCCATCAACGCTTTGGCAACAGATGTTCCAGTCGAAATGGCGAGGCCGGCCGACACCAGCGCATTTGCAATCTGGAAGTCGCCAGCCAGCGGCAAGTCGACTTCATGGAGAACGCCGTCCGCTTCAACCTCGGCGCGCTGGCGGTGGCGCTCGTGCTCGACCCGCTTCAGCCGCAGGAAATCGCCGTGGCGTCCGACCGTCAGCACATTCAGTCCCGCTGCATGCGCCGCCTTGATTGTCGGCTCCGACCACGGGTCGTCGGCAAAGATAACGGCCGGCGCGCCCTTCGGCAGCAGCGCGTCGAACAGACGCAATTTGGCGCGATGATAGTCCTCGACCGTCGGATGATAGTCCATATGGTCGCGGCCGAGATTGGTGAAGCCGCCGGCCGTAAGCTTGACGCCGTCGACCCGGCGCTGGTCGAGGCCATGGCTGGACGCTTCCATCGAGGCGTGGGTGACGCCGGCCTCCGCCAGCTCCTTGAGCAGCCTGTGCAATGCCACCGGATCCGGCGTGGTCAGCGAGCCATATTCGTTGCGGCCCGGCGCCACCACGCCGGTCGTGCCGATCGAGGCGGCGGCGAAACCCGCCTGCTCCCATATCTGCCGGGTGAATGCGGCGACCGAGGTCTTGCCGCTGGTTCCGGTCACCGCGACCATGGTTTGTGGTTGCTTGCCGAAATAACGGGCCGCACTCTGCGCCAGCGCAAGGCGCGGATCGTCTACGACAAGAACCGGCACTGGCAGCCCGGCGACCGCACTGCCCTTGCCGACCACGATCGCTGCGGCGCCGCGGCTCGCGGCGTCGGCTGCATAGGCTGCGCCATCCGCCTTGGAGCCGGTGAGCGCGAAAAAGACGACGCCCTCTGTTACCTGGCGGGAATCCGACGAAATCCCTGTAACCTCCATGTCGAAGGGAGCTGTCCCATCGACAGGCAGGATACCGGCTAGATTTTTCAGCTTCATCGAACCCCGTTCATCGCAACAAAATAACGCGCAGTTGCCGGCGCGCCCGAAGAATCACTGATAGGAAACCAGCGTTGCACCATTTTCATGGCTGAAATCTGGCTTCACGCCAAGCATGGAAGCCGCACGTCGGATGATGTTTGCAGCCATGATGCCCGCGTTCGAGGCGGCCGTAGCACCCATGCCGGGCTTTTCCGGCTTCGGTTCGTCGGCGATCGTAAGCACTATGTATTGCGGATCGTCCATCGGGAAAGCTGCAACGAAGGCGTTGAAATTCTTTTCCTTCGAGTAGCGGCCGTTGACGACCTTCTCCGCCGTTCCCGTCTTGCCGCCCACCCGGTATCCTGGCACCCGTGCATTGCGACCGGATCCCTTTTCGGCATTGAGTGCATAGAGATAGCGCATACCCTCGACCGTTTTGTCGCTGACCACTTTCTTGGCGACCGCCATCGCCTGCTCCTGCGTGCGAGGCAGGAAGGTTGGGTCCATCAGATAGCCACCATTCATCAGCGCGGCGCAGCCGACCGCTGTCTGTAGCGGAGTCGTCGACACGCCGTGGCCGAAGGCGATGGTGATCGAATTGACCTGCTTCCAGACCTTGGGCTCGGTCGGCCGAGCGACTTCCGGCAGTTCGGTCTGCATCTTCTCGAGGATTCCCAGGCGATGCAGGAATTCGCGGTGTCCGTCGATGCCAACCGCTTCGGCTTCCTTGGCAGAACCGATATTGGACGAATAGATGAACACTTCCGGAACTGACAGTATCCGGCCCTTGGCATGGAAATCATGGATGGTTTGATGGCCGATCCTGATCGGGCGCGACGCGTCGAAGCGGCTTTGCAGCGTTATCTTGCCGGAATCGAGCGCCATGGCGGTGGTGAAGCTCTTGAAGGTCGACCCCATTTCGTAGAGGCCTGCGGACATTCGGTTGAGCCGGTCCTTGTCCTGCGCATTATAGGGGTTGTTCGGATCGAAATCCGGAACGGAGGCCATCGCCAGCACCTCGCCCGTCTTGACGTTGAGCACGACGGCACCCGCCGCGATCGCGTGGTACTTTTCCATGCCGGTGGCGACCTCGTCGCGCACGATATGCTGGACGCGCAGGTCGATCGAGAGCTGCACCGGTTTCAAATCCTTGGCCACCGCCAGGCCCGACGCCTGAAGGTCGCTCAAGCCTTGTTCGTCTATGTATTTCTCCATGCCGGAGATGCCCTGATTGTCGATGTTGGTGAGGCCGACAATGTAGGACGAGGTTTCGCCGGCCGGATAGAACCGGCGCTTTTCGGTGCGGAAGCCGAAGCCGGGGATGCCGAGCTGCATGATGTCGGCCTGCTGCTTCGGCGTCAGTTGCCGCTGCAGCCAGACGAAGCCGGCGCCGCTCTTCAGCTTGTTGTATGTCTGCTCGTAGTCGATCTCGGGAAGCACCGTCGACAGTTTTTCGATCGCCTCGTCGGCATCGACGATGCGGCGCGGCTCAGCAAACAGCGACGCCGTCTTGATGTCGGTCGCCAGCACTTCGCCGTTACGGTCGACGATGTCGGGTCGCGATGCCGTCACCCGGCTCTGCGGGCCGCCCGACAGGTCGGGATTCTGGAAACCCAGATAGACCAACCGCCCGGCAATGGTCGAATAGATGCCGAAGAACACCGCCATCGTCATGACGATGCGGGTCCTGCCCTTGCCACCGGTCGCCTTGCGGGCTCCTTCGACGACGATCGATCCGCCCCCACCGGGCTTCGAACCGCGCTTCAGCAGCTTCCCAACCTTTGGAAATCTGGCGGCGATTGGAAATCCGCTGATCATTGGATGATGCCTCCGGTCACCACGGGATCCTTTCCGCCGACATCGGCCATGCCGCCCAGCCGCTGCGATGAAAGGTCCTCGATGTTGACGGGTTTCGCCGGCAGATCGTCCAGCCCGACGATCTGCCGCGCATTGACCGGCTCGAGTCCGAGTTGCGATTTGTAGATTTCGGTGAGCTTTTGCAGGCGCGACGGCTGGGTAAGCAGGCTCCAGTCCGCCTTGAGCAGGTCGATCGTGTCCTCTTCATAACGGATCTGCGCCTGGATCTTGTGCACTGCCGCCAGTTGCTCCTCGGCCTCGCGCTTGGTCTTGTAGGTCAGGGCAGCCGCCGAAACCATGACGGCGATCAGGACTATGTCGCTGGTACGAAACACGTGCTCACCTCTCTCCCGGTCGATCGGCGCCGGGAAGCTTTGGGCCAGGCAGTTTTGGCAGGCCGAAAATCGAAAAATCGCCGGCACGCGCCGGCGCCTCTGTACGGATCGCAGCGCGCAGCCTTGCCGAACGCGCCCGCGGATTTGCCGATATCTCGGCATCGCCAGGCGTCACGCCGCCGCCCTTCTTGCTGAAGGTGGCGGTGCGCGCCTGGGCCTCGGGCAGATGCCGCGATCCGGTCGCTGAATCGGCTCTGTCGGCGATGAAGCGCTTGACAATGCGGTCCTCCAGGGAATGGAAGGTCACCACGGCAAGCCGCCCGCCCGGTTTCAGCGCGCGCTCGGCGGCAAACAGTGCCTTGGCCAGTTCGCCGAGCTCGTCATTGACGAAGATGCGCAGCGCCTGGAAAACGCGGGTGGCCGGATGGATCTTGTCTTTTGGCGCGCGACCGATATGCGTCTCGATGGCATCGGCAAGGTCGAGCGTGCGCTCGAAGGGGCGTTTTTCACGACGGCTTTCAATCATGCGGGCGATGCGCCCGGCATGGCGTTCCTCGCCAAGAAAACCGAAGATGCGGGCAAGATCGCCCACCTTGAAGGTGTTGACGACGTCGGCGGCGCTCAGGCCCGCCTGCGCCATGCGCATGTCGAGCGGTCCATCGGCCTGGAACGAAAAGCCGCGCTCCGGCTGGTCGATCTGCATGGAGGAGATGCCGATGTCGAGCACGACGCCATCGGCACTTTCAACCTGTTCGTCGAGCGTCGAGAACGGTGCCTGGACAAGCCTGAGCTTGCCGCCGGACTGCTGTTCAAGGGCCCGCCCCGCCGCGATCGCATCCGGATCGCGGTCGATTGCGACGACCGAGGCTCCGCTTGCCAGAATGGCCTTGGTGTAGCCGCCGGCACCGAACGTGCCGTCGACGATCACCTCGCCTTTTGTCGGGGCCAGCGCCTCCAGAACTTCGGCAAGGAGGACCGGAATGTGGCGGGCTGGTCCGCCAGCGGCATGAACTTCATCGCCGTCGCCCGCCATCATTCCGGCCGCTCCCCGGGCTTCGTCCCCTGCCGAAGCTGCAAAAGCCGGGCGCGTGCTTCCGTCCCATAGGCGCTGAGCCGTCCGGGCTCCCAGATCTGAAAGAAATTGCCGCGGCCAACGAAGGCCACTTCCGCTGAAATGCCGGTATGCTCGCGAATGAAATCGCTCATCGTGATACGGCCGTCCTGGTCGAGCTTCAGAAACGTTCCATCGCCGTGGCAGAAGAACGACATGTCGTCCGCCGTCTGCAGGAACGGGTCTTCCTGGGCGATGCGCTGCTCGTAGCGATCGAGCAGGTCGAGCCCACCGACATCCATCGCCGGGCGATCCAGGCAGCGTAGCGCATAAAGTTCCGAATAGCCGCGTTTCTGCACAACGGCACGGAAATGCGCCGGCACGGACACCCGTCCCTTCGCATCGATCCTGTTCACCGCGTTCGACAGAAACCGGTCCATTGCGCGTTACGGCCGCTTGCGCCGCCGCACCCCTCTGCATCTTCCTGTCCGCGCCGCCCCAGCCCGGTCGGCGTCCAAAACCCACTTCGTTATGACGGGCGAACGCAGGCAAACGCGCAGCCGCCGCGGCTGCCCGATTGGCGTACGCTTCACCCTGACACGGAACGAAGGCTTGAGTATCGGAATGGGATATCATGGGGTGCTATGGGCGTCAACGGGAACAGTCTTCAAAACGCGCCTGCCACAACTGGGGAGAGCAGCTTTGACGGCACTCCCGTCTTTATCCTCTATTAAGCCTAACGAAGCGTTTAGAGCCGTGTGGCCCAACCGGAGCCGACTTGCTGCGGATCGCTGCCGCGCATAGCCTCGGCATCTCCTTTTCCGGTCAGTAACGAGGTTTGAAATCATGTCCGAAACAGCCAAGTCACGCGCCGCAGCACTTCCTCATCTGCGCCGCGGCGGGCTGGCCAAGGGCGACCCGATCCCCTTGCCCCTGACCATGGCCGCCATCTTTCATGCGCCCGGCGACGCCACCGGCTTCGATCAATATGGCCGCTTCAGCAATCCGACGTGGGATGCGGTCGAGCACATGCTGGCGCATTTGGAAGACGCCCCATGCGTTGCCTTTCCCTCGGGAATGGCTGCCATCTCGGCGATATTTTTCGGCCTGCTCAAAGCCGGCGACCGTATCCTGCTGCCGTCCGACGGTTATCATACGACGCGAGCGCTGGCAGACCGTTTTCTGAAATCCTTCGGCGTTGCCTACGATGTCCGGCCGACGTCGAGCTTCCTCGACGGCGGCTTCGACGGTTATCGGCTTGCCTTCGTCGAAACACCCGCCAACCCAGGACTGGAAATATGTGACATCGCAGCCGTCGCCGAAGCCGTGCATAGAGCGGGTGCGGTGCTTGTGGTCGACAACACGACGATGACACCTTTCGGCCAGCGCCCGCTCGATCTCGGCGCCGATATCGTCATTGCTGCCGACACCAAGGCGCCAAACGGCCATTCCGATGTGCTGTTCGGCCATGTTGCCAGCCGCGACGCGGACATTATCTCGAGGGTGACCGACTGGCGCGAGACGTCGGGCGCCATCCCCGGGCCGTTCGAGGCATGGCTGGTGCATCGCGGTCTCGAAACGCTGGACGTGCGCTTCGACCGCATGTGCACTTCCGCCGAAATGATAGCGCGACGGCTGAAGACCCATCGCGCGATCAGCGGCTTGCGCTTTCCGGGACTGGAGAGCGACCCATCGCACAATCTTGCCCGCGCGCAGATGGAGCGCTTCGGCTTTCTCATCTCGTTCGTGCTCGCCTCGGAGGACAAGGCCGAGGATTTCATCAACAACTGCGCGTTGATGCAGGCAGCGACATCGTTCGGCGGCGTACACACCTCGGCCGAACGGCGATCAAGAAGGGGAGATGCCGTACCGCCCGGCTTCGTTCGCCTGTCGGTCGGCTGCGAGCCGGTGGAAGAGCTTTGGCAGGCGATCGAGGCGTCGCTGGACGCAATCGGTGGCTGAGCCGGCGTCGATCTTGCGCCGGCCGTGCAGCACGCGAATGATTTTCGATCGCCTCTTCGCGGACATGATACAAGGTGAGGTATTCGCCGACGATCAGGTGACGGATTCCGGTTGCGATGTCTTCGCGCGGCTCACCTGAGAAGGGATAAGTGGCCACTTGCTGCCAGCGGGCTTCGATTTGATCGAGCAACCGATCGGCCGCAGCCTCGCTGTCTTGCGCGACATGGGTAGAAAACTGCCAGCTGGCCTGTAAGCCGGGTTCTGTATGGCCCTCGCCCCTTGCGGTGCGAGAACGCGGCGGCCATTCATCTTGGGCGCATGTTGCCATGCGCCTCACGCAACCTACCCGGACGGTGAGCCGGAAACAGCCCCCGAGGGTTTCCCCTCGCACCGTCCCTATTCGGTCTTGCTCCCGGTGGGGTTTACCGTGCCGCTCCTGTTGCCAGTCGCGCGGTGGGCTCTTACCCCACCCTTTCACCCTTGCCACGATTGGATCGTGGCGGTTTGCTTTCTGTGGCACTTTCCCTGGGGTCGCCCCCGCCGGCCATTAACCGGCACCGTGTCTCCATGGAGCCCGGACTTTCCTCACCCGCAGCCTTTCGGCTTCGCGGGTGCGGCCGCCCGGCCAGCTGGCAAGGCGTATAAAGGGGTTCGGGCCCGAAAACGCAAACGAAAAAGCAAGTTATCCCTTGTCAGGCGGGCGCTCCAAGCGCTGCCAGCTGCACCTTGACCTTGCCGCAATAGGCTGCGGACACCGGGTTCATCCGTGTGGCGGCGTGGCCGGCATTGTATTTCAGGATCGTGCCGCAGGTCGTGCCGCCGCCGAGATCCCGCGCCATGGCTAGGTACTTCATGCCGTATTTGATGTTGGTATCGGGATCGTAGAGACCCTGAACCGGACCGCTATAGCCCATCATTCTTGCCGTCGCCGGCTTGATCTGCATCAGGCCGATCTCGCCGGCGCTGCCGACCTGGTTCGGCTGGTAGTTGCTTTCGATCTTGATGACGGCATTGGCGAGCGACACCGGCACGCCATAGCTGGCGGCATAACGCGCAATGATCGCCGAATACTGTCCGCCGCCGTCGACAACCGCCGCCTGGGGCGCTGGCCTGCTCTTCGGAGCGACTGACGCCGTTGCCATGCGGTCGATGCGTTTGCGGTTACGCTTCAAATGCTGTTTGGCGATTGTTTTTCTCGCAGCGGTTGGCCCTTTCGCGGAGACTGGCTTTTTCGTCCTTACCGCGGCCGCTTTTTCCACTTTCGCGGTGGCGGTCTTCTCTACTTTTGCACCACCCTTCGGCATGGCGGTTTTGCCGGCTGCGGCACTGAAGCCCTGATCGGCCCGCTGGCTCAGCGGTGCGCTGTTTGCCGCACTGAAGGCAAAAGTCATTACGCCGGCAGCAATGGCTGCCGTTAAAACGGTCAATTTCTGCATGTGATCCTGTTCTGTTTGATCCGCACAAAGAACTTCGCGCAGATACCCTCAATCAACATCGGAACATCTGGGGGGATAGACGTCCGACAATCTGTACGGATCGCCTTTGACAATGGAATTGGCGCCAAACAAGGCGACGCAAGTCACTTTGAGTAACAGATTGTAACTTTTAATCTGGCAAAAGGTTATTTGAGAGAGGCTATCCTTACGGAAGCGAGCAGCCTTTCCAGCGTGCGGATCGTCGATCCGTCAGCCACGCCGTCGACCAGGCGCTGCCGGAAATGCCGTTGAAATGCCTCGACCACGATTTCGGTCTGCCGGTCGAAAGCGCCGGTGATCTCGACGCCATAACCATAAAGCGCCAGCATCGACTGCAGTGCCTCAATATCGGCGCCGGTATCGCCTGGCCTCAGCACGGCGCCGCGCCGGATCGGTGCTGCCGGCACAACATGGCCGATGCCGGCGGCAAACAAGGTCTTCCATGGAAATTTCTCGCCCGGATCGACCTTGCGCCCGGGTGCCACGTCGGAATGGGCGAGCACCCGCTGGGCCGGAATGGAATGGCGCTCGACGATGCCGGCACACAGGCCGATCACCGCGTCGATCTGCGGTTTTGGAAAGTTGCGATAGCCGAGCGTATGCCCCGGATTGACGATCTCGATGCCGATCGAGCAGGAGTTGATGTCGCTCTGTCCGAACCACGAGCTCTTGCCGGCATGCCAGGCGCGGTCGCTTTCCCTCACCATCTGAACAATGCGGCCGTCCTCATGGACCAGATAGTGCGACGACACCTCGCTGGCCGGATCGCACAGCCATGCCTCGGCAGCGGCCCCGGTTGCCATGCCGGTGTAGTGCAGCACGATCATATCGGGTCCGGGCATCCCGCGTCTTGGTCCGAAATTCGGCGATACCCTGACCTCGGCGCTCGGCTCGTCGGGCGGAAAGCCGCTCATGCGTGCCGCAGGCCTCGCTCGATCATTTCATAGGCCGCGTTGATCGCCGCCAGCCTGGTCGTCGCGATCTTGATGAATTCCTGCGGCAGGCCGCGTGCGATCAGCCGGTCCGGATGATTGTCGGAAACCAGCTTGCGGTAGCGCCTGCGGACCTCCTCGAACGGCTTCCCACGCTCGATGCCGAGCACGACATAGGGGTCGGCGGCACCCAGATTGACATGCCGCGCCAGGATGCTCTGGTAATGCGCCTCATCGATGCGGAAGATCTCGGCGATCCGGTGCAGGAATTGGCCCTCGCGCTCATGCACCAGCCCGTCGGCCTTGGCGATGTGGAACAGCCCGTCGAGTATATCCTCCAGCATCAGGCAGTTGGTATGGCCCGAACCGCAAAGCTGCGCCATCCGCTCGGCATAGGTTTCGAAACCGGCAATGTCGCGTTTGGCCAAATCGTAGAGCCGCGCCACATTGCGCCTCTGTTCCTTCGGCACCTCGAATATTTCCTGGAAGGCGCGCACCTCGTCTTGCGTGACGATGCCGTCGGCCTTGGCCATCTTGGCCGAAAGCGCGATCATCGCCACCGAGAAGGCGACACGCCGGCGCAAATCGGCATCGCCGGAGAAAATCGTACGCACGGCTTCGACCACTTCGGCGACGCCTGACGACGCTGAAGATGAAACGCGTGTGACGAAGTCGCCGAGGCGGTCCCAAATCGACATGGGGGCTTCATAGGACCAACCACCCATCGCTATCAAGCCAAGACAGTGCCGCAGGGCTGGCCCAATCGATTTGGCGGAATGCCTGAGACGGCTAGCGCTAGTGCTTGCCCATGGAAATCGGCAGACGGAAACCGCTGCACGCAAACCCGCGTCGTCGCACTCGGCCACAATGCGCGGGTATCGTAAGCAGCAGAAAGGCCGGCGTGTGAGGCCGGCCTTTCTTGGTTGTCACGTTGACTACTGCGCCGGGGCAGCCGGCGCAGGTGCCGGAGCCGGAGCCGGCTCGGCAGGCTTGTTGGCGTCAGGAGCAGCCGGCTTCATCGTCTGGTCGGATGCCGGCGGGTTGGTGCTCTGCGTCGTGGTGTTGTCGGTGCCGCTGTCGCTGCAGGCCGCAACGCCAAGCAAGGCAAGCGCCGAGACCGACGCAAGAATGAGTTTCTTCATGATTATCTCTCCTCTAATCACGCCACCGTTGCCGGCGACGATCGAGGGCACAATGCATCAGCGCATGATGAGTTTCGTAACGTTGCGTTTCCGCGTGTAACATCAAGCGCTTGGCAGTACAAAGCGTTGAGCACTAACAGGATGCCTAAATGAAAATGCCCGGAGGCGCTGCCATGACCGCAAAATGGGATTTCTGGATCGACCGCGGCGGTACCTTCACCGACGTCATCGGCCGGGACCCGCAAGGCGGGCTGCATCCAAGGAAACTCCTTTCGGAAAATCCCGAAGCCTATGCCGATGCAGCCATCCAGGGCATTCGCGAACTGCTCGGCGTCCAGCCCGGCGCCCCGATCCCCTCCGCGCTGATCGGCGATGTCAAGATGGGCACCACGGTCGCCACCAATGCGCTTCTCGAGCGCAAAGGCGACCGCGTGCTGCTGCTCATCACCAAAGGCTTCCGCGATGCGCTGAGGATCGCCTATCAGGCCAGGCCCGATATCTTTGCCAAGCAGATCATCCTTCCCGAACAGCTCTATGAGCGTGTCGTCGAAATCGACGAACGGGTTCGCGCCGACGGCAGTATCGAGCGCCTGCTCGACATTGCTTCCGTACGCCCGGCTATTGAGCAAGCCAAGGCGGACGGCATCGATGCGGTCGCGATCGTCTTCATGCATGCCTGGAAACACCCCGAGCACGAAAAGGCCGTCGCCAAAGTCTGTCGAAAGCTCGGATTCTCCCAGGTCTCGGTCAGCCACGAGGTCTCGCCGCTGATCAAGCTGGTCGGCCGCGGCGACACCACGGTGGTCGACGCCTACCTGTCGCCCATTCTGTCAAGATATGTGCAGAAGGTGGCGAAGGAGCTCGGCGTCCTCTCCCCCCTCGAGGGGGAGATGGCCGCGCAGCGGCCAGAGGGGGTCATCTCAGAAGGCACCGCCAGAACGTTGAGCACTGCCGCAACGACCCCACCCGGCGGCTTCGCCGCCACCCTCCCCTCGGGGGGGAGGGAAAGCCCTCGCCTCATGTTCATGATGTCGTCGGGCGGCCTCACCGCCGCCGACATGTTCCAAGGCAAGGACGCGCTGTTATCCGGCCCGGCCGGCGGCGTCGTCGGCATGGTCGAGACGGCAAAACTCGCCGGTTTCGGCAAGGTCATCGGCTTCGACATGGGCGGCACCTCCACCGATGTCGCCCACTATGATGGCGACTACGAGCGCGCCTTCGACACCGAGGTCGCCGGCGTGCGCATCCGTGCGCCGATGATGCGCATCCACACCGTCGCCGCCGGCGGCGGCTCGATCCTGCATTACGAGGCCGGCCGCTTTCGCGCCGGGCCGGATTCGGCCGGCGCCAACCCCGGCCCGGCCGCCTATAGGCGCGGGGGCCCGTTGGCCGTCACTGACGCCAATGTCATGCTGGGCAAGCTGCAGCCCGAGTTCTTCCCGGCTATTTTTGGACCAGGGCAGGACGAACCGCTCGACGTGCAGACGGTTCGCGAAAAATTCACCGCGCTTGCCGCCGAGATCGGCGACGGCCGCTCGCCGGAAGCCGTCGCGGAGGGGTTCGTCACCGTCGCCGTCGAAAACATGGCCAACGCCATCAAGAAGATTTCCGTGCAGCGCGGCTACGACGTCACCGAATACCTCCTGAACTGTTTCGGCGGCGCCGGCGGCCAGCACGCTTGCCTGGTTGCCGATGCGCTGGGCATGGAGGCGGTGCTGATCCATCCGTTCTCCGGCCTGCTATCGGCATACGGCATCGGCCTGTCCTCTGTATTTGCGTCACGCCAGCAGGCGCTGCTGAAGCCGCTGGTGGAGGACTCCGGGGCGGCGATCGATGAACTCATCGCAACGCTGCGCAAAGCCGTCATCGACGAACTCGCCGCACAAGGCATCGCCGAAGACGCGGTCGCCTCGAAGCCGGTGCTGCAGGTCCGCTATGACGGCACCGATACCGCGCTGCCTGTGAACTTTGGTCACGGCTCGATCGCGCAAGCCAAGACGGACTTCGAATCGGCGCACAAGGCGCAGTTCGGCTTTGTCTACGACGACAAGCCGATGATCGTCGAATCGATCGGCGTCGAAGGTACCGATACCGGCGGCACCGGCCGCGATGAAAGCGATTCAGTTGTTGCAGATATGGCCGCAAGTCCTTCCGGGAACCGGAAAATCTTTGTCGACGGCGTCTGGCGCGACGCTGGCATCTTCCCTCGCGAAACGCTGAAGCCTGGTAACAAGATCGCCGGCCCTGCTTTGATCATCGAGCCGAACCAGACCATTGTCGTCGAGCCGGGCTGGCAGGCCGAGATCACCGCCAAGGACCACGTATTGATGCGGCGCGTCGAGAAGAAGCGCCGGCACGCCGCACTCGGCACCGAAGCCGATCCAGTGATGCTGGAGGTCTTCAACAACCTGTTCATGTCGATCGCCGAACAGATGGGCGTAACGCTGCAAAACACTGCCTATTCCGTCAACATCAAGGAGCGGCTTGATTTCTCCTGCGCCGTCTTCGACCGGAACGGCGCGCTGGTCGCCAATGCACCGCACATGCCGGTGCATCTCGGTTCCATGGATCGCTCGGTGGAGACCATCATCCGGCTCAATGCCGGCGACATTCACCCCGGCGACGTCTTTGCGCTGAACGCGCCTTACAATGGCGGCACGCATCTGCCTGATATCACCGTGGTGACGCCTGTTTTTTCCCTCCCGCTTGAGGGGAGGATGGCCGCGGAGCGGCCCGGTGGGGTCATCTCAGGAGGCACCACAAGAGTGTCGAGCACTGCCGCGGCGACCTCCTCCGCCGCCTTCGGCGGCACCTCCCCCTCAAAGGGGGAGGAACCCCTCATCCTCTTCTACGTCGCCTCGCGTGGCCACCACGCCGACATCGGGGGCACCGCGCCCGGGTCGATGACGCCGCTTGCCACCACCGTCGACGAGGAAGGCGTGCTGTTTGACAATTTCCGCATCGTCGATCGCGGCCGGTTCCGCGAGAAGGACCTGGAGACGCTGCTCACCGACCACCCCTACCCGGCGCGCAATCCGCACCAGAACATCGCCGACCTCAAGGCGCAGATCGCCGCGAACGAAAAGGGCGTCGCCGAGCTGCGCAAGATGGTCGCGCATTTCGGCCTCGATGTGGTCGAAGCCTACATGGGCCATGTTCAGGACAATGCCGCCGAAAGCGTGCGCCGCGTGCTGGAGCGGCTGCCCGACAGTTCCGAATACGAATATCCGACCGACACCGGGCAAAAGATCACAGTGAAGATCACTATCGACCGGCGGAAGCGCGAAGCCACCGTCGACTTCACCGGCACGTCGCCGGTCATGAAGAACAATTTCAATGCGCCAGAGCCGGTCGCCCGAGCCGCGGTGCTTTATGCCTTCCGCGTCATGGTCGAAGACAACATCCCGATGAATGCCGGATGTCTGCGGCCGATCAACATCATCATTCCCGACGGCTCGATGCTTAGGCCCACCTATCCCGCGGCAGTCGTGGCCGGTAATGTCGAGACCTCGCAACATGTCACCAACGCGCTGTTCGGCGCCATGAAGGCGATGGCCAATGCGCAAGGCACGATGAACAATCTCACCTTCGGCAACAAGCAGTACCAGTATTACGAGACGATCTGCTCGGGCTCGCCGGCCGGCCGGATGAACGACGGACGCGGCTTTGCCGGCACCTCCGGCGTCCACACCCATATGACCAATTCGCGCCTGACCGATCCGGAAGTGCTGGAACTGCGTTTCCCGGTATTGCTCGAGGATTTCCATATCCGCGAAGGCTCCGGCGGCAAAGGCAAATGGAATGCCGGCGACGGCACCAAGCGCATCATCCGCTTCCTCGAAAAGATGGAATGCGCGATCCTGTCCTCGCATCGCAGCCACCCGCCGCGGGGGCTGGACGGCGGCGGTGATGGCGAGACCGGTTCGACCAAGGTCCGCCGCAAGACCGGCGCGATCGAGACGCTGAAAGCCTGCGATCAAACAGTGCTCGACGCCGGCGAGGCAGTCATTGTGACGACACCCACCGCAGGCGGATTTGGCGAGGCCTGAACTCGCTTCAACAGGTTGTCACCGGCCTGTCATCCACCTGCGTTACCCGCTTGCGGCAAAGCAAACGGGGAATCGCGTTGCCATGACGGACATTTCTGGGGAACTGGTTTTTCGCCGCGGCAAGGAGGTCGGCAAGGCCGTCTACCAGAACCGCCCGCTGTCGAAAGCTGGCATCTCCGAGCGCTTGTTCGCCTTCCTGTTCTCCGGCCTTGTCTACCCGCAGATCTGGGAAGACCCCGAAATCGACATGGACGCGATGCAACTCGGCAAGGGCCACCGCATCGTCACCATTGCCTCCGGCGGCTGTAACATCCTCTCCTATCTCACCCGGTCGCCAGAAAGGATCGATGCCGTCGACCTCAACGCCGCGCATATTGCGCTGAACCGCATGAAGCTCGCAGCGGTGCGTCACCTGCCGTCGCAGGGCGACCTGTTCCGTTTCTTCGGTGCGGCTGGGACCGGGCACAATTCGCAGGCCTATGATCGCTTCATCGCACCGCATCTCGACCCCGTCAGCCGCCATTATTGGGAGCGCCGCAACTGGCGCGGTCGTCGCCGCATCGCTGTCTTCGACCGCAATTTCTACCAGACCGGCCTGCTTGGCCTGTTCATCGCCATGGGCCACCGCACCGCAAAATTCTTCGGCGTCGACCCGGCCGGCATCATGGACGCCAAGAGCATCGCCGATCAGCGCCGCTTCTTCGACGAAGAGCTGGCGCCGGTCTTCGAAAAACCGCTGCTGAAATGGGCGACCTCGCGAAAAGCCTCGCTGTTCGGCCTCGGCATTCCGCCGGCCCAGTACGATTCGCTGATCACCTCGGGTGACGGCACCATGGCCAGCGTGCTGAAGGCACGACTGGAAAAGCTCGCCTGCGATTTTCCGCTGAAGACCAATTATTTCGCCTGGCAGGCTTTCGCCCGCCGCTACCCTAATCCGGGCGAAGCCGCCCTGCCCACCTACCTCGAAAAGCGCAACTACAAGACGATCCGCAACAATGTCGATCGCGTTGCCATCCACCACGCCAATCTGATCGAGTTCCTTGCCGGCAAGGATGCCGGCTCGGTCGACCGCTTCGTGCTGCTCGATGCACAGGACTGGATGACCGACGGCCAGCTCAACGGGTTGTGGGCCGAGATCACCCGAACCGCCTCGACAGGCGCCCGCGTCATCTTCCGCACCGCAGCGGAACCCAGCCTGCTGCCCGGCCGCGTCTCGAATTCGCTGCTCGACCAGTGGCGCTACGAGAACGACGCCTCGCGCGAGTTTTCGGCCTGCGATCGCTCGGCCATCTATGGCGGCTTCCATCTCTATGTGAAGCGGTCCGCATGAGCACGACCGAATTGCCGGCCAGCCATGCCGAACTGATGGACGGTGTCTACCGCTGGCAGCGTCATATCTACGACCTGACCCGCAAATATTATCTGCTTGGCCGCGACCGGCTTATCGCCGGACTGGATGTGCCGGCCGGCAGCACGGTGCTCGAGCTTGGCTGCGGCACCGGCCGCAACATTGTCCTCGCTGCCCGCCGCTATCCCGGCGCGCGCTTCTTCGGCCTCGATATTTCGGCCGAGATGCTGGAGACGGCCACCGCCGCCCTCGCGCGCGAAGGCCTCTCCGGCCGCGTCACCCTGGCGCGCGGCGACGCCACTGATTTCGACGCAAAGGCGCTGTTCGGCGTCAAAAGTTTCGACCGCGTCTTTATCTCGTATTCGCTGTCGATGATTCCCGGCTGGGAGAAGACGGTGTCTGCGGCACTTGCTGCCCTGTCACCGGGTGGCTCGCTGCACGTCGTCGATTTTGGCCAGCAGGAAACCTTGCCCAGCTGGTTCCGCACGCTGTTGCGCGGCTGGCTGAAAAAATTCCACGTCGAGCCGCGTGAATCGTTGCGCGCGGTTCTGGATTCGGAATCTGGAAGAACCGGCGCAAGCTTCCGTTTCCAAACGCTTTGTCGCGGCTATGCGTGGCTCGCCGTGATCGGCCCAGGTCGATAGCCAGGATGTGTTGAGATTCAGGTCAGGCCAAGTCGAAAACGGGGGTTCCGAGAACCGGAGCGGAGCGTCCTTTTGGGTACGTGAGCACCGGCCTACGCCGGCCGTAGCCTTAACTGCCACGACCGCTCATGAGTGCTTTGGCCGGCGAAGGCCGCAAGCGCAGGAAACCGCCGTTTTCGACTTGGCCTGACCTGAATATCGATACAGCCTAATGCAGCGCCTTGACCAGCGCCGCCACCATTGCCTGCGGCCGGTAGCCGAGCCTGGCCGGCGTCAGGCCGAGCCGCACCACAACCAACTGCTCCGAGGGGACGATGGCGACCGTTTGCCCGTCATGCCCCTCCATCCAATAGGTGTCCTTGGGCAGGCCGGCGGCAATGCCGGCGCCGGGGTTTTCTTCGTCGCCCGGTCCTTCGATCCATAATTGCCCCTTGCCGTAGACCTTCGAGGCAGTTGCCGGTTCCCGCATCCAGTCGACGAAGCCGGCGGGCAGTATCTCTTTGCCGTTCCAGACGCCGCCCTGCAGCAGGAACTGGCCGAAGCGCGCCCAATCGCGTGCCGTGGCATAGAGATAGGACGAGCCGACGAAGGTGCCGTGCTCGTCGGCTTCAAGCACCGCGCTGTGCATGCCGAGCGGATCGAACAGCGCGGCCCTCGGCCAGGCCAGCGCCTTGTCCTTGTCGCCGATCGCGTCCTGCCACAATCGGGACAGCATCACCGCCGTGCCGCTCGAATAGGAAAACACCCTGCCGACCTCGCCGGTCAGCGGCTTGGATCCGGCAAAGCCCGCCATGTCCGGTTCGAGATAGAGCATACGCGTCACATCGGCGACGTCGCCATAATCCTCGTTGAATTCCAGCCCGCTCGACATCGCCATCATGTCGGCGAGGCTGATCATGGCGCGGCCATCTCCCTTCCAGGGACCGAACAGGCCCTGGTTGGTCATCGCCAGCTTGCCGCCCTTCACCAGCGTGCCGACGATCGCCGCATTCACCGTCTTGGTCATCGACCAGCCCAATAGTGGCGTCTTCTCGGAAAAGCCGTCGCCATAGCGCTCAGCGACGATGCGGCCGCTCTTGACCACCACCACCGCCCGCATCCCGGCGCCGGTCATTGCTGGATCGTCGAGGACCTTCACGACCTCGAGATCCTGGGAGGCACCGACATCGTCGCCTTCCGGCCACATCGCATCGGGCAGCGGCGCCGGCGTCGGTGGAGCGCCGGCGATAGCCTTGGCGGCGGCAATATCCCCGTCGGGAACCGAGGCGCAGCCGAGCCCCTCGCGAGCGACCGCGACACTTTTGCCGAGCGCGCCGAACAGGCCCGCCGAAACCGTTCCCTTCTCCTTGTCCACCGACACCCTCATCAGCTTCAGCAGCGGATGACCCGGCGCCTGCACATCGACGGCGAGCACGTCGTTGGCGTCGCGCCCGGCGATGAAGACGTTCGAGCAGACGATCTTGGCCGCATAGCCGGAACCGACGCGGATCAGTTCCGGCGGCGCGAAATACAGCCAGCCGGCGAGTATCGCGGCGGCCAGCATAGCCAGGCCGAGCAGCCATTTGATGAACTTCAAAAGGATCTGCATTTTGAGTTCCCCCGGCGCGCTCGATCTATGTCATCGATTTGCCGCCATTGTTTCGGCAAAATCGCGGCTCCTGTCGAGCGCCGTCAACCGAATATCAACCATGATCGGCGATCACAGGTGCATGTCGCCCAAAAGCGCGCAGCGGTTTTGGGACCACGACATGCACAGACAAAAGAGCCAAGCGCGTCGAAGCGACGCGCTTGGACAGACCGGGCGATCCTGTGGGGTGACCGTCCGGCGGGGCTTGAATGCATGCGTCCCAAAACTGCGCAAGGGTTTGGGAAATGCATGAAACGAAGATCCAGGCGCGTCGCGTAAGTCGGTTTCAGACACGCTGCGCCCGGTCGAGGGGCCACCCGCGGAAAGACCCATCAGCGGCCGGCTGAAACCGGCTCGGGAAGTAGCGATGCGCCGTTTCGCGGTCCTCATCACGCTGATGCTGCTTGGTGCCTGCTCGACGGTCGAGGATCTGACGCCATCGTCGTCCAGTGCCCCGACGGTTGCGGTACGCGCGCCGCGTTTTGCCGATTCCGACCCGCATGAATGGGACAGCGGCGCACCGTGGAGCTATGCCGTCCACGGCACCGACGTCTCCAAATACCAGACCTCGATCGACTGGCCGGCGGCCAGGGCCGGCGGCATCTCCTTCGCCTTCATCAAGGCAACCGAGGGCGGAGACCGGTTCGATGAAGCTTTCAACGAGCATTGGAGCCGCACCAAGGCCTCGGGCATCCCCCGCTCCGCCTATCACTTCTTCTACTTTTGCACGCCGGCCGCGACCCAGGCGCGCTGGTTTATCCAGAACGTGCCCAAAGACAGCTCGGCGATGCCGCCAGTTCTCGACATGGAATGGAACCCGAAATCGCCGACCTGCAAGCTGCGGCCCGATCCTGCCACGGTACGCAGCGAGATGAGCACGTTCCTCGAAATCGTCGAAAAACACTACGGCAAGAAGCCGATCATCTACACGTCGGTCGACTTCTTCGAAGATAATGGTTTGTCGGGTTTCCGCGGCTACCCCTATTGGCTGCGCTCCGTCGCCGGGCATCCGCGCCAGAAATACGGCAGCCATCCCTTCACCTTCTGGCAGTATACCGGAACGGGCGTCGTGCCGGGCATGGCCGGAAACGCCGACATCAACGTCTTCAACGGCTCCGAAGCCGCGTGGAAGAAGTGGTTGCGGCAGAACACCCGTTGACACCGGGCCTGCCGCCTGCTTTTCGACACAGCCAATAACAAATGCCTGCAACCGCTGGTAATCTTTTCGGAAGGATGGCGATGCGATTGCGCTTTGGACTTCTCGCGGCGCTGCTCCTGAGCGCCGTGCCGGCCGCGGCACAGCAATGCGGCGGCGATTTCGAGGCATGGAAGCAGGGCGTGGCGGCGGAGGCCAGGGCAGCCGGCGTCGGCGCTGCCGGCCTTGACGCGCTGGAAAACGCCACCCTCGATGAGAAGGCGTTGGCACGCGACCGCGCCCAGGGCGTCTTCACCCAGACCTTCATCGAATTCTCGAACCGCATGATCTCGTCGCATCGGCTGAAGCAGGGTGCGGCCAATCTGCAAAAACATGCCGAGGTCTTTGCCCGCGCGGATCGCGAATACGGCGTCCAGGCGCCGGTCATTGCCGCCTTCTGGGCCCTGGAAACCGATTTTGGCGCCGTGCAAGGCGCTTTTCACACACTGAATGCGCTGGTGAGCCTCTCGTATGACTGCCGCCGCCCGCAGTTGTTCCGGCCGCAGATCGTGCCGCTGCTGATCTTGATCGATCGCGGTGTGGTGCCGGCCGACGTGACCGGTGCCTGGGCCGGCGAGATCGGCCAGACGCAGATGTTGCCTTCCGACTATCTCGGCCACGGCGTCGACGGCGACGGGGATGGCCTGGTCGACCTGCGCGGCAGCGCGCCGGACGTGATCATGAGCACGGCCAGCAAGATCCGGTCGCGCGGCTGGAAGCGCGACCAGCCCTGGATCGAGGAAGTCCGTGTGCCCGACAACTTGCCGTGGGAGCAGACGGGACGCACCAACAAGCTGCCGTTGACGCAATGGAGCCAGTGGGGCGTTACCAGGCCAGACGGCACGCCGCTTCTCGACAACGGCCTGAAGGCCGGCCTGGCGCTGCCCATGGGTCGCAAGGGGCCAGCCTTCCTGACCTACGACAATTTCGACGTCTATCTCGAGTGGAACCAGTCCTTTACCTATGCCCTGACAGCGGCAAATCTTGCCGCCCGGCTGGGGGGCGCTCCGCGATTCGATCCGCGCAACCCCGACCCGGGCCTCGACGGCGACCAGATGAAGGCGCTACAGACCAAGCTCGAGGCGAGAGGCTATGACGTCGGCACCGTCGACGGCATCCTCGGCACCAACACCCGCGAAGCGATCCGCAAGGAGCAGATGCGGCTGGGCTTGCCGGTCGACGGCTGGCCGACGCCGGAGCTGCTGGCCAGGCTGTGAGGATGGTGATTGGTAAAAAGAATGGCGCCGGAGCCGCATTGAGCACCAGAGCTACCACTATTCACCATTCACTATTCACATCACCGCCTCGCAAGCAGGAAATCGATGAAGGCTCGCAGCGGCGCGGGAACCTGCCGGGAACTCGCGTGGTATAAATAAAAGCCCGGAAATCTCGGCGACCAGGCTTCGAGAAAGCGGATGAGCTTTCCCGCTTCGATCCACGGCCGGACCTGATATTCCAGCATGTACGCCACCCCGACCCCATCCAGAACCGCCCCCATCATCAGGTCCGTATCGTTTACCGTCAGGCCGCCGCTGACGGCCACTTCCAAGGCACGCTGGCCTCGGGCGAACTCCCAGCGGTAGAGATTGCCGCCGCTCGGCCACTGGAAATTGATGCACTGGTGCTGATGCAGGTCCGCGGGATGGCGGGGTATCGGGCGATGCTCCAGATAGCTCGGCGCCGCCACTGCGGCCATCTCGAGTTCCTCGCTGAGCTTCACCGCCACCATGTCCTTGTGCAGCCGCTCACCCAGTCTGATTCCGGCATCGAAGCGACCTTCGACGATGTCGGTGAGCATGTCGTCAACGATGATGGTGAGGGCGATATCGGGATAGGCGCGGCGGAAGTCGCCGAGGATCGGCGCGATGAAACGCGTGGCGGCGATGCGCGGAACATTGATGCGCAGCGAGCCTGCCGGCCGGCCGCGTGATGCATGCGCGTCGGCGACGGCCCCTTCCAGTTCGCTCAACGCCGGCGCGATGCGGGCAAACAGCTTCTCACCCTCAGCGGTCGGCGACATGCTGCGCGTGGTACGGTTGAGCAGGCGGACACCGAGACGCTCTTCCAGCCCGCGTATCGTCTGGCTGAGTGCTGGAGGCGAAATTCTGAGCTTGGCCGCGGCGCGGACAAAGCTGCCCTCTTCGATGATTGTTGCAAATGCCGTGAGTTCGGAAAACTCGGTTCCGCGCATTATGTACCCCAGGCTTAATAAGTCAGTTAGATAATAGGCTATTCTCTGAGCAATAGCATGCCCCTAGCTATCGCTGGAACGCCGCTCGATCGGGGCGGCCGTATCCAGACGGAAGGAACAGCCATGCATCGTCCACTCGAAGGCAAAACCGCACTTGTGACCGGCAGTTCGCGCGGCATCGGACGCGCCATCGCGGAGGGGCTGGCAACCAAGGGTGCTGCCGTGGTCGTCAACTATGTCGGCAACGAGAAAGCCGCCAGGGAAGTCGTTGCCGCCATTGAAGGGAATGGCGGAAAAGCCGTCGCCATCCAGGCGGACGTCTCCAGCATCCCCGACATTCGCAGGCTGTTCGACGAAACCGAAATGCAGATGGGGCCAATTGACATCGTCGTCGCCAATGTTGGCGTCGCCGTCATAAAGCCGCTCGTCGAGGCTACCGAAGCAGACTTCGACCATGTGTTCGGCACCAATGCCAAAGGCACCTTCTTCACGCTTCAGGAGGCCGCGCGCCGCGTTCGCGACGGTGGCCGCATCATTGCCGTCTCCACCGGTGGAACCAAGATGTTTTTCACGCAGACGGCGCTCTATCTCGGCAGCAAGGGAGCCGTCGAGCAGTTCGTCCGCGTCCTCTCGCGCGAACTCGGCCCGCGCGCCGTTACCGTGAATGCGCTGTCGCCAGGCTTCACCGACACCGACCTGCTTCCGGAGCGGGACCGGGCCGTGGCCGCAGGCATGTCGCCCTTCGACCGGATCGGAGCACCGCGCGACGTCGCCGATGTCGCGGTTTTCCTGGCTTCGGACGAAGCTCGCTGGCTGACCGGCGAGAACATCCAGGCCGGCGGCGGAGTAGCCTGACTACGGGGAGGTGAATATGAATGGTGGTGACGATTCACCGAAGCGGACGGAACGCAAGAACTGCTTCCATTCACCATCAACTAATCGGCCATCGTCTCCAGGCTGGCAAACCCCTGCGGTGCATCGCCTTCGTCGAATGGCGTCGCCACCTCGACGAAAGTATCGGGATAGAAGCCGTTGAACCGTGTCCGGAGTGACAGCGAATAGGCGCCGATATGGCCGATCTCGATCCAGTCACCGGTATCGACGGTTTCGGGCAGCCAGAACGGCCGCGACAGTATATCCACGGAATCGCAGGTCGCGCCACAGACCTTGAACGGCACGATGGTCCTGTCCTCGCCATTGCGCGAGCGGATCGCCGGATCGGGGATGAAGCGTGCCGGCAGCGTGATCTTGCCGGTCCATGAATCCGACAGCGACGCCCAGATGCCGTCATTGATGTAGAGCCTTTTGCCCTTGCGCAGCAGCACGCGCACGATCAGCGACAGGCAGCGCGCCACGATCACGCGGCCGGGCTCGGCCACCAGCTGCATCTGGTCGAATTGGTACTCCTGGAGGTCGCCCGACAGCCGCGACATGATCTGGCCGAGCGACGGCATTTCCGGCTTGCGGCTGTTCGGATCATGACCGTATTCGGCGGGAAAGCCGCCGCCGACATCGAGCCCGGCAATGTCGAAGCCGACGCGGTTGCGCACCCAGTCGGCGGAGGCCAGCGCCCGCTCGTAGGTGTCGGGATCCTCGATCTGGCTGCCGACGTGAAAGCACAGCCCGACCTTGTAGCCGGTTCGGTTCAGCCGTTCGGCCAGTTCGACCGCATTGGCCGGTCCGGCGCCGAACTTCTTCGACAGTTCGTAGGCCGCCGAGCCTTTCGTCTGGATGCGCACGAACACGGTGATGGCGCCCGGATCGATGTCGAGAGCCCGCACCACCCTGGTCAGCTTGGTGATCTCGTCCTCATGGTCGAGCGAAATGACGCGAATGGCGTATTTTTCCAGCGCCAGCCTGATGTCCGACTGCGCCTTCACCGGGTGCATGTAGAGCATCTCGGCGTCCGGCGAGACGGCGCGCACGGCGGCGAATTCGCCGGGCGAGGCCACATCAAAGGCGCTGACGCCGGCCTCGACCAGCGCGTTGAGCACGATCTGCTCGCCATTGGTCTTGACCGCATAGGCGGTCTTGCCGGGAAACATGCCCATGAACTGTTTGGCGTCCGCCTTCAGCACCTGCGGGCGGAAGCAATAGATCGGATCGTCCGGGCGAAGCGCCAGCGCTGCCTCGCGGGCATTTTCGAATCGCTGCATGGACGAATCCCTTGACTGAGGCTGCGCACAATTAATCCAAGCTAGCGGCTAATGAAAACAATTCTATGTCTCGCCGCCCTGGCTTCGCGGCGCTACGCCGTTCTGTGCGCCGGTTATGAGCGAGCTAGGCCATCACTCAGGTTTCGGGTGGCCCTTGCCGCCGGACCGGTAGAGCGTGAACAGATGCCTGAAGAGAGCAAGGCATCTCGTCTGGGAGGACGACCAATGGCGATAGCTGCCACCACCACGATGCGCGGGCCGATGGTGCTCAAGGACTGGGCCCAGCTTCTGCTGCTCGGCGCCATCTGGGGCGGTTCGTTCTTCTTTGCCCGCATTGCGGTGTCGGAACTCCCTCCGCTGGTGCTGGTGCTGTTTCGCGTCGCCATCGCGGCGACCGCGTTGCAGCTCTACCTTGCGGTTCGCGGTCCGTCGTTTCGCCTCGCCTTGCCGCATGCCGGACTGTTTTTCCTGCTGGCGCTCGCCAACAATGTCATCCCTTTCTCGCTGATCTTTGCCGGCCAGACCGAGCTCGGCGCCGGTGTCGCCTCGGTGCTTAATTCGACCACGCCGTTCTGGACGCTGATCCTCGCCAACGCCCTGACCAGCGACGAAAAACTGTCGTGGAACAAGCTTGCCGGCATCGCCCTCGGTATCGCGGGGACGGCGGTGATGATCGGTCCTGGCCTTGTCGCCGGGCTCGGCGGGCCGGTCTGGGCGAAATTCGCGCTCATCGGTGCCTCGGTCTCCTATGCGGTTGCGCTGATGATCGCCCGCCGCTTCAAGGGTGTGCCGTCACCGGTCATTGCCGCCGGACAATTGACCTGCTCGACCATCATCATGATCCCGGTCGTTCTGTTCACCTATGACGCTGCCACTCTGTTTTCGGCCTCGCCGCCGGTATGGGCGGCGGTGCTGGCGCTGGCGCTGCTGTCGACCGCCTTCGCCTACATCCTCTATTTCAACCTCGTCGCCTCGGCCGGCGCCACCAACGCCTCGCTGGTCACGCTCATCGTGCCGGCCAGTGCCATCCTGCTCGGCTTGCTGTTCCTGGGCGAGCGGCTCGAACTGTTCGAATTGGCGGGCATGGCGCTGATTGCGCTCGGCCTCGTCACCATCGACGGTCGCTTGTTCGGGCGGCGTTAGAGCATGTTCCCCGACTCTCAGCTCGAAATCGATTCCGATTTCCGCCGCGGTAGCGCTGCCATGCTCGTTGCTGCCCCGGCTTCGCCACAAATTATTCACAGGTCCAACGCCGGCTTTTGACCAAGAGTTTCAATACCTAACGGCAAACGGCAGGTCGCAAATTCCACAATCTCGTCGCATTGCAGCAAAGTTTCTGCTTGCCTGTGGCACAAATGACCCTAGACTCTCGCCATAGCTCTTAAGAGGAGGCTATGACATGGGACTGACGAGGCCGATCAACGCATTGATGATTTGTGCTGCGTTTGCATTCATCGGCGCCCTCATTATGGGCGTCCTTCCATAAGGCCGCTGAGCGGGGGAAGACCAGCACCGAATATTACAAACCATTGAAAAGGCCGGGCATTTTGCCCGGCCTTTGCATTCCCCCGATCTTTGACATTTCAAAAAGGAGCTTGCCGCCTTACGCCGCGGCGGATCCCGCAGCCTCGACTTCGTGCGACCTGATGCCGATCATGTGGCAGATGGCGAAGACCAGATCGGCCCGGTTCATCGTGTAGAAGTGGAAATCGCCGACGCCGCGCTCGACAAGGTCCAGCACCTGCTCGGCGGCCACGGCAGATGCCACCAGCGCATGCGTTTGCGGATCGTTCTGCAGCCCATCGAAACGCTCGGCCAGCCATGCCGGCACCAAGGCGCCGCACCGCGCCGAGAAGTTGGCGACCTGGGTGAAATTGTGCACCGGCAATATGCCCGGCACGATCGGTATGTAGATGCCGGCCCGCCGTGCCCGCTCGACATAGCGCTCATAGAGATCGTTGTCGAAGAAGAACTGGGTGATCGCCCGCGTCGCCCCATTGTCGGCCTTGCGCTTCAGCATGTCGAAATCGGTGGCGAAATCCGGACTCTCCGGATGTTTTTCCGGATAGGCCGAGACCGATATGTCGAAATCGCCGGCGCCCTTCAGCGCATCGACCAGTTCGGCGCCATTGGCATAGCCTTCCGGATGCGGCCGGTAAGCCGCGCCGACGCCCTCGGCCGGATCGCCGCGCAGGGCGACGAAACGCTTGACGCCCATATCGGCGAACTCCCGGATCACCGCATCGACCTCGTGGCGCGCCGCGTCGACGCAGGTCATGTGCGCCGCCGGCGTCAGCGACGTTTCGTTGAGGATGCGCTTGACGGTGCGGGCCGTGCGCTCGCGGGTCGAACCACCGGCGCCATAGGTGACCGAGACGAATTTCGGCTTGAGCGGCTCCAGCCGGGTGACCGTGTCCCACAGCCTTGCTTCCATCTCGTCGTTTTTCGGCGGAAAGAACTCGAACGACACCCTGACCTTGTCGCCGATGTCGGGACGGCGGGAGAAGCGGAACTGGTTCATCAGGCGGTTTCCCCTATCGGATACGCATTGGCCGGTTGTCTGTCGTTGGAAGGCTCGGCAATCAGCATGCGCCGATCGCGGCCGAGCCAGAGTTTGACGGTGAGCTTGGCCTCGTTGCCACCGCGCGGTTCGAATTCCTGGCTGTCCTCGAGCTCGAGGCCGGCCTCGGAAAACCAGTCGGCGATTTGCCGGTCGGAAAAGCCGAGGCGCATATGCGCGTGCTCCTCGCGCAAGAACTCCAGCGTGTGCGGCGCGAAATCGACGATCACCAGCCTGCCAGCCGGGCGCAACAGACGCGCCGCCTCTCGGATGGCGCGGGCAGGATCGTCGAGATAGTGCAGCACCTGATGGATGGTAACGAGATCGAAGGCGTCGCGTTCGACCGGCGGCGCGAAAATGTCGCCCTGCCGCACCTGCGCATTCGAAATGCCGGCCTTGTCGAGATTGGCGCGCGCCACCGTCAGCATTTCGCGCGACATGTCGATGCCGATACCGCGCCGATAGAGCGGCGAAAAGATCTCGAGCAGCCGTCCGGTGCCGGTGCCGAGATCGAGCATCGACTGGAACGGCCGCTTGCCGACGAGCTTGATGAGGGCTGCTTCGACGGCGCGGTCCGGCACATGCAGCGAGCGGATATGGTCCCAGCTTGCGGCGTTGACCGAGAAATATTCGGCAGCCCGGTCCTGCCGCTTGCGCTTGACCGCGGCCAGCCGTTCGAGATCACGCTCGACCTGCGGATCGGCGCCGCGGATGCCGGAGACCAGCCTGAGCACAAAATCGCGCGACGTGTCGGAATCCGAAAGCCGGAAGAAAGCCCACGAGCCCTCCTGGTAGCGGCCGATCAGCCCTGCCTCCAGCAGCAATTTCAAATGCCGCGAGACGCGCGGCTGCGACTGGCCGAGGATTTCGGTGAGATCTGAAACGGTCAGATCGCCGCGCGACAGCAGCGCCAATATACGCAGCCGGCTGGATTCGGCAGCCGCCTTCAATGTATCTACCATCGTGTCGAGAGCGACATGCATGCGAGCATTCTCTTTGAAAAGATATAAACATATGTTTATGTCGGTTTTGATAGGCTTGCAAGCGCTATGTCGCTTCCGGACAAGAAAATGACGCATGCGCAGCGGATCGCGCAAAGCCGGATGCATCGAGGCGAGGCCCATGGTCGAAACGCGCAGCGGCGAAAAGCTCCTGGAAACCGACCCGGCAACGATGCCGCCGGATGGCCATGTCGTCTTCATCGGCCGCATCGCTTCGCCTTGGATCACGCGGGAGACTTGCCCCAAAAACATGAAGGCCGCGCGGGAGACGGGACAGCCGGCGCACTTGGTCATCGACCCGCTTTATCGTGAGGGCCTGCTTGGGCTGGAACGCGCCAGCCACGTGATCGTCCTGTCCTGGCTGCACCATGCGCCGCGGCAACTGATTATCCAGAAACCCCGCCATGCCATGGAGCCGAAAGGCGTCTTTTCGCTGCGCTCCCCTGCCCGGCCGAACCCAATTGGGCTGCATGTCGCCAGGCTGGTTGCCGTCGATATCGATACCGGCCGCATCGATCTCGATGCCATCGACGTGCTCGACGGCACGCCGGTCATCGACATCAAGCCCTACTTCGCCTCGACCGATGCCTTCGCCGCGGCGACCATGGCCGGGCGGGACGAGTTGTCCAGATCGGACGGGCAGTGAGCGCCCCGACCGGCCGCCGCCGCGCCATCGCCAAGGCACTGACAGCGCTCCTGCCGCTGGCGCCCTATGCCGACATGGAAAAGATCCGTGCCGATGCCGGCGCCGTGCACATGAAGACCTTGCCACCGAGCATTGCCGTGTGGCTGGCGACGATAGCGCATATTCGCCATGCCCATACCGACTACGAAAAGCTGCTGGCCGAAGGATATGACCGCGATTCCGCGCGCTTCTTCGTCATCGAGCAAACCAACATCGTGCTAACCCGCTGGCGTGCCACCCGTCTGCTCGATGATGAGGACGAGGAATAGAGCGATGGCAGACACACGCGTCGAGTTCTACGGCGCCCCCCTCTGTCCTGCCGACGTCAGGCCGGCAACATCGGAACTTTCAAAGCCAGAAACAAAAAAACCGCCTCGGAGGGCGGATCGTTGGAGCCAATTAGCACCATACCGAAATTAGTAGCATAGCTGCCGGCACAAAGCAAGAACAAAATACGCCGCGCGCGGCTTTGAGGCTTTGCCGGCTTGCCTAGCAAACAATCAGGCCCGGTAAATCCACTGCTCCGGCACACGCACCGAAATCTCCTCGCCGGCAGTGATCGTGCCGGGTTTCTCGACCCAGGCGACGAGCCCGCGCAACCGCTTCGCCGCTTTCGGGAACAGCAGCGCGCCGGCCTCGACGTCGGCCATCCCGGCATTCTCGGCGACCGACCTTCCCGCGATCCGGCAAGGCCCGTTCTGCGCGTCGACCTTGACGGTCGCGCCGCCTTTGAAGAACAGCAGCGTGCCGGATGGCAACATCGAGAGGTGCGGCAGGCCTTCGATCACGAGATTGGCGCCGATCCATTCCGGCTTGATCTCGGCGATGCCCATCCGTTCGGCGACAATTGCCAGTTCGTCCGCTGCCACGATCGACAATTGCCGTTCGTTGCGCATCTCGGTGCCGCGCGGATACCAGGGTTCCCGCCCGCCGGATCGCCGCGTCGTGCCGGCGTGGAAATCGCCGTCGATGCCGTCGAAGCCGAGCTGCAACATGTCCACTGCCCGTGTCTCGAAATGATCGAACGGTGCGAGGTAAAGCGCTGCCACCCTGGCGGCGAGTTTTCGCGCGGCCACGATCTCGACCGGAGTTTCGGCTTCGGGAAAAAGATCCAGCATGGGTTCGTGCCTCGCGTGATACGCGCAATTAGCCGCGGTCAGCTCATCAGGTCCAGTCGAAAGCGCTGATGCTCCGATCAAGCGGACTGATGCGATTTGCCAGGCGCGCTCCGATGCCGGTGCCGTCCGTGCCGAAATAGTCAGAGCATGCGCAACAGCGCGCCGCCGATCGAGTAGCCGGCGCCGAACGCGCAGAGCAGGCCGTAGTCGCCGGCCTTCATGTCGGCATGGTTCTCCGACAGGGCGATGATGGCGCCGGCGGCGGCGGTGTTGCCGAGGCGCT
Organism: Mesorhizobium sp. M1142; assembly: GCF_040318565.1. NCBI lineage: Bacteria > Pseudomonadati > Pseudomonadota > Alphaproteobacteria > Hyphomicrobiales > Phyllobacteriaceae > Mesorhizobium > Mesorhizobium sp. M1142. The sequence continues at coordinate 212,466 of NZ_JAMYMK010000011.1, forward strand.
CCAGCACCATCGGCGCGCGGTCATGGTCGACCTCATGACCGAAAGATAGTTTCAGGATCATGGCGTTCATCCGCGCATTGGCCTGATGCAGCCAGAAACGCCGGATCGCTTGCGGCGTCAGCCCGTGCTCGGCCAGAAACTCGACGATGAATTTGTGGCCGGCAACGGTGACTTCCTTGAACACCTTGTTGCCGATCTGCTTGATCAGATTGCCTTCCAGATCGATCATGTACGGATCGTCCTGGGTGGCGCGGGTATAATAACCGAGATTGGTGCGGATGCTGTTCGACATCTGCGTCCAGGTACGCGTATCCAGCACCTCGAATCGGCCCGGCCGCTTCTCGCCCTGGGCGAGCCCTTCGACGACCATCGACACGGAAGCGTCGCCAAAGATGAAATGCGTCTGCCGGTCGCGAAAATTGAGATGGCCGGTGATGATCTCCGGCGTCGACACCAGCACGCGTTTGTGCGCCCCTGCCCGCACCAGGTTGACGGCGATGTGCAACGCGGCCGCCGCCGACGAGCAGCCAAGCCCCATATCGAAACCGGCGCCTTTCGTACCCAGTGCCTGCTGCATCTCGATGGCGATCGCCGGATAGGGCCGCTGATGGTGCGAGGCCGAGCAGATCACCAGGTCGATATCCCCTGGCTTCAGCCCGGCATGATCGAGCGCCTTGCTGGCCGAGGCGATGCCGAATTCGGCCTCCAGCGACAGCGCATCGTCGGGCCGCGCCGGGAAGCGCGGCGCCATGCGGGTCGGGTCGAGGATGCCCTCCCGTTCGATGACATGGCGGGTCTGGACGCCCGAGGCATGGACGATGAAGGCACTGTCCGATTTCTGCAGCAGCGGCTCGCCGGACACCTCGCGGCGGACGTTCTCCATGTCCACCCAGCTGTTGAAGCTGGCGACGAGTTCCTCATTGGTGATCGAAGCCTCGGGGATTTCAACGCCGATGCCGCTGATGATGACGCGATGCATTTTCAGTTCGTCCCGTGCGCAGGCGTTGCGGCTTCATGTCGGCGCCGCAAAAAGCTCGGCGCAACCTCTTTTGCACCTAGCCAGTTTATGCCGGCTTAAATCAAGTCCCTGGAAAGGGTCTAAAAGTTCCTAAGCAGCGCGCCGCGCCACGATGAAGAGACGGGGAAAGCGCAGCAACACCTTGCCGCTTGCCGTTTTCGGATAGGCTTCGCTGATCCTGGCCGCGTAGCGCTTCAGGAAAAGCTGCCGCTCGTCTTCGTCGAGCGGATCGAGGAACGGCTTCAGCCCCGTCGACTTCACCCATTCGACGATCGCCTCGGCATCGGCCAGCGGATGGTTGTAAATCGTGTGCCAGATATCGAGCCGATCCGAGAACGGCGACAGAAGGTCGTAATAGAACGAGACCGGCAGCAGCGGCGCGCGAGCCGCGCGCTCGAGCTTTTCGGTGAACGGCATCTCGGCCGCGGTCTCGCGCATCAGCCGGTGCGAGGGCTCAGCCATGTTGTCCGGCATCTGCACGGCAAGCGCGCCGCCGGGCGCCAAAAATCCCATCAGCCGCTGGAAGACTGCCGGATGCTCCGGCAGCCATTGAAACACCGCATTGGCAAAGATCACGTCGACGGGTTCGGTCGGCTGCCACGCCGCCGCATCCGCCAGCGCAAAGCTGACGCCGGGCAGACGCACTTTGGCCTTCTCGATCATGTCGGGCGAGGTATCGAAGCCGCTGATTTGCGCCTGCGGCCAGCGCGCGACCAGCAATTCGGTCGAATTGCCCGGTCCGCAGCCAATATCGACCACCCGGCGCGGTTCTGGCACCGGCACCTGCACAACGAGATCGCGCGCGGGCCGCGTGCGCTCATCCTCGAATTTCAGGTAGAGGGCGGCGGACCAGTCTTTTCCTGTTTTGAAAGTTAACTTTCCGCCCCGTGAATCTTTCTGTGCCGTCATAACGACTCGCCGCCATGCGTTGATTGACGTTCACGCATATTGCGTAGACCCTTTGACCATGAAAATGGGATTCCAAGAGACTCAAGCAGCATACGACAGCGGTTCGCAAAGCGCGAGAATCTGGACGGAGCGGTGGGCGTCAGAATGGCTGTGACCTTGCCCCTCTGATCTAATCCGGTTTGAAGTTCGTTCTGGCCCATCGAGAGGACCAGGACATGAAACGTAGCCGCTTCTC